>JAMXLG010000365.1 GCA_024281135.1 Vulcanimicrobiia bacterium | reverse complement strand
GACGACCGTCTCAAAGCTCCAGCTGCGCTGGAGAAAAGACGTCGGCGACGAGATTTACGCGAGCCCGTTGGCCTATGCGGGGAACATCATCATCGTCACCCGGGGGACCGCCAAATCTGCCAAGGTGGGCTCGATCGTCTACGATTTTCGGGCCAAAGACGGGCGCGAGCTCTGGCGATTTGCGATGGGCGCGGGAGCGAAAATGACGCCGACGATCGATCCCGAGGCCGGCCTGGTCATCGTGGGCAACGCGCAACGGGACAAAAAGAAGCCGTCATACCTTTTTGCGCTACGGCTGCTCGACGGCAGCGTCGCATGGCGTCAGCAAATTCAGGGCACGTTGCGCGCGATACCGGTCGTGGTCGGTGGACGGGTCTATGTCGGCAGAGCAGGCGGTGACGAGCCGGAGTGTCTGCAGGGTGGGATTACCGCTCTGGATGAGTCGACGGGCACGATTGAGTGGAACTGGAACGTCGATCCTCAGCCTAACGAAGGAGGATCGGTTTGGGGTGCGATTGCTTTTGACGGCGCGCACCTAATTTTCGGAACGGGGAACACCTGCCAGGAACCGGTACCGACCGCAAACGGTGCCGTCGCACTCGGGCTCGACGGTAAGCCCGTCTGGAACATCGTTGCGGTGAAAGACTCGTATTACGATTCGGACACGGGCGGCGGCGTTATGCTCTATCACGGGCGTGCGCACTTCATGAATAAGAACGGGCGGCTTTACGCAGTCGACCAAGAGACCGGCAAACTCGAATGGACTACGGACCTCAATCCGTCTGCCGGGCCTCCCTCGTGGATGGGTGGTTTTGCGACGCCGTCGACGGACGGGGATACGATCGTCGAAGGCTCCGGGCTTTACACGAACGGCAACTCCGCCGTTTCGGGCGACTACTGTTTGCTCACGGTCGAAAAACCCGACGAGAGCTTTGCCGGCGTATATTCAAAGCTGCAGGGGATGGGCATGAGCGGACGGATTCTGTGGACACGCTCGATGCAGAATCGCGTGGTCGGCTACGTAGCTTTGGTGCGAGGCGTCGGATTTGTCGGTCTGAATCGTGATTTTACGGCTTTGGATTTGCACACCGGCAAAACGCTTTGGAGCTATCCCGTTTCGTCTTATATCGATGCGTCGATGGTCGTGGTGCCGTCGGGCGTCTACGGAGCGGACGCCGGCGGCAACGTCTACGCTTTTGCCCTACCGTCGAGCCACTGAGCGAAACCCGCGTTTGCGCGCGGTGCGTATGAAGAAGAAGGGGTTAGATCGGCCCGATGCTTGGCTTTTCGTCGTTGTCGCCTATCTTTCGGCCCTTGGAACCACGGGTTGCAGTTCGCATCCGGAGGCTCTCCCAAGCGCGGAGGTGCCATTCGTTCGTGATTTGGGACGAGAGGTCGTTGGTGCGCAAGACAACTGGACGACGTTTGCACGCGATTATCAGCGCACGGGATTTGAGCGCGGCCTAACGCAGCTCTCCCCGACGACCGTCTCAAAGCTCCGCCTACGCTGGCGGAAAGAACTCGGCGACGAGATTTTCGCCAGCCCACTGGCCTATGCCGGGAACGTGATCGTCGTCACCCGAGGGACTAAATTTACGAAGATTGGCTCGATCGTCTACGATTTTCGTGCTAAAGACGGGCGCGAGCTCTGGCGATTTGTGATGGGCGCCACAGCGCAAATGACGCCAACGATCGATCCGGACACGGGCTTGGTCATCGTGGGCAACGCGCAACCGAATCACTTGCGGCCGTCACACCTCTTCGCGCTAAGGCTGCTGGACGGCAGCGTCGCATGGCGTCAGGGAATTCATGGCACGTTGCGCGCGGCGCCGGTCGTAGTCGGTGGACGGGTGTATATCGGCAGAGCGCGCGGTGACCCACCGCTCTGTGTGCGGGGTGGGATTACCGCTTTGGATGAGTCGACGGGCAAGATTGAGTGGAAATGGAACGTCGATCCCCGGCATCACGAAGGAGGATCGGTTTGGGGTGCGATTGCTTTTGATGGCGCGCACCTAATTTTCGGCACGGGGAACACCTGCCAGGAACCGGTGCCGACCGCAAACGGCGCCGTCGCACTCGGGCTCGACGGTAAGCCCGTCTGGAGCATCGTTGCGGTGAAACACTCGTATTACGATTCGGACACGGGTGGTGGTGTGATGCTCTTTGGCGGACGTGCGCACTTCATGAATAAGAACGGGCGGCTCTACGCAGTCGACCAAGAGACCGGCAAACTCGAATGGATTACGGACCTCAATCCTTTTGCCCGCTTTCCCTCGTGGTTGGGTGGTTTTGCAACGCCGTCGACGGACGGGAGTACGATCGTCGAAGGCTCCGGGCTTTACAAGAACGACAACTCCGCCGTTTCGGGCGACTACTGTTTGCTCACGGTCGTAAAACCGGACGAGGTCTTCCCCGGCTTTCATTCCCAGCTGCAAGGGATGGGCATGGGCGGACGGATCCTCTGGAGCCGCACGATGCGCAATCGCCTGGTCGGCTACGTCGCTTTGGTGCGAGGCGTCGGATTTGTCGGCCTGAATCGTAATTTTACGGCATTAGATTTACACACCGGCAAAACGCTTTGGAGCTATCACGTTTCGTCCTATATCGACGCGTCAATGGTCGTGGTGCCGTCGGGCGTCTATGCGGCGGACGAGGGCGGGAACGTCTACGCTTTTGCCATTCCCTAGATCTTCCGATCGGCAATGCGGTCGCGCGGGTGGGCCTCGTCGTACGCGCGGCGCTTGTGGCCCATTGCCAACTGCAGGTAGACGCCGGTCGTCGCGAGGCTCTCGTGCCCGAGCAGCTCGCGTACGGTTTCGAGGTCGACCCCGTTTTCGACGAGATGCGTTGCGAACGAATGCCGAAGCGTGTG
>JAMXLG010000364.1 GCA_024281135.1 Vulcanimicrobiia bacterium | reverse complement strand
CCGGCCGTCGGCGAGTTGACGATGGATCACATCGTCCTCTCGATCCCGGATTTCGCGGACGTACGTCTGCTCGCGTATTCGGTGGAACCGGGATCGGATTCGGAGCGCAAACTCCACACGCTCGTCGCCATGCCCGATGCTTACGCCCAGTTGATGACGACTGCGACAGGCGTTACCCGGCTCTTACAAGCTTAGGGAATCTCCCTAAACGAACTCCGTCACGAACTTCGCGATCCGGTGCACGCCTTCGCGAACGCGGTCGAGCGGTGCCACCCAACTGAGACGCAGCCACCCTTCGAACGATTCACCAAAGGCTGCGCCGGGGATCGCGAGCACGTCGTGATCCTCGAGAAGTTGTAGCGCGCCGTCAAGTGACGCGATGCCTTGTGGGAGCCGAACGCATGCGTAGAAGCTTCCCTCTGGCTTGATGTATCGCAAGCCGCTTGCGTCGAGCGCTTCGATGACGCCCGCCCACTGCGCGCGATACCACGACACATGTTCGTTCACGCCGCCGAGCGTCGTAAAAACGTTTAGCGCAACGTGTTGCGCGAACGTGTCCGCACACGACGTCACCCATGCATGGGTCTTGATGGCTTGTTGAACGAACTCGTGCGGCGCGATGATCCAGCCGAGACGCAAGCCGGTCAGCGCATTGCTCTTGCTAACCGAGTTCGTCACGATCGTGTGAGAATAGCGTTCGGCGAGGTACGCTTCGTTTTCGACGAAGGTCTGTTCGCGATAGATTTCGTCGTGAATCAACCAAACCGGATCGCCGGGGCGGCGTTCGAGCGCCGAAACGAGCGCGTCGGCCTGCGTGCGATCGATCACGCGACCCGTAGGGTTGTTCGGTGAACAGATGACGATGGCGCGCGTGCGGTCGGAAATCGCCGAAACGATGCGCTCCGCGTCGTACGCAAAGTCGTCTTCTTCAGACATCGCAATCGTGCGCACCGAAACGCCTTCGAGCATCGCCATCTTGACGTACGACGGAAACGACGGATCGACGACTAGTAGCTCGTCGCGCGACGGATCGAGCAGCGTTTTGAGGGCGACATACATCGCCTCCTGCGATCCCGTCGTAATGCACACGTTCGAGCTGTTGTGCATGCCGGGGTAGTCGTAATGCCGCGCAATCGCTTCGCGTAGTGAAGCTTCACCCGCATTATGCGTGTACTTGATGCCGTGTTCGTTGATGTACTTCAACGCCGCGGCGAAGTGCTCGGGGTTCGGTTTGAGTGACGGTTCTCCCAAGCCGAGATCGATGGACGTCGCACGCCTTTTGCTCGCGACTTCGCGGATGAGAGAGCCGGGAATATCGAGAACGCGGGGATTCAAGTTAGACTGCTACCTCGTAGTCGCGCAGCGCCGCATTGAGCGACGTCTTGCGATCGGTCGCTTCGCTTCGCGTGCCGATGATGAGCGCGCACGGAACGCCGAACTCGCCGGCGGGAAACGCTTTTGGAATCGTCCCCGGAATCACGACGGCACGGGCGGGAACGCTGCCCTTGGTCGTAGCCGCCGTCGCGTTGCGAACGTCGACAATCGGCGTACTCGCCGTCAACACCACGCCCGCACCGAGCACCGCTTCACGCTCGACCCGCACGCCTTCGACGACGATGCAGCGCGAGCCGATGAACGCGCCGTCTTCAATAATAACGGGCGCGGCTTGCGGCGGTTCCAGAACGCCGCCGATACCCACGCCGCCCGAGAGATGCACGCCCTTGCCGATCTGCGCGCACGATCCGACCGTTGCCCACGTATCGACCATCGACCCTTCATCGACGTACGCGCCGATGTTGACGTAACCCGGCATCAGAATCACGCCGCGACCGAGGAAGCTGCCGTAGCGCGCGACGCCGGGCGGCACCGCGCGTACGCCGAGTTCCTTATAATTGCGCTTCACCGGAAGCTTGTCGAAAAAGACGACAGGATCGGTATCGCGGTCGCCTATCCACTCGACATCGCGGCGTGCAAAGTACAGCAGTATCGCCTGCTTCACCCACGCGTTGACGCGCCAATCGCCATTCGACGGTTCCGCAACGCGCAACTCACCGCGATCGAGGCCGTCGATCACTTCGTCGACGACGTCCCCCTCCGAGCCGCGCACGTCCCCGTTGCCCGCAGCCAATGCTTCGATGCGCTTCCGCGCCACGTCGATGTTCATTCCGGCCTACCGATACGCTAGCGGACTGTTGCTACCTGGCTCGCGAGGCGATTTCGTGAACACAACCAACCGTGACGTTTAGGGGTAAGAGGTCTACATGGGAGCGAATTATCGGGTCCCGTTTATCGCTTTGCGGAGGAGCAACCGTGCCGAACTCGCCCGTCGATGAACAACGCATCAATGCGATCCGGTTTCTATCGGTCGATGCGGTGCAAAAGGCGAACTCGGGGCATCCCGGACTGCCGTTGGGCGCCGCCGCGATGGCCTACGCGCTCTGGACGCGTCATCTCAAGTTCAATCCCAAAGACCCTCATTGGTTCGACCGGGACCGCTTCGTTCTCTCAGCTGGGCATGGCTCGATGCTGCTCTATTCGTTGCTCTACCTCACCGGCTATGACCTGACGCTGGACGATATCAAAGCGTTCCGGCAATTGGGCAGCAAGACGCCCGGTCATCCGGAAACCGGGCACACCGCCGGCGTCGAGGCAACGACCGGCCCCCTGGGACAGGGCATCGGAAATGCCGTTGGGATGGCGATCGCAGAAGCTCATCTCGCCGCAACGTACAATCGCGGCGATGCGAAGATCGTCGACCACTACACCTACGCGCTCGTAGGTGACGGCGATTTAATGGAAGGCATCAGCCAAGAAGCGATCTCGCTCGCCGGACACTTGAAGCTCGGAAAGTTGATCGTGCTTTACGACGACAATCAGGTGTCGCTCGCCGGCCCGACGGACGTGACGTTCACCGACGACCCCTGCGCTCGCTTCGACGCAAGCGGCTGGCATACGCAATTCATCGACGTCGATCACGCAAATAACGTTGATGCGGTTGCCGAAGCGATTCAAATCGCGAAGAACGTCACGGACCGTCCGTCGATGATCGCGATTCGCACGCACATCGGCTACGGGTCTCCGCTCCAAGATACGTTCAAAGCGCACGGCGAGCCCCTGGGCGCCGACAACGTCAAAAAGACGAAAGAACTTCTGGATTGGCCGTTAGAGCCGGACTTTTACGTCCCCGATGACGTCCTGAAATTCTACCGCTCGTTCGTAGACAAAGGTGCGCAGGAGCAAGCGCAATGGCAGCGCGCGTACGACGAGTGGAAGTCGAAAAACGGCGAACTCGCTGTGCAACTCGAGCGCATCTTGCGCGGCGACTTGCCCGCATCGCTTCCGTGGCCGGTGTTTACGGAAGAAAACGGAAACGTCGCGACGCGCGATTCCGGCGGCAGCGCGATGAATGCGATTGCCGCGGCGCTGCCGGAACTCGTGGGCGGATCCGCGGACCTCGATCCCTCGACGAAGACGTACCTCAAAGGACAGGGCGATTTCGAACCGGGCAACTACGCCGGTCGAAACATTCATTACGGCGTTCGCGAGCACGTGATGGCAGCGGCGACGAGCGGAATTGCGCTGCACGGCGGTTTGATGCCGTTCTGCGCGACGTTCTTCAATTTCGTTGATTATATGAAGCCGGCGGTGCGGCTGGCCGCGCTCTCGCGACTGCACGCGATTTACGTGTTTACGCACGATTCCGTGTTCCTCGGCGAAGACGGGCCGACGCACGAACCGATAGAGCAACTCGCTATGTTGCGGGCCATGCCGGTCATTCGTGTCGTTCGCCCAGCCGATGCCGTCGAAACCGAAGCAGCATGGAAACTTGCGATCGATCCGAAGAGTGGCTGCCCGTGGGCGCTCGTCCTCACGCGTCAAAAAGTGCCGTTCCTCGGTCAGCGTAATGCGGACGTTGCGCGCGGCGCGTACGTCATCGCCGATGCAGACGGAACACCGGATCTCATTCTTATCGCGACCGGTTCGGAAGTCGCGCTTGCAATCGATGCGAAGAAGATCCTAGACGGCAAAGGCGTAGCGACGCGGGTCGTCTCGATGCCGTGCTGGGAACTCTTCGCAGAAGCACCCGATCCATATCGGGATAGCGTGCTGCCCCCATCGGTTACGGCGCGCATGTCGATCGAAGCCGGTGCAACGTTCGGCTGGAAACAATGGGTTGGTGATCGCGGTTTCGCATTTGGAATCGACCAGTTCGGGCGTTCGGCGCCCGCGGCGGCGATCGCGAAAGCGTTCGGTTTTACCCCTGAGAACATCGCGCAAGTCGCGATGGACAAATTCGCTCTTGCAACTCGCTAGGAGATCATCGTGAATCAAGTGCAACAACTGCTGGCCGCCGGACAGAGCGTATGGCTTGACAATCTCCGGCGCGGAATGTTTACCTCCGGCGAACTCAAGCGTCTGATCGATCTCGGCCTGCGCGGCATGACGAGCAATCCGACGATCTTCGAAAAGGCGATCGGAACCGGAAACGATTACGACGAGCAGCTGCGTACGCTGATCCAGGAAGAGAACGATCCTGACAAACTGTTCTGGGATCTCGCAGTACAAGATATCCAAACGGCATGCGACGCCTTCCGCGGCGTCTTTGATTCCGCCGGCGGAAACGACGGCTTCGTCAGCCTTGAGGTGTCGCCGCTGCTGGCCCACGACACCGAAGGCACGATCGTCAATGCGAAGCATCTCTGGGAACGCGTCAACCGTCCAAATCTAATGGTGAAGATTCCGGGCACGAACGAAGGCGTTCCGGCAATCGAGCAGTGCATTTATGAAGGGATCAACATCAACGTCACGTTGATCTTCTCGATCGAGATGTACGAAAAGACCGCGCGCGCTTACATCAAAGGACTCGAGCGGCGCGTGGCCGAGGGCAAACCGGTCGATAAGATTCGCTCGGTGAACTCGGTCTTCGTCAGCCGCATCGACACGGCCGTTGATAAGCTGCTGCAAGCTCGAATCGACAAGGGCGAAACGAAGCTTCAGGCGTTACTCGGCAAAGCCGGCACTGCGAATCTCAAGCTCACGTACCAGCGGTTCAAGGAGATCTTCGAGGGCGGCGACTTTTCGAAGGTTCGCCATGCCGGCGCGCAAGTGCAGCGTCCGCTGTGGGCGAGCACCTCGACGAAGAATCCGTCGTATCCGGATCTGATGTACGTGGAACCGGTCATCGGAAAGAACACCATCAACACGATGCCTCCGAACACGTTAGATGCGTTGCTCGATCACGGCACAGTCGTCGCGGACACCATTGAAACCGGCGTCGATGAAGCGCGCAACGTCATGAAGCAGCTCCAAGAGGCGAACATTTCGCTCTTCGATGTTACGCATCAACTGACGATCGATGGCGTCGCGTCGTTCTCCGATTCCTTCGCTGCGCTGCTCGGTGCAATAGTGTACAAGCAAAACCAGCTCAAAGCGGGTGCCGAACGCGTCTCACTGCATCTCCGCAAGCACGAGCAAGAGTATCAAGCGTCGCTCGATAAACTCGCGCAGGGCGATTTCCTCAAGAAGCTGTGGGCCAAAGATCCGTCGCCGTGGACGAACGATCCACAGGCCGCGGACATCATTAAACACGCGCTCGGGTGGATCGATATTCCGCAGCATCTCATGGAGCACGTTCCCGACCTGCTGACATTCGCTCAGGAAATCAAACGCGAATTCGATCACGTCGTCGTCCTCGGCATGGGCGGAAGCTCGCTCGCACCGGACGTTATGGCCGACACGTTCGGCCATAACGAGGGATGGCCGCAACTGCACGTGCTCGATTCTACGGCTCCGACCCAGATCGAAGATCTCGACGAGAAACTCGATCTCGATCAAACGCTCTTCATCGTCGCGAGTAAGAGCGGCACGACGACCGAACCGAACGCGTTCTTCGCCTACTATTATGAGAAAATTGCGAAGCGGTTCGGCGCGGAAAAAGCCGGAGACCGCTTTATCGCGATCACCGATCCGGGTACGAAGATGGTCGACGTTGCGCGCGGGCACAAGTTCCGCCGCATCTTTGAAAACGATCCGAATATCGGCGGCCGCTATTCCGCGCTCTCCTTCTTCGGCATGGTTCCAGCTGCGCTCGCTGGTTACGATGTGAAGCTGCTGCTCGACCGTGGTCTCGGCGGAATGCACGCAAACGATAAAACGGTCGATCCGAAGGATGCACCGGGCGTGCGTTTTGGTGCAGCGATCGGCTCGCTCGCCCACGGTGGCCGCGACAAACTTACGATCGTCACGCATCCCGACGTCGCGGCATTCGGCGCGTGGGCGGAGCAGCTGATTGCGGAATCAACCGGAAAGCTCGGCAAGGGCATCATACCGATCGAAGGCGAGGAACTCGGTTCGCACGAGGTCTACGGACACGATCGCGTCTTCGTGTATGTCGGTTCGAACTTGCCCGATCCGACGCCGGGCGTGGACGAGAAAATGCGTGCCCTCGAAAACGCGGGATTCCCCGTCATTCGTCTTGCGATGAACGACGAATACGATCTCGGCGAGCAATTCTACACGTGGGAAATCGCCACGGCGGCTGCGGGCAGTATCCTCGGGATCAATGCATTCGATCAGCCGAACGTGCAAGAATCGAAAGACAACACGAAGGCACTGCTCGAGCAATACGCGTCGCAGGGTTCGATCCCGGAACCGGCAGCGAACGTCAGGGGCGAACACTTCGACGTTACGTATCTTGCCGGCAGCAAAAATCTCGATTGTAAAACGGTGCCTGACGCGCTCGGCTACGTTTTCGGCCAACTGTGCGTGGACGACTACGTTGCAATCTGCGCGTACATTAGCCGGAATCAAAACCACACCGACTTGCTTGACGAACTGCGCTTGAAGATTCGCCACGCCGAGCATGTCGCAACGACTGTCGGCTTTGGTCCACGATTCCTTCACTCGACGGGACAACTTCATAAGGGCGGCCCGAACTCGGCGGTCATGCTGCAAATTACCGGCGACGAACCGAGCGATCCACCGATTCCCGGAATGAACGTCGGCTTCCGTACGCTGCTGGCGGCGCAGGCGCTCGGCGATCTTCAATCGCTCGATAAGCGCAAGCGCCGTGGCGCGCGTATCCACTTGAAAGGCGACACCGAGAGCGCATTGCGTGCGCTTATCGGCGCCGTCGACGACGCGCTCTCGGCACGAGCGTAGGATAGTGCAGATGGCTGATGCAGTAGCTACCGTTTCACCCGATGGGAAGGGCCTCGCCAATCCGCTCCGCGCTGGGCTGCAGACCGATCGCATCACCGATCCCTGCTCCACCGTGTTTTTCGGAGCGAGCGGCGACCTCTTCAAGCGCATGCTGCTTCCAGCCATGTACACGTTGCGGGTGCGCGGGATTCTTCCGAACGAGTTCGCAATCGTCGGATTCTCGCGCACTCAGTACAGCGACGACGAATTTCGGAAATACTGCAAGGACCAGCTCGACATCTTCGCGCCCGACGATGCCAAACCGCAGGGTGCGGTCTGGGACGATTTTGCAAAGCGGTTAAGCTATATCAGCGCGGACTTCGACGATCACAATTGTTATGCGAAGCTCGCGCAACGGTTGCGCGATAATGACGAACACCTCGGAACGAAAGGCAATCGTCTCTTCTATCTCTCTACCCCGCCGTCACTCTTTCCCGTGATCATCGATCACCTCAAAGAGGCGGACCTCAATCCGCACGAAGGGCAAGAAGGCTGGGCGCGCATCATCATCGAGAAGCCGTTCGGGACGGACTTGGACTCGGCGCGGGCGTTGCAAACAACGGTCGATCGCGTTTTTCCCGAGAGCGCCGTTTATAGAATCGATCACTACCTCGGCAAAGAGCCGGTGCAGGACATCATGGCGCTTCGTTTCGCCAACACGATTTTCGAACCGGTCTGGAATCGCAACTACGTCGACTCGGTGCAAATCACGGCTGCCGAAGACATCGGCGTCGAATTGCGCGGCGGCTATTACGACAACGCAGGCGCGCTGCGCGACATGATCCAGAATCACGTCATGAATCTGCTCGCGCTCGTTGCCATGGAAGCACCGGTCAGCCCCGACGCCGATGCGATCCGCGCCGAGAAAGCGAAGGTGCTCACCGCGATCGAGCCTCCCGATATCACTAACGTGTGGAACATGTCAGCGCGCGGACAATACGGACCGGGCGACATCGACGGGAAACCCGTGATCGGGTATCGCCAAGAGCCCGACGTCAATCCGCAGTCGAATACGGAAACGTATGCGGCCGTGAAGCTCTTCATCGAGAACTGGCGTTGGGCAGGCGTGCCGTTCTATTTGCGCAGCGGCAAGCGGCTTGCAAAAAAGACGTCCGAGATTGCAGTGACGTTCAAACCGATTCCGCATCGTATCTACGGCGAGACGACGGACAAGATCGAGCCGAACGTGCTCGTCATGAAGATCCAACCTGAGGAGGGCGTGACGATGCGCTTCTCAGCGAAAGTTCCAGGTCCGAAGAGCCATATCCGAAGCGTCTTTATGGACTTCAACTACGGCACGGGCTTCGGCGTGCAGTCGCCGCCCGCATACGAACGATTGATCGGTGATGCGATGCGCGGCGATCAAACGCTCTTCACGCGGTGGGATGCCGTCGAGCGCGCCTGGGAGATCGTGATGCCGGTGTTGGAAGTCTGGCAGAACACGAAAGACTTTACGTTCCCGAATTACGCGGCCGGATCCGAAGGCCCGGAATCCGCAATGAAACTCTTCCCCGGCTGGCGCGACCTATGAGCCTCGACGTTCATCCGATCGTCGAGGAGCTTACTGCAGCGCGTCACGGTGACGCCGCGATGAAAGCCGCGACGATGACGTTCGCGATCTTTTTTGAAAACCCATCGGTTGCATCATTGGTCACGGAGCGCACGCACGCGATCGCCGCCAAGCATCCTTCACGCGTACTACTCTTCGACGGAACGAAGAACGAAGGCGATCAGCACGCCGAGCCTTCGATGGCGCGTGGCGAATGGGTCGAAATCGGCGTCCACGGCAGCAACGCAAGCGAACTGGCGTCTGCGCTTTCTATGCTCGCACTTCCCGAAGCGCCCATCGTGCTTGCGTGGATCGCAACCGAAATCCAGCACGACGCCCGTTTCGTTGCGCTCGCGACAATCGCAGATACGATCGTCGTAAGCAGCTCGGCTATTCGGAACGATGAAAGCGCGATGCGAGATCTCATGGCTTTTGTCACGAACCATCCGGACATCGTCGTTCAAGACGTCTCGTACTTGCGGTTAGCGGCATGGCAAGAGCTTATCGCTGAGTTCTTCGACGAGCCGGAGTTTCTCGAAGAGTTGAGCAAGCTGCGCGAAGTGAGCGTTGCCGGCGGTTCGGAAGCGGAGATGTACTATCTCCTCGGATGGCTGGCGAGCCGGCTCGGATGGACGCCTTGTGCAGCCGATGAATTCTGCAACGCGAGCGGCGGCATCATTCACTTCAGTATGACCCACGACGGATCGGCACGGCGTCTCTCTCGAGTCGTTCTGAAATCATCGAACGTCATATTTACCGCCGAAGTGCTCGAGGACGACCCCGATGCGGTCTGCCTCGAAGTCACCGGAGCAAAACGCCGAGCCGTTCGGTGCACGCCGCTTCACACGATGGACATCGCTTCCCTCATCGAGCGCGCGATCCTTAGCAATGCACAGGATGAGGTCTTCATGCAGTCGCTTGCGATGGCGAAACTCATCATCGAACGGAAGCCTTCATGACGCGAGAGAGTGGCGAGCTCAGAGTTTTGGACACACCGGCGGACGTTGCAAAGGCGCTCGCCGATGTTTTTGTCGGATGCGGAGCGGATTCAATTCGTGCGCGCTCACGTTTTACCGTTGCTCTTTCCGGCGGAACGACGCCGAAGACGACCTATCAGTTACTCGCGACGTCGAAGTATCGCTCCGCGCTCGATTGGAAGAGCGTGCAAGTATTCTTTGGAGACGAGCGCTGTGTGCCGCCGGATAATTCGCAATCGAATTACAAAATGGCGCGCGAAGCATTTCTTACGGCCGTCGGTATTCCTGATGCAAACGTCCATCGCATCCGCGGCGAGGCCGATCCGGTCGACGCCGCTTCGGCATACCGCGATGACCTCGTCGACGCCCTCGGTGAACGCCCGCGTTTTGATTTGGTCATGCTCGGAATGGGTCCCGATGGACATACCGCCTCGCTCTTTCCAGGCAATGACCCGCTCGTGGACGATGCGGCATTCGTTCGGGCGGTTTACGCTTCGTCGCAAAAGCAATGGCGTATCACGTTGACGCCGAGCGTCATCAACAACGCGCGAACGATCGTTTTTGCCGTCGAGGGCGCCGGGAAAGCGCGGACGCTGAAGCAGGTTCGCGAAGGCGCATACGATCCGTCGAAATTCCCCTCACAAATCGTCGCACCGAACGATGGACGCCTCATTTGGCTCGTCGACCGAGCGGCAGCCGGTTGACCTCGCCCTTTCACGATTGATCGTCGCCGCGCTCGCCGCGGCGACCGTTTTCATTTATCTTCCGGACTTCTTTCGCACGATTGCCTCGGCGAACGAAGGTTTGTACGCCGTCGTTGCGCGTGAGGTGGTACACGGTCATTTGCCGTACATCACCGCCTGGGAAGCGAAGCCGCCGCTCTTCTTTGCTCTGCTCGCGCTCGCGATGCGAATAACCGGCGTATCGCTGCTCTCGCTGCACGTTGCTTCTCTGATCGCCGGATTCTGCGCCGCCTACTTCGTGTATCGCATCGGCTTCGCGTTTGGCGAAGACGGTCAACGCATCGGCGTCTTTGCCGCGCTTTTGAGCATTGCACTCAGCGCGAGCAATAAAGGGACCTCAGCAGAAGCGGAAGTTTTCGTCAACGCGTTTTCGGCCACGGCGTTCGCCGTCGTTGCGCCGTTCCTTTCCGCGCGCAAATTGTCGCTTCGCAATACGTTCCTTGCAGCAGTGCTTGCCGGATGCGCGATCGACATGAAAGTCACCGCAATTCCGACGGCCCTCGCCATCGCAATCTTTGCGGTTCTCGCATCACCAGGCGCGGGTCGCGCCGTGGTGGCCGTCTTGGCCGGTCTTCTTACGCCCGTGCTTGCAAGTATCGTTCCTTATGTTGCAATAGGGCGCGTGGATGCATTCACCGATGCAAATATCGGAACGATCGTGCGACGCATTCCCGGCCCCGTTGCGCATCCGCATCTTTACGAAAGTCTGCGTTGGGAATCCGAGGCGCTTTTACCCGTCTGGGTGCTGGCGCCGCTTTGCCTTGCGCGTAGTTGGAACGCGTCGGAACGACCGCTCGGCTTGATGATTCTCGCATGGCTTGTAGCCGCAGTGTTC
>JAMXLG010000363.1 GCA_024281135.1 Vulcanimicrobiia bacterium | reverse complement strand
ATCCGATCGCAAAGAGGAACATTAGAAAGAAGACCGCCTTGAGATCGTTTGAGACTTTGATGCCGAGTTGGCCGATTGCAATGGCGGCAAGGAGCGTCGCGGTCACCGATCCGAGGCTAAATCCCTTGTAGCTTTTTGTCCCTACAAAATAGCCAATCCCAAGCGATAAGAAAATGGCTATTTCAGGATACTGTTTCAATGTGGCGACTAACCATGACATATCGAACTCCCTGCTGCTGTAGTTATTGCTGCGACTGCTGCCAGCCGCCGCCGAGGGCGAGATAGAGTTGCACAAGCGCAAGACGTTCGTTGAGCTGTCCTTGCGCGAGATCCGTTTGGGCTTGATAGCCCCGGGTTTGAGCGTCGAGAACCTCTAAGTAGGACGTGTAGCCGTTTTGGTATCGCGTATTTGCTAGGCGTACTGAATCGAGCGATGCCTCTTCATACTTCTGCAACTGCACCGTTCGAAGGCGCGACTGATTGTAGGTCGTAATGTCGCTCGACACTTCCGCGAATGCTTGATGAACCGTCTGCAAATACGATACCGTTATTTGCTGTTGCTGCGCTTGCGCCAAGTGAATTTGTGAGCGGATTTGACCGCCGTTGAAAATCGGCTGCAGCATTTGCGGAATGATCGAGAATAGCCCAAGCGGTCCGTAAAATACACCATTTACGCTTTCGAGCGCAGAGATGGAGGGGGGCGCGTTCGGGTACACGCCGCTCACTACTTGGCCGGCGACTGCGGCGGTGGCGCCGAGCGTCAGCGTCGGATAGAGCAGTTTGCGAGCAACGTCGACGTTGCCCGCACCTTCGGCGATCGCGTACTCTGCTTGACGAATGTCGGGGCGACGTTGCAATAGTTCACTGGACACACCGGTTTGCGGAACATCGGGCATGCGAACTTGTTGCAGGAGCGGCCGACCCCGGGTGATATCGTGCGGATAGTCGCCGGTCAGTACCGCGAGCGCATTCTCGGTTTGGGCGATACTCTGCCGGATCGACGGAAGATTTTGTGTAACTTCGTAGAGCGCTTGTTCAGACTGACGTAGATCTTGCAGCGACGACTCACCAGCCGAGACTCGGAGATTCATCAGGCGAACAGCCTCCTTGCGGTCGGTAATCGCGCTTTCGGTGAACGAAAGAACATCGTCCAACTCGCGCAACTCAAAGTACGCGCTTGCGACGTCAGCGACGACCGTTGCGAGCACGGTATCCTTCGCAGCTTCGGTCGAAAGCAATGCGTTGCGCGCCGCGCCGGTGGCCGACGCGAGTTTGCCGAACAGGTCCACTTGATACTGCGCTGTGAGACCGACCTCCGGATAGAATTGATTTATCGGTTGGCTCGGAGGTTTGTTGCCACCGGTGGTGACGGTATACGGAGCCTGAAGAAATCCGTTGACGAAGAGCGACTGATTCGCCCCTGTGATTCCCAGGTTCGCTTCTGCCTGAAGAATCGACGTATACGCGATCTCGACGTTGAAGTTTCTCGCAAGCGCTCGCTGGATCAAGTCTTGCAAGACCGGATCATCGTAGAGCTGACGCCACGGAACATTGCCGAGTGACGACGCAGTCGAAGCCTCGCCGCGGTATGTTTGCGGCATCTGCGCATCAGGTGGAGCCGACGGCGTGGGCGGTACGCACGACGCGAAGATTTGCACGATTGCGGCGAAGACCAGCGCAAGCTTCATACCGGCTCTCCGTGCGTTTGCGCCAGCACCGTTTCGGGCTCGATCTCGCCCGAGGTCACGGTAACGGCCGGCTTCTTCCCACGCTCGATCCAACGTTGCGCGAGCCGGAACAGCGTCGGGGTGAAGAAAATTCCGAGAGCCGTCGCGGAGAGCATCCCGGCAAAGACCGTGGATCCGAGCGATTGTCTTGACGCAGCACCCGCTCCGTGCGCGAACATCAAGGGAATAACGCCGATAATGAATGCAAACGACGTCATCAGAATCGGCCGGAAACGCAGTCGTGCGGCATCGATCGCTGCGTCGTCGATCGGTTCGCCTTGATGGCGCAAATGTCGCGCGAACTCGACGATGAGCACGCCGTTCTTCGCGGCCAAACCGATCACGAGGATCAGTCCGATCTGTACGTAGATATTGTTGTCAAGACGCCACAGCAATACCGATACGAACCCGCCGAGCACACCGAGGGGAACGCCGAGGATGACTGCCAGTGGCATCGTCCAGCTTTCATATTGAGCGGCGAGCGCGAGAAAGACGAGCAGGATCGAGAGTACGAAGATGATCGTCTGCGTGTTGCCGACAGCCACTTCTTGGTACGCCGTTCCTGACCAGCCGTAACCGTAGCCCGGCGGAAGCACTTTCGCAGCAACTTCTTGCATCGCTTTGATGGCTTGTCCCGTGCTGAAGCCCGGAGCATTCGACCCGAAGATTTCGATCTCGCGGTTCGTGTTGAACCGCTGAATGAAATCGGTACCAAGTCCGGGGCGCGTCTTGGTAACGGCACTCAAAGGCACCATCTGGCCGCTCGAATTTCGTACGGAAATCTGCGAGATATTCGCCGGGTTTGCGCGGAAGTCGGGCTCGGCTTGAATCATGACATCCCACGTCCGGTTGAACATGGTGAATTCGTCAACAACGAGTCCGCCGAGCATCGCCTGCAACTGCTTGAAGACGTCGCTGACGTCGACGCCGAGCGACTTTGTCTTCTCGCGGTCAACATCCAGTTCGAGCTGAGGAATCGACGTTCGCATCGTGTTGTTGATCGCCGATATTTCCGGACGCTTGCGCGCTTCAGCCACGACCTTATCAGCAACGGCTGCAAGTTCGTTGACGGTGTGGCCGCCCTTATCTTGCAGTTCGAACGCAAATCCCGACGCGTTGCCTAACCCCGGTATGGTCGGAGGAACAAACGGAAACGCTGCCGCCTGCGGATACGCGGCCATTTTGTCGTCGATGTCTTTGACGATGCCTCGCAGCGTCAAGTGCTCTTTGTTGCGTTCATCCCACGGTTTGAGCACGACGATGAAGCTCGAAGTGTCCGGCGTTTGAATCGACGTAAGCAGGTTGTATCCGGCGAGCGAGATGACGTCAGCAACGCCGTGAACCTTCATGATGTCCGCTTCCATCTTGCTGAGAACGGCGGCGTTGCGATCGAGCGACGCGCCGTACGGCAATTGGACGTTGGCATACACGACGCCCTGATCTTCGTTGGGAACGAATCCAGCCGGCAGTTTCATTCCGAGGAATGCAACGGCGAAGTAAAATGCCGCAAGGACTCCAAGCACGAGAATCGTGCGACGCAAGATCATCCGAAGGATGCCGGTATATCCATTGGTCACGACGGCAAATACGCCATTGAATTTGTCGATGAACCATCCTAGCGGTCCGGGCATTCGCTGCCGTTTGCGAAGGATGAGCACGCACAGAGCAGGCGTCAGAGAAAGAGCGACGAGCGCTGAGAGGTTCACCGATATGCTGATAGTGAGCGCGAACTGACGGAACAGCTGACCGGTGATTCCGCTGATAAACGCGGACGGTAAAAATACGGCTGTCAGTACGAGCGAAATGCCGAGAATCGGTCCTGTGAGCTCCTTCATAGCAAGCTCGGTGGCCGGCAGCGGATCCATCCCCTGTTCGATGTGATGTTCGACGCCTTCGACAACGACGATGGCGTCGTCAACTACAATGCCGATAGCGAGGACCAATCCGAAGAGCGTCAGCGTGTTGATGCTAAAGCCGAGCGGAAGAAACGCGATGAACGTGCCGATGAGAGACACCGGTACGGCGAGCATCGGGATGAACGACGAACGGAAACTGCCGAGAAATATGAAAACGACGAGGATGACGAGGATAATCGCCTCAAGGAGCGTCTTGAGCACGTCCTTGATCGAGTCTTTGACGAACAGCGTGCTGTCGTACGCGACAGCGTATTGGAGACCAGGCGGGAATGCTTTGGCCAATTCCGCCATCGTCGCGCGGACGTTCTTTGCAGTCGTCAGCGCGTTTGCGTCAGGCGTCTGATAGAGAATCATCAACGTCGCAGGACGGCCGTTGAGCGAGCCGAGCGTCTGGTAGAGCTGGGCGCCGAGTTCTAGGCGTGACACGTCGCTCAAGCGCAGGATCGAACCGTCGGGATTGGTGCGTACGACGATGTTGCCGAATTGCTTCGGATCGGTAAGCCGCCCCTGTGCGTTCACGGAGAGCTGGAATTGATTGTTCTTCGGCGCGGGCAGCGCACCGACGGCGCCTGTCGGAATCAAAACGTTCTGCTTTGTGATCGCGCTTGAAAGATCGCTCGCCTGTAGCCCGAGTTTTGCGAGTTTGTCGGGCCGCACCCATGCGCGCATCGCGTAGTTCTGCTCGCCAATGATGCTGCTGCCGCCGATGCCGGGAACGGAAAGGAGCGGATTGAGGATGTTGAGCGTGGTGTAGTTGCTCAGAAACAGGCGATCGTACGAGTTCGTCGGCGAGTAGAGCGCAACGACCATCAGAATCTGCGGCGACTTCTTCTGGACGGTGATTCCGAACTTATTGACCGCTTCCGGAAGGCTGCCCGTCGCCTGTTGCAGCCGATTTTGCACGTCGATCAGCGCTTTTTGAATGTCGGCGCCCACCTTGAACGTACAATTCAGCGTGTACTGTCCGCTGGACGAACTCGTCGACTGCATGTAGATAAGGTTGTCCACGCCGACCACTTCGTTTTCGATCTGTGAGGCAACGGATTGCTCCACCACCGAGGCGCTCGCGCCGATGTACGTGGTTTGCACCTGAATGAGGGGCGGGGAAATGGGTGGGAATTGCGCGACAGGCAACGTGATAATCGCGACGATGCCAAGCAGCACGATGACGATGGAGAACACCATCGCGAAGATCGGACGCGTGATGAAAAAATGTGCCACCGCTAACCCGCCTTAGCGATGACGACTTTCCCGCCGGGTTTCACTTTCTGCGTCCCCTCGACCACGACGCGATCGCCGGCGTTGAGCCCTGATTGCACGACGAACGACTGTTGATATTGTGGTCCAAGTTGAACGGTTCGCAGTGAGACTTCGTTACTGTTGTTGACCACGTATACGGTGTCGACGCCTTGGGATTTGATAATCGCAGTCTGCGGAACGAGCAGAGCATTTGGACGACGCTCGGTTATCACACGAACGCGAGCAAAGCCGCCAGGGCGCAGAAGCCCGTCCGGATTTGGAAAGCGAGCCTCTACGGTAATCGTGCCGGTCTTCGGATCGACTGTGGGATTTACGGTGTAAAGTCGTCCCGGATATCCGTATGTCGCATTATTTGCTAGCACAACGCGGAGATCTTGATCGCGCAGGGGCGGCGTGTCGACGTTGCGTTTCGCTTCCGAGAGCGCCAGATACGTCGATTCATCGATGCCGAACGTGATTTTTATGGGGTCGATGGTCGTAATTGTGTCGAGCACTTCCGTCGTGGGACCGCCGACTACGTTGCCGACGTCGAAGGTCCGGAATCCGATCAGTCCGGTAACGGGCGAGTAGATCGTCGTGTAGCTGAGATTTAATTTCGCGTTCGCGACCGCTGCCTGCCCTGCAAGAACGGCTGCATTTGCAGCTTGAATCTGAGCGTTGGCTACGTCGAGATCGCCGGTTGCGACTTGTTCGGACTGAACGGCATTATCAAGGTCTTTTTGCGGGATAGCCTTCTCCGCAGCTAGCGGACGATCTCGTGCAACGGTGATTTGCGCACGTTTTAGCGACGCCTGACGAGAGAACAGATTGCCTTTCGCCTGCGCGACTTGCGCCTGCGCGGTCGCGAGTTGTGCCTGTGCCGTCCGAAGTGCAGCAATGAACTCGTCTTGCTGAATTTGGAAGATCAGATCGCCCTTGCGGACCAGATCGCCCTCTTTGAACGGCGCGCGCTCGAGCGTGCCCTGAACGCGCGCTCGAATTTCGACCTGCTGAACGGCCCCGATCGTACCTTCGTAATCCTCGGTGATCGGGACGGTTGCGCGACGCACGGACTGCACGACCACCGAGGCCGGCGGCGCCTCGACGTTGGCTTGATTGTCGGTGTCGCCGTTTCCGCATCCCGCCGGGACGACGCACACGCCGAGAGCTAAAAAAAGAGCGATGATGCTTTTCATGACGTGCTATCCAACAGTGTAGAATGGACGCCCGCGCATCGATATCCCAAGGGCGCAAGCAAAATGCCGCACTCTGCTATCGCGGGATAGCGTCGCATACCCTTTTGGTTCTAGCATGGTTGCGTGACCATCGCCCGCTCTGTAGCTCTACTTTCGTTTGCCGTCGCTATGATCGCCTTGCGCGCGAATACCTGCGCTCAATCAACGCCTACGCCTGCCATCGCACAGGCCTCGCCGTCTCCATCACCGTCTCCGTCACCGTCGCCGTTCGTGTCGCCATCGCCATCAGCCTCGCCGACAGAATCTCCACTCTACGATATGGCGGGCAACTTTTACACGATCGATCGTAGTTCAACGCTCTTCTACTATTTTCAGGGCAACCGCGACGGCTCGGGTAAGGTGAAACAAGAGTTTCGTTATGGACGCAACCTCTGGAATAAGGCAGCCCAGTTAAAAATTCGAATTCCCATTATCACAAAATTCCCTGCGCTCGCAGCCCCGTATTCCGGACTCGGCAACCTCGAACTCGCCTACTCATATGGCCTTACATCGCCGACATTCGCTCACACGCTGGAATTCCGAGGAGCGTTCAACACGAACGCAAACAACGTAGACAACCACGATACGGAGATTAAGGCGTTCTATACGGTGAAGTGGAAATGGAAAAGCGGCGCGCTTAGCTATAAAAACGAGTACGATCAATCCGTGATCGTGCCGGCCAACGCCTCATGGACGAGCTACTACGAAGGCGAGATGCAAGTTCCGGACGTGGTACTCTCGGCAAAAAATCCGAGTCTCAAGCTCTCGGTACTCAATTATGCCCGCGTGCTTTTCGATACACGCGGCGGCCTTTTCAAAGATGCGCTCGGTTTCACGCTCTTTGGAGGCGTGGACGATACGTCGTTCCTGATTACGGACACCTGGGGCCTCGGCACGAACGGCCTCTGGAAGTATAAGTTCGAGGCAAACTTGACGGCGAGATTTTAATCAGACTAACCCGTAGGGAGTAACGTTACATGGCCATCAAAGGTACAACCGGCACCGATCCGATGGAGCGCTTCCGCAAGTGGGATCAAATCAGTCCATTTGAACTGAAAGACGAGTTGACCCG
>JAMXLG010000362.1 GCA_024281135.1 Vulcanimicrobiia bacterium | reverse complement strand
GGTTTCAGTCTCGTTCTGCGATTGAGGTTTGCGCGCCGCCGGTAGCGGAGAATAATGGCGCGTACGATCGTAGCCTTGGATGATCGCGCGGCGTGGGTCGTATCCGTTCGTGGGATATGCCGGCGCGTAGCTCCATTTCTGCGCAAACTTCGCCCAGTTTTCATGCATCGTCGACATGTAGTCGACCTTGTTCGCTACAAACGACTGGCTACCGAAGTGGTGAATGAAACTATCGTCAGCGACGTAGATTTCATAGCCGGCGGCGCGAACCCGAATGCAGAAATCATCGTCTTCGAAGTTGCCCATACCGAAGCGTTCGTCGAAGCCGCCGATCTCATCAACTACGCGACGATCGATGCACAAACAAAATCCGATTGCGCGGTCAGTCAGGAAACCGCGCTTCGCGTACTTCTTCCGTCGCGCGGCTGCGTAGGCGTACATGCCGTCCAAGTCGTTGTACGAGGCATCGATCACTTCTTGATCGCCGACGATCTTGTTGCTGCGCGGCGCCGTCACACCGACCGATGGGATGCGGTCGAACGGATCGAGCAGCGCATCGAGCCAGCCTTCCGTGACGATGACATCGTTATTCAGCACGACGATATGCTCGCCGCGTGCGTGCGCCATCCCGTCGTTATTGCCGCCCCCAAAACCGCGGTTGTTCGAATTATAGATGACGCGAACATGAGGATCGTCGATTTCGGAGAGCATTTGCAGCGTCTCGGCACCTGAGCCGTTGTCGACGACGATGACTTCGTACGGTTCGCTCGTGTACTTCGCAATGGAGTCAAGCGCGAGCTTCGTGAATTGCGGCGCGTTCCAGCTCAGTGTAACGATCGAAACCAGGCCACGGCTGCGTTTCGGTCGCGCACGTAGCACGGTTTCGACGCTCGCAATGTCGGTATCGGCCAGTTGCTCGAGCGTACGCCCATGCTTCTTCTCGAACGATGCATCGTGCGGCAGCGCGGGTAACGACGCGATCGCTTTGCCGGCTCCGCGTGTC
Organism: Vulcanimicrobiia bacterium; assembly: GCA_024281135.1. The sequence goes on along the minus strand of JAMXLG010000362.1, from coordinate 8,235 downwards.
CCAAAACCAAGCGGAAGCATGCGCATCAACAAATCGGCCACCGAACCCTCGATCGTGTCGGACGGCTCCAGGGTCATGTGTTGCGGAATCACAAAGTGCGCGAGCACGGTGCAGCGTCCGTCACCGGCGAGCGTCGCGATGTTCTCGCCGATCGGCAACGCGGGCGAGTATGTTGCCGCAACGGCCGTCGGCGTGGCCGTAACCTGTCGCAGCAATTCATCGAGCCAGCGTTCTTCAACGCGAGCATCACCGCGAACGAATGCGGTGTAATGAAGCCCCCGAATGCGCAGCGCTTCGCGTGCGGCTGCAAGCGCATCTTCACCGAACGCCCAGTAGACGCGATCGATCGGCGCAGCGTTCTTCCGCAGACGAGTCTCGAAAGCGGCTCGTCCCTCAGCCGGTTCTACGCCGTGAACCACGACGTTGCTGGCGGGCGTCGTGACGATCATCGAATTGAGGCCGTTGCGCGAATTGCGCATGGGATGACGCACAAGTTGACGTTCGAGGTTCTTCTCGAGCGCATCGAAATAAAACGTCCCGCGCCAGCGCCGTTCGAGCAACTCCGTGTTCCACGTCGCCTTACGAAAGCGTTGAATGCCTGACTGCGACTCGAAGTGATACAGAACCGCGTCGGCCTCGTAGACGACGCGCAAGCCTTCGCGCCTTACCTTCAAGCAGTAATCGACGTCTTCAAAGCCGTTCCAGTAGCCCTCATCGAGGCCGTCGAGTTTCTCGTACAGTGTGCGCGGCGTCACGAGACACGCGCCGGTGACGATTTCCATGTCTTGCGTTCGCCGCACGTCGACATCGTCGAACGGAACCATGAAATTATGGTGGAACGGTTGCGCGTCTTGGCGACCGAACGGATTTCCGATAACGACGACGCCACCGTGCTGACTCTTGCGATCCGGGTAGAGCAAACGCGCACCGACGGCGCCGACGCCCGGCTCCTTCGCGCGCTTTAGCATCGTGCTCAGCCAGCCCGGCCACGCTTCCGTATCGTTGTTGAGCAGCACCAGGAACTCACCCGTTGCAACCCGCGCCGCTTGATTATTTGCTCCTGCGAAGCCTAGATTTTTCTCGTTGCGTATAATGCGTATCCATGGGAACGCTTCGAGCACGCGCTGCGTGTGGTCGCTCGATGCGTTATCGACGACGATGACTTCGCCTTCACCCGCATCCGCAATGGTCTCGGGGAGCACTTCGAGACAGCGTTTCGTTAGATCCGCTTTGTTGAAGACCGGAATAATGATAGAGAAATCCATGAGTTCCTAGCGCTGCAGTGCAGTCTCCGCGATGCGCGCAGCATCTTCGAATCGTCCTTGCCGTAGCATGAACGCTGCGAGTTCCACAGCGCCACGTTCTCCGTCGATCCTCACGATTTCGTTGAGCGCCGATTCCGCGCGCGTTACGTCGCCACGCTCCTCAGCGAGCGCGGCGCGCACCTTTAGCGCTTCCACGTTGACCGAGTCGACCGCAAGGACGTTTTCGATTGCTGCGCTGGCCTCGTCGGCACGCTGAACCGAACGGAAGAGCGACGCACGCAACATCAAGGACGGCTGATAGACCGGCAACTCTCTCGTCACGACAAATTCAAGATGTTCGAGCGCGCGATTGATCTCGCCGAGCGCCGACAACGCAATAGCGGCGTTGTAGTGTAGGTGTTCGTTGGCGCGATCGCGTGCGAGCCCGGCGACGGCCACTTCAACCGCGTAAGCGTGTTCGCCGGCAACGTTTGCTTGATACGAACGCCGAATGAAGTCCGCAGGGGCTACCGGGGTCGTTTGAACTTCCCGTTCCAGCAGCCGTCGTACGGAATCGAGATCTCCGCGTTCCCGATACAACGCTTCGAGCAAGTTGAGGACTTCCGCATTCCCAGGCGCTCGCTCCGCAGCTGCCTCGAGATATGCAATTGCGCCGTCGTTTCCTCGAAGCTTCACGCTGAGCTGCGCGGCCGCGATGAGCAATTGTACCGCGACGGCGTCGCCGAGGTCCGCATGCGATGCATCGATGACCCCGAGCGCAGCTTCTCCCTCTTGCCGGCGGAGTAGAAAATTCACATAATCGACGGTGCCGAAGTCATCACGGAATTCCTCGCGCACGCGCTTGAAGAGTGCTCGTGCTTCGTCGAGTTCGCCGAGGCGTTCGAGTGCGCGCGCGAGATTTAACATCAGCGGCTGAACGTTCGGTGCGTTTGCAAGACCTTTGCGAAACCACTCCACGGCCCGGCGATCGTCACTCTGGATGACGTAGCTCGATCCGATCTCCGAGTGTGCTTTCCAGATCGATACTTGATCGTCGACGACGAACTGCAAATGCGAGTAATTACCGTCTTCGATTGCGTCGAGAAACGCCGCTCGCGCCTCATCGAAGCGCTGCTGGGCAACGAGCGCTTTACCCAACTGGAAGTGGGCGTTCGCGTAATGTGGTGAAAACTTTAGGGCTGCGCGCGAGATTTCCTCGCCTTTTTTGGGATCACCGAGTTTGTCGCAATAGATTTCAGCCAGCACCGAGTATCCGTTTGCAATAAAACCGCGGGGCGTCTCTCCGTTGAGCGTGCGCATCTTCTCGAGTGCATCTCTGGCGGTCGCAAAGTCTTGCATCATGAACGCGGTCGTGCCGACGTTGAACCACGCAAAGGGATCCGTCGGATCCGCTTCCGCCATGGCTTGCACGATCTCGAAATTGCGCTTGGCTTTATCGCGGCTCTCGACGACTTCTTTCAAATACCCGTGATGCACGATCGAGATCGGGGCATTCACAGCGACAAGTCCATTCGTACCGCCGTCGAGCGTCACAAACTCGTGGATCATTCCGCGAAACGCGATGCGTGGGTTGTTCGGGAAAATACGAACGAGTGCGTGCGACATCTCGCCGGTGCCGCGATAGTCGTCAGAGCGATTGTAACAACGAATCCAGACGCCGGTCGTATCGGCCGGTGAGCCTTTCAGTGCCGTGAGCGCCGGAACCGATTCGGGCTTGAGTTCCTCGTCAGCGTCGAGCATCAAGATCCAGCGCCGCGTCGCCATCTTTAGCGCTTCGTTGCGTGCCCACGCGAAATCGTTACGCCATTCCCGGTGCTCGACGCGAGCGCCAAATGACGTGGCAATCTCTACCGTGCGGTCGGTTGAGCCGGTGTCGACGATGCAGATCTCGTCAACGATCCCTTGCACGCTGCGCAAGCACTGATCGAGAAAACGCTCCTCGTTCTTCACGATCATGCACAGCGAGAGTCCCTCGGGCTTTATTGGACCGGATGTGGCGCGGTGTTTCGAGGAGACCCGAATAGGCATCGTTCCTATTTTCGGCGCAGGGCAATAAAAAAGAAGAGAGCCCGCCGGAGCGGGCTCTCGCTTTTACGTTGCGCTTGCGATTAACGGAAGAGTCCGAGAACCGATTGAGCGTTCGAGTTCGACTGCGCCAGGACCGAGGTACCGACTTGGACCAGGATCTGGAGCTTGGTGAACTCGGTCGTCGCCTGACCGACGTTGAGATCGCGGATCGACGACTCAGACGCCTGCAGGTTGACCGCTGCGATGCTGTCGTTGTTCGCATCTTCGTTGAGGCGAACGATGACTGCGCCGAGCTGTGCGCGCTGGTTGAGCAGACGCTCGAGAGCGTTGTCGATCTGGCCGATCGCGTCTTCTGCGCCGAGCGACGGAGCGTTCGAAGCTGAGAGCGCCAGGTTGATGTTCGAGATACGCAGCGTTTGCGTATTCGTCGCCTGGATGCCGACCTGGATGACGTCGCCTTCAGCGGCAGCCGATTGGAAGTTGAACGCCGGGTTGTTCGGGTTCGTCAGGGCCGCCACGTTCTGGCTGATCTTGACGTATGCCGTCGTGCCGACGTCGGCCGTGGTGAACGTACCGAGCGTGACGCTGACATTATCGAACGCGTTCGCAACGCCGCCGGCCTTGTTGCCCGCAGCATAGAGCGTCGAGGAGACGCAGACCTTACCAGTCGCGCTGTCGACGAACGTTTCTTGAACGGCGATCGACACACCGGTGTTGATGACCTGGAGTTCGATCGTACCGTCGGTCGTGCCCGTACCACCGAAGCCGGACGTGCCGCCGACCGTCGTTTGGAACTGCGCATTTGAGGCGGCAACCGTTGCGGCGAGGAAGCCGTAGTTGATGCCGTTGACTTGCGCGATGTTACCGTTGGTCGAGAGCGCCGTGTTGGCCGTGACGTTCAGGAACGCGGTTTGTTGCGCTTGGAAGCCGGCATGGCTGCCATCGAGGAGCGCCTGACCGTTGAAGTTCGTGTTCTGCGAGATGCGGTTGACTTCGAGCAGCAGCTGCGAAACTTCGACCTGAAGGTTCTGACGGTCGTTGTTCGAGTTGATGTCCGACGCCGCTTCGACCGCGAGATTGCGGATACGTTGCAGAATGTCGGTCGTCGTTTGGAGCGCGCCTTCCGCGACTTGCGCTGCATTGTTCGCGTTCTGCACGTTTTGAACGGCGGTGTTGTACCCGTCGACCTGCGTTTGCAGGTTCGTCGCAATAGCAAGTCCCGACGGATCATCTGCGGCGCTGTTGATGCGCAGACCCGACGAGAGCTGAGTGACGATGTTCTTGAGGGCGTTCTGGTTGTTGTTCAGGTTGTACTGAACATTATTGGCCAACAGATTGTTGGCGATAGAAATACCTGGCATTTTTCCTCCATGAGTACGCGTGTAACGCGTTTTACTACAAGACTAGTCTCAAGGGGAACGTCCTGTCCCCTCCGTTGGAATATCGGAGGCCAAAGTGGCGGACTTTAGCCAGTGAAATTACTTTTTTCGAGGCTGTAGACGCGCGCGAGAGGCGGTCCCAATCGGGGCGGGAGTTGCAGGCGAGTCCGTGACTGAAACGCCGGCGGCCTCCGCCGCTACGCGGTTCGAACGCTGAATCTCTTCGTAGATTTCGGAGCGGTGAACGGGGACTTCCCGCGGAGCCTCGATGCCGAGTTTGACCTGGTCGCGGTCAACGGCAACAACGACAATGCGCACATTGTCGCCGATCATAATCGACTGGTTGATCTTGCGGCTCAGAACGAGCATGGGGGCCGGCCCTCCTTGGCGATTCGCTAGGCAGGGCCTTCTCGTTAGAGGGTCGCGACCCTCTTCTTTATGACGCCGGTTCGACTTCTGCGGGCTCGAGGCCAGGCTTGCGTGGGATTGGCTGGCGCACTGAGAATCCTGAGTTTTCGAGGACGATTTGCCGGCCGGTGCGCGTACGCAGATTGATGACGACCGGCGCGAAAAGGTTCATCGTCATATCTTCTGCGTTCTCGGTTACGACGACCACGCAAAGGATCGTGAAGTCCGACGGACCTTCGATCTCGAGCGCAGCGGCGGCATACGCCGGCAGCTTCGGATCGTAGTCTTCAAAGACGAAGTACGGGTCCAACGTGGGCAGCGCGACGTTGGCGTCATCGAGCGACTGGAGCCAAACGAACGTGCTCTGTTGCTCGACGTTGAGCGCGATCCAGCGGCGGAGATTCGGAAACCCGGGGATCCCCCACGGAAAACGAATGACGTCGGCCTCGGAAAACGTGCAGCTTCCGAAGCGCTGGAATTCCATCGTTTGCGTTTCGCTTGCGTTCATCTCCGCTTCCATCGATAGGCTCATGTGATCTTCGAGGCTCCTAGAGGTAGTCGAACAGGGTTTTGCCTTCGAGCCGCGAGGTCGTGGCATACGCGGCCTGAAGCACGGTTTGCGTCTGCGAGAACTCGGAGGTCACCTTAGGTATATCGGTGTCTTCCAAGCCCGACTGCACGCTCGTATCGTTATTTACTTGTGAACTGGTCGCGGTAGTCAGCGTCTGCGAGCTCTGAATCGTCGATCCGACGATCGCGCGCGCATTCAGCGTGGTGCTGATAACCTTGTCCACGTCGCCAAGCTGCGTCGACACGTACTGCGTCGTGTCGGCCTGATTCGTGAGACCGAAAGCTGCAACGAAATTGCCGGTGGTCGTCCCTGATCCGGCGCTCGGGACGTCCGTAACCGTGAAGGATGCGGGCGGACTCGCTGTGCTCGTGAACGAGATCCTCTGCGTCTGCGCATTGAAGGATGCCGTTATTCCGAGGCTCGGCGGCCCTGCCAACTGCGTATTGATTTGGTTCACGAGCGAGCCGACGGTAACACCGGGTCCCGGGGTAATAACGACATTTACGCCATTCGGATTGGTGCCGTTTGCAATGTTGATCTCGATGTTGCCGCTTGAATCCGCTTTCAACGGCGTCGCCATAACTTGTCCCGCGCCGCTGTTTTGCAACGTGGAGATCAACGTGTTGTTTGTGATCGCCGTGCCGGGGAGATTTAGTGCCGCTTGGCTCTCGTCGACGACTTGGCCGCTTTGAAGAGAATCGCGCAAGTTGATAAGCACTTGGAAAACGCTCGGCGAACCGTCCGGCGCGTTCACGTTGAATGCTTGTTGCAGCGTGACGCCGGTGCCGATGGTCGTGCCGTCGGGGCTTTCCTGCGTCTCTTGAACGATATTGCCCTGCGTCGTGACGCTCGTGATCGGACTGCCTTGGCCTTGAACGAGCGGGGTCGACGTCGGGACGTTCGTGCCGGCGAAGACGTACTTACCGTTGTACTGCGTGTTCGCAAAACCGATCACTTCGTTGAGAATTTGATCGATCTGCGTCGCGATGTCGGCTCGCTGCGACGCGTTGAGCGTGTCGCTCGCGCCTTCTACGGCAAGATTGCGTGCGCTTTGCAATGCGCTCGTCACGTTCGAAAGTGCACCGTCGACCGTCGTCAGCTGATTCGTCAAGTCGGTGAAGTTCTTGCCAAGCTGCGTTTGTACGGCGTTATCGGCGCGAACCGAAAGGTCTTGCGCGATGACCGTCGGGTCATCCGAGGGGGCGTTGAGCGATTTCCCAGTCGAGAGCTGCTGCCCTTGAGTTTGGTATGTCGCGTACAGATTGTCGATCGAACTCGATTGTTCGTTGTAGAGCGTCGACGTTGCAATGCGCATCGGTTAGCCTCCTTACTGCCCGACACCGAGACCGTTGATGATCGTATTGAGCAGCGTGTTCATCGTCGAGATGGTCTTCGCTGCTGCCTGATAGGCGTTCTGATACTTGATCAGATTCTGTGTCTCTTCATCGAGGTTGATGCCTGAGATCGCTTGACGCTGGGCGTCGATGGTACTCGCAAGATTCGTTTGCGTCGTCGTTCCGGTGATCGCCGTCTGCGTGTCGATGCCGACTTGCGTGATGATCGAACCGTAAAACTGCTGGAGCGTCTGCGTCTGCGCGCTCTGCACGGTGAAGTTCGCCGCGTGATTGTTCGCCGACGTAAATGTCACGGATTCGATGCCGCCCGCGAACTTGACCGCGGAGACAGTCACATTTTCGGGCGTGCCGAGCGAATCGATCGTCAGGATTTGTCCGACCGTGACGTTGTCGACGCCACTCGGAAGAGCAACCGTCGTAGGAACGCCCGCCGTTGCCGTAACGAGGGGCCCTGACGTCGTCGATACCGCCGGCGCACCGACGTTCGACTGAAAGACCTTGACAAGGGCATTTGCGCCGCCGTTATCGCTCGCCGCAAATGCGTTCGATGCGTTCTGCACGACCGCGCCGCCTGCATTTTGTAAGTTTTGCGCGCCGAGGACGCCGAGCAGCGAACTCGTCGGCTGACCAGCCTGCCACTGAGAATCGGAGATCGAGAACGTCGGATTTGTCGGGCTGCCCAACGTCGCTTGTGCGCCACGTAGCGCCAAACTTTCGTTCTGCGGATCCCGCGCGAACACGATGCGTTGCGACGCCGAGTCGAACGATGCGGTTACGCCGAGATTCGCCGCGTTGAAGCTGCTGATAAAACCATTGATCGAGGCGGCGTTTCCGCCAGCCGACACGTTGTAGTTGAACGTCTGAGCAACACCATCGACGCTGACCGTCAAAGTGCCGTTCGTCAAGGCAGGCGGCACCGGTCCGGCTGAGGGTGGATTCGCAAGCGATCCGTTACCGAGCAGCGGCTGTGCCGTGTCAACGGTATTATTCGCCGAGTTCAGATTCGTGATCAGGTTACCGGCGCTCGTGTTCGCAAGCGCAACCGGCAGCTGATTCGGATCGGTGATCCCACACTTGATGTTGCCGGCGGAAATCGGAAGATTCGTGACGATCGGCTGGAAGAGCGCCGTACCCGGGTTGCCGTTTTGATCGTACGACGATTGCGTAACGCGGTTCACTTCATTCGAGAGTGAGGATGCGAACTGGTCGAGCTGCGTGCTGTACGACGC
>JAMXLG010000361.1 GCA_024281135.1 Vulcanimicrobiia bacterium | reverse complement strand
CCGGCCGAATTCGCGCGGGTGCGACGGCCGACTTCGTTGCGCTGCGCATCCAATCGCCCGACGAGTTCGGCTGGCAGTTCGGCGGCAACCTCGCGGCGCTCGTGGTGAAGAACGGGCGCTATTGAGCCTTGCGATTACCAATCTTGGCTGCGAAACGTAAGTAAATACCGCGAGGTACGCGATCGTGAACTGGTCGCCGGCGGGCGATTTGCCGCAGCTACGTGCTTCCGTAAGCGCGCGGCGCTTCCCGGCGGCGCCCATGCGGTAATGGTGCCGTCTCCCGCGGTGACGTAAACGATGCCGTTCGCAATCACCGTGCCGACGTAGCCCCAACTGCTCAAGGGAGTCGTCCATAATTGAGCTCCGGTCGACGCGTCGAACGCGAATTCGGTGTCGCCCGTAAAATTGCTGATATAGACCACGCCGTTTGCGATTGAAATCGGCGACCGCGGCGCGTCCGTATTCGCGCTGCCGTCCGGTCCGAAGGCCTGGCTCCATACCGGGATTGGGTTCAACGTGCAGTTCGATTGCATCGCGAACGCAGCCATACCAGGCTGGTAAATTCCTTCGCTGGTCGGCAGCCCCACATACACGTAGCCGGTTTTCTGATCAAAGGCCGGCACGCCGGTAAAATCAGCGTTGTCCGTTGTAATCGACATCGCGATCGCTTGGATTGGTCCATTGCTGATCGTCGCACGATCGTATAGTACGAATATGCCTGATTTGTTTACTGCTGCAAGCAGTGGCGGACAGCCGGACGGCTGGAAAAGCAGCGGCGTTGCGCCAAAGTCGAAATCGTCGCCGCCCGAGCCCGGGATCTCAGGCGGGTAGTTATTGGCGAGAATCGTGCCGAGTGTCGGAGATAACTCGATGACTTGCTCGGCGTAGCCCGCGTTTTGCTTCTGATTCAGTGTATCCGCGTTGCCGGTCGCTACGAAGACGTCTTTGGTAGCTGGATCGATAGACGCGCCGCCCGGTCCCCAGATCCCGCCGCCGCTTGTCCCCTGCGTCGGGCCGCCGCTCATCGTAAAGAACGTACCGGCGACGCTGGGACCTCTCGTATCGATGGCGACGATTCGCCCGTACCAGGGATGAATGTCGCAGGTCGAGCCCGTCACGGCATAGAGATATCCGTTCGTTGGGTTATAAGTGAAACCGCCATGCATGAAATTGTGATCGCCCTGGTAGTCGGCGATTTGCAGCGGCCAGCCCGCGCGCTCATTTCCGGTCGCCAAATTATACGCGTGAACTTTGTTGTGGCCGTCCGCGACGTAAATCAAATTTTTTCCTCGGTCGATTGCCGGCGTCTCGCCAATCGAAAAGGTTTCTTGATGTCCGCAATTATAATACGCTATGGCGACTTTGTGCTGCCAAATGACCGAACCCGTCTCAGCGTTGATCGCATAAATCGTCGCGCCCCACAGCGAACCGGCATAGAGCACGTTCGTAGGTACTCCGTTGATTTTGACACCATAAGCGTAGACAGGTTCGTGGACCGGAGTTGAGCCGACGTTTGCCGTCCAAACTTTTTGGAGCTTGCCGACATTGTTCGTCCCGACGGCGGTCTCTAGCGGATTGAAGCCCGTGCGTTGCAGATCGTAGCCGAAAGAGTCCCAATCGGTCGTACATACGTTGGACACGCATAGCGGAACAACGCGTTGCAACCCAGCGTGTCTCGGGTTTGACATCGGGATGGTCGAAATCGGCGACGTGCCGTTTGGCCCGCCGCAACTCGTCAACGCAGCGATAAGTACGGCCGGGCAAAAGGACCACGCGGCGCTTCTCATAGAGTTCACCATCGATACATGCTCCAATAAGTCGCTGTATGTACGACCCAATTTTATTTTAGCACTCCAACGAGGCGTAAGCAAGCTCGGCAACCAACTTTCGGCCTAATGTGGGAACCAACTTTCGGCCTAATGTCCGGTGGCCCGTGCAACGTTTGCGCCGCGGCCGTCTTTACTGATTCAGATCCCGATTGCGTTCTATCGCACGGCTTTGGTCTCGCGTTATGAAGCAAAAGCCCCTGTTTGCTGCCGATGGCGTTCTTTAGAATTAAAACATGGGGTTAACGCGTGCCCTAGTCATGGCGGGGGGAAAATCCGAGCGCATGCGCGCGAGCGCGGGGCAACGGCACAAGGCGCTCGTTAGCGTCGGTGGCGCCACGCTGCTCGAATGGAACGTTGCCCAGCTCTTGCGCCACGGCTTTCTGGACATCGTCGTGGCCGTGAGTGCCAGGAATCCCGAAATCGCCGATTTCGTGCGTGGGTCGGTTGTACCGGTCGTCGAGCGCGCCGGCGCTAGAATCGAGTTGTTCGAGGAAAGAATGCCCTTAGGGAACGCCGGCGCGGCGCGTCAGGTTATCTCCGGTGCAGATAACGTACTGATGCTCTACGTCGACAACCTGACGACGCTCGACCTCGAGCGGCTCGTCGACTTCCACGAGCGAGGTGGCTTTGCCGCCACGATCGCTACACACGACGAGCCGTTTCAAATCCCGTTTGGCAGGCTTTCGTTGGATGGGAACCGGGTAACCGATTATGCCGAGAAACCGGTCATCCAGGTTCAGGTCTCAAGCGGCACATGTGTGCTCTCGAAGAAGGCTTGCGATATCATACCGGATGGCAGACCGATCGGAATCAGCGAGCTTTTCGTCCTTCTGTCCGAGCGCGACTACGACGTAGGTGCCTTCGTGCACGACGCGCCCTGGATTGATATCAACGACGCACACGCGCTGGACCGGGCTCAACGCCTCTTCGACGGACGCTGGGGCGCCCTGGACCAGGCCGGGATCGCATGAAGCGCCTAAAGGTTCTCTCGGTCGTGAACGCGCTTAATTTCGGGGGCGGAGAGTGCCGGCTTTTGAGTCTCGCGAAGCAGATCGACCGGGAGCGTTTCGATCAAACCGTGCTGATAATCAAGCGCGATAATCCCGTATGCGAGCGCCCGCTTGGGAGTCTGCGACCGCATTTTGAAGCGGCCAACATCGAGATCGAAACTCTGGATGAAGCAGCACCGGACGTCGGTAGCGCGCACGGAACCGCGGTAAAAGTTGCTCGATCCGTGCCGCGTCTGACGCAAACGATTGCAAAGTTGGCACGCTACATACGCCGCAATCGGATCGATCTCGTCGATACACATACCGGTTCGGGGAATAAAATCGGCATAGCGGCCGCGATGCTGGCAAACCGGCCCGTAGTAGCTACGACTTATGGTCTTGAAGTATTTCGCCCCTTGTGGCTGTGGCATTTATCAGAAGCCGTTTCATTGTCGGCAGCTTCCGCCATCGTCACCGATTCGGATGCGGTCGCCGCGCAAATTCGCCGTAAGTTGCTGCGCGCTCGGAGAATATCCGTAATCCCGAATGGAATCGAGCCACCCCAAGCCCATCGCAGTCGCGAAGAGATGCGCGCGCAGTTCGGTATCCCACTCGATCCCCGGATTCGCGTAGTCGGGCAAGTCGCTTCTTTGACGCCTAGAAAAGGGCAGCTTGTTCTGCTCGATGCCGCACACCAACTGGTCCAGCGCGACCCGGACGTGCACTTTTTGATTTGCGGATATGCACGGGATCCTCTCGAGTACGAACGGACGCTTCACCGGCGTACGGCCGAACTTGGCCTGGGCCAACGAGTGCACTTCGCCGGCTACCCAGGGCCTGTTGGTGACGTCTATCGCGCAATCGACATTCAAGTTCACGCGTCAACCGAAGAGTCGCTCCCGCAGGCGATTATCGAAGGCATGTCGTTGGGCAAACCTGCGGTGGTGACTGCCATCGCGGGCATTCCGACGATGGTCACCGACGGTGAGACCGGTATCGTCGTTCCGCCCGGCGACGCGGATGCATTGGCAAAGGGCCTTTGGCGCTTGCTGTGCGATAGCGCGTTTGCGAGGCGCTTGGGAAAGGCTGCGCAGGCCCGGTATTCGCAGCGCTATACGGACGAACGAATGGCGCGCAGCCTTGAGAAGAGTTTCGTCGATGTTGCTTACGCCCGACCTGCGTAGTCCGCTTGCGACCAAGCCGCGAGTCCTCGTAACGGGCGGCGGCGGCTTCATCGGAACCGCGCTCGTTCGGACATTGGCGGCGCTCGAGGTTCCGCTCCAAGTGCTAGCGGGCGCGCCGGAGGACACGATCGCGGATCCACCCGATCACGTTATATCGCGGCGCGCCGACATCACGGATTGCGATGCGGTTTGCGACCTTGCGGCCGGATGCGACCTCGTGATTCACTTGGCCGGACCGCCCTCGGTTCGCGCTTCGTTCGATGCCCCGGAACGATACGCTCTCGTTCACGTTGGAGGCACGGCCGCGCTACTCAATGCGTGTCGCAAGTCCAACGTCAAGCGCTTCGTCTATATTTCGTCGGCGGAGGTCTACGGAAGGGCTGCCGCGATCCCAGTCGCTGAGACCCAAGCGCCCGACCCACGCTCGCCCTATGCGGCTGCAAAACTTGGGGCCGAGAACATGGTTCGCGCCTTTGCAAATGCCTTTGGAATCAGCGCGCGAATCCTGCGGCCGTTTTCCGTTTACGGGCCGGGCCAGCAAAGTTATGCTCTGATTCCGACCATTATTCGCCAAGCCTTGACGTCAGACGCGATCGTGCTTTCCGACATCAGGCCGGTACGCGACTACTGTTACCTGAGCGACGTGGTGGATGCAATTCTACGGGCGTGCGACCTGGAGAGTCCCGGCATCGAGGTGTTCAACGTCGGGACCGGTATCGGAACGAGCGTGCTTCATCTAGCCGAAGCAATTCGCGCGCGCGTCGGCCGAACCATCGACATCCGTACGAGTTCCGGGGAAAAGCGTCCAGAAAGGGCCGAGATATACGAGCTGGTAGCAGACATTCGGCGCGCGGACGAAATTCTGGGCTGGACGCCCCAAATGCCGCTAAGCAGAGGTCTCGAGAACGTCATTGCGGAGATGGCCTCAGGATGACGTGCGCTTTAATCACGGGTGCGCAAGGCTTCGTGGGGCGATATTTGACTGCGCGTTTGCTCGCCTCGGATCCGGAAGTGCGAATCGTTGGACTCGGACGATCGCAAGCCTGTCGAACCTTCACCCACGCCGTGACGCGGCAGGGGACGCGGATCCTCGCGCCTTTGGCAGCCGACATAGCCTACGTGCCCAACGACCGGCGCTATCTTTATGCTCGCGCCGACATGCGCGATCGTCGCGCGTTACGCCGGATTTTAAGCGAGTTCCGTCCCGACTTGATCTTTCATCTCGCGTCGGGACTGCGCGACGATGCGCCAAGTCACCTGTTTCGCACGAGCGTCGAGGGTACGATCGATCTTCTGGACGCCGTCTGCGAGACCGGGTTGGATCTCCGGGCGCTTGTCATTGGCTCGAGCGGCTCGGTCTACGGACTGCCCGCGTATCTCCCCATCAGCGAAGATTTTCCATGCGAACCACGCGATTTCTACGCGGTAAGCAAACTTGCCGAAGAACACGTCTCGCGGATCGTGGCGCGCGAACGACGCCTTCCGCTGGTTGTCGGCCGGATCTTCAACATCGTCGGCCCGGGCCAGGACGAGCGTCACGTCGCCGGAAGATTCGCAGCCCAGATCGCCGACATCGTAGCCGGCTCGTCACCGCCCCGTCTATCGGTCGGCGATCTGTCGACCACGCGCGATTTCGTCGACGTCCGAGACGTTGCCGGCGCGTTGATCGCCCTCGCGCGGCGCGGCGAGCCGGGGAGCATCTATAACGTCGCGAGCGGCGTTGAAACGTCAGTCTCGCGGGTTTTAGAGTTGCTGCTTCAAGCTGCGGGCCGCAGCGATGCAGTGGTAACGGAAGAGACATACGTGCGTCCATCCGATACGCCGCGAGTCGTTGCCGACGTCACGCGATTGCGGGCCCTCGGATACGACAGCTTCATCCCCCTGAAGGAGAGCCTCTCGGATCTGCTCGAGTATTACGGCGCAGCGTTGCCGGCGGCCGTGTGACGCTCCGCTAGATCGCGGCGATCAGATCGGCGGCAAGCGAGTCGACGTCGCCGCAATTGCGCACCCAGGGATGCTTCGCCAAAACGCTCGCGCACGCCATGCGCTGGTTGCCCAGTACCGCTTGGGTCGCCGCACGCTCGTACTCGACGAACCGTTCCAGCGTCCACGAAAGCGCATGCGGAAATTCATTGCATCGCGCTAATCTGCGGCGAACGCCGTTTTGGATCACGAAGGGCTGCTCGACCGTATCGCCCGGCGCCAGGAACGACAAGTAGCCGGCGTTAGGTGCCGACAGAAAGAAGATGGTCGACGTCGCCCGGCCGGCCGTCGCAGCGACCATCGGGGCGACGGCGTGCTCGTACCACGGCGTTGGGCGGGCGGCGAGTGCGGCGACGATCTCCTCACGTCCGCCGAATAAAAAGCATTGCATCGCGCGATCCGCAATGGACTGTAAGTCGACGGCGCGCGGAGGCTCGGCGCGTTGCCGCCGGAGTACGTCGGCAGGTTCGTAATGCAGGCGCAGGTACTTTAGCGGAATCGCACTCTGCGAGCGGATCAGATCGGCCGACGGAAACG
>JAMXLG010000360.1 GCA_024281135.1 Vulcanimicrobiia bacterium | reverse complement strand
CAACGGGATCGAGATGGGCCGCCGTAACGTACGCGCTTCGCAGCGGCAGGTAGAGAAACGGCGCCATTGCCGCAGCAAGCGCAATCAACGACGCAACGCCGAATGAACGTCCGTCTACGACGTGGAGCTTCGCAATGACCAGCACGATGACGGCAGGAAGCAAGAACAGACCGATCGGATGCGCCGCGATCGCTAGACCGAACGCGAGTGCAGCAACATTGAGACGCGTAGCACTCGGTGCCGCATACCAACGCAACAACAAGAACAGTGTCAGCGCATAAAGCGCGATCGCAAAGGCATGAACGTCGGCGCGCGTCGCGATTGTCCACGCCACGCTGCCGGCTGAAAAAAGCCACGCTGCAACTACGCCGGAAATACGATCGCCGCCGAGTTCGACGACGATGGCGTACACACACCAAGCGGCAACGCTCATGCAGAATGCACTCATGAGACTCATACGAAATGCGACCGAACCTAGCGGCAGTGCGTGCGAAAACACCCAACCGGCGAGCGTATACAGTGGAAGTCCCGGCGGATGCGCGATGCCGAGAATGTACGGAACCGTATCCATTTCGCCGACGTCCCAAAAGCCGACGAACCGGTGCGCGGTTAGCGCGTAGAGGATCAGCGGTGCGGCAAACGCAGCGAGACTCGCGAGTCTAACGCGCGCCGCATTCATGCTAAATTGGCGGCAACGTCGCCTGTGGAAGTGGTTTTGGACCGACGAACGTTGACGGCGGCAACGAGGGCGGGAATCGGTAGGCGCCCCAGATGATGCGCTCGCGCGTCTGTTTACCCTTTACATCGGCCTCAACGCTCGCCGTGAGCGGAACCCAGTACACGTCTGCTTTTCCGTATTGCAGCTCGCCGGTTCCGGTTGTCTCCCCGGCGCTGGCGCGAAACGCAATGGTGCGCGGTAAGTACGTCGCGCCGTCGATCGTCACACCGGTTACGACAAATCCACTCTCGGCCGGAATAAGCGGCTTCGCTTCATACATGTAGTCGAAATGCGAACCGTCGCGAACCGAGCGCAAAAAGAGCATCGTGTACGCCGACGCACGTGGTGCGACACGCGTGACGTCGTAGCGGTCGGGCCGTCGAGAAATCGAGACGACCTTTCGGGTGAGAGGCGTCCCGTCGACGGTCAGCGTTTCGTCGCGCACGTGTGAGCCGCTTCGGTAGACCTGATGGCGCTGGTCGATGGAATTCGCGCCGGCTTGCGAGACGGTATAGGTAAAAATCATCGCTTTCGGTTGCTTGAGCGACGACAGCTCGAGCTCGTAGCGTTCGAGTGCGATCTGCGAATCGATCGGCGCAACAGCGGGAGACCGCGGGGCCGCCGCGATCAACGCCGCGAGCACCGCGAGAATCGAAAGAATGCGCATCAGGCGAGCACGGCGTCGCGAATGGCTTGCAGCGCCGCAGGTGCGCCGCTCGCGTTTTTACCGCCGCCTTGCGCTTGCGTGGGCGCACCGCCGCCTTTGCCGTCAACGAGCGGCGCGGCGAGTTTCACGAGATTGCCGGCATGCACGCCCGCCTTCACCATATCGTCGCTAGCCGACACGAGTAAACTCACGCTGCCGTTATCAACGCCCGCGAGTGCGATGACACCGCTCGGCAACCGGCTGCGCAGCGCGCTCGTGAGGTGACGCAACGCTTCCGCATTGCCTTCGTGCACCACGGCGCCCACAAACGCGCGATCGCCTTTGCGCTCGACGCGTTCGAGATAGGTTTGCGCGTCGGCTGCCGCGAGGCGCGCTTTCAACTGCCCGACGGCCGTCTGCAGATCTTTGATGTCGCGCTGCATGCGGTTGACTCGCTCACTGATTTCATCCGGCGTTGTCGCGAGCGATGCCGCGAGATCACCGACGAGCGTTTGTTGTTTCGAGACGAACTCTTCAGCAGCTAGAGAGACACAGCTTTCGATGCGGCGGATGCCGCTGCCGATCGACGATTCGCTCAGAATCAGGAACATGCCGAGTTCACCGGTCGTGTGCGAATGCGTGCCGCCGCAGAATTCAACCGACGGCCCTGCCTGAACCACGCGTACAACGTCGCCGTATTTTTCGCCGGCCATGGTGATCGCGCCGGTTTCACGCGCTTCTTCGATGGGCAGCTCACGCGTCACCAGATGCGAGTCGTCGCGAATCATTTCGTTGACGCGCGCCGCTACCGCTCGTTTCTGTTCGGGTGAGAGCGCACCGGAGGGCCAACGAAAGTCGAAGCGCATGCGATCGATGCCGACCCACGAGCCGGCTTGCGCAACGTCGTCGCCCAAAACATCTTTGAGCGCGCGTTGCAACAAATGCGCGGAGGTGTGATGGCGGCGAATCTCTTGGCGCCACCAGTCGTAGACCTTCGTGTGCACGCGGTTGCTCGCGCGGAACTCGCCCCCGTGCACCACACCGTGATGTGCGACTGCTTCACCCAGAAACTGCGTGTCTTGAACTTCGAACACGGACCCGTCGCTCAGCGTCAGCTGTCCGCGGTCGCCGATCTGACCGCCGCGCTCCGCATAGAACGACGTGCGATCCAATACGATGACGCCGCGTTCGCCTGCCGCCAACACTTCAACGGGCTTGTCGTCTTTAAGGATCGCGACGATCTCCCCGTCGCTCTCCAAACCGTTGTATCCGGTGAACTCCGATTTGACCGCCGGCAATTCCGCGATTGTCACGACCGCGCGCTTTGCGGCCGCATCGGCGCGTGCGCGTTCGCGCTGCTCGTTCATCTTTTGTTCGAACTCAATCGTGTCGACCGCAACGCCGCCGTCACCAGCGATTTCGCGTGTCAGTTCGACTGGGAATCCGTACGTGTCGTGCAAAACGAACGCATCTTCACCGGAGATCAGACCCGTGCAATTGTCGATCGCATCCGCAATCAAACGGTCGAGCATGGCCATGCCGCGCGCGAGCGTGCGATCGAAGGTCTGTTCTTCGGCGCGCAACGTCTGCTGGATGCGTCCGACGTTTTGACGCAATTCCGGATATCCGGGTGCAAGCGATTGCACGACGGCGGGAATCAGCTCCGTCAAGAAGCCGTCCGGATAGCCGAGAAGACGACCGTTGCGAATTGCGCGGCGAATCAAAAACCGCAGCACGTACCCGCGATCGGTATTCGACGGGAAGATGCCGTCGTTGATCAGGAACGTCACCGAACGCGCGTGATCCGCGATGATGTTTTGACGCACGCGCTGCTCGGGACCAGCAAGGGACGTTTGGCCGATCGGCGGCTGCGCGGCAATCAAGTCGGTGAAGAGGTCGGTCTCGTACATCGACGCTTGTCCGTTTGCAAGCGCGAGACAGCGCTCGAATCCGGCGCCGGTATCGATCGATTTCTTCGGGAGTTCGCTCAGCTTGTTGTCGGAGCCGCGATTGTACTGTTGGAAAACGACGTTCCAAAACTCGACAAAACGATTGCCTAAGTTCGGACCCGTGTCGTCGGGGCCGCTCGCGTATTGTTCGCCGGTATCGTAAAACAGCTCCGTGCAGGGACCGCATGGACCCGTCGCACCCATCGTCCAGAAGTTGTCTTCATCCCAGCGGCTGATGCGTTCTTTCGGGAGACCAACCTCGTCGATCCAAATCCGCTCCGCTTCGTCGTCGCTCGTGTGAACCGTAACGTAAATGCGCTTCGGATCGAGTTTGAGAACTTGTGTCGAGAACTCCCACGCCCATGCAATTGCTTCACGCTTGTAGTAGTCGCCAAACGAAAAATTTCCGAGCATCTCGAGAAACGTTCCGTGACGGCCGGTGCGGCCGACGTTTTCGATGTCGCTCTTCGCGCCGGCGACACGCAAGCAACGCTGCACCGTCACCGCGCGGGGCGCGGGCGGCGGCTGCTCGCCGAGGAAGACGGGGACGAATTGCTCCATGCCGGCGATCGTGAAGAGCGTCGTCGACATTTCGTCGGGGATAAGGCTCGCCGAGGGAAGCAGCTTGTGTTGCTTGGCGACGAAAAAGTCGATCCAAGCCTGACGGAGTTCTTGGCTTTTCATAAGGGCTTCCGGAAGATACTACGAGGGTGCGTTTAACACCGCCCTAGTGACCGGGAGCCACCCGCAATCCGGCTTTTGCCGCACATTCGTGCGTCGCCGCTTGAAATTTCGGGTCGTCGGGCGTGACTCGCGCGAGTTCCTCATCGGAGAACGTCCCCTCCAAGCGGTCCTCGGTGCAGTGGCAGTATGCCTCCCCGCGCTTACCCGGAATTGCGTGGAGACACGAACGAAGGAAGCTCGACCGAAATGCGAGGCGCAGAGCCCCCGTACTCGCCGGCGACGGAGATGACGAACTGCTCTCCGTACTTCCTCCGCCGCAGGCGCTCAGTAGAAGGATCGAAATGAACGCCGCGATGCGACGCATCACTCGCGCAGCACCGCGCGCAATTTCTCCAAAGCTTTGGCCTGAAGACGTGAGACGTGCATCTGCGAGACGTTGAGGCGTTTGGCGATCTCGGTTTGCGACACCGATTCGTAAAACCGCAGATAAATGATGACGCGTTCGCGCCCGGTCAGCACGTGAAACGCGCGCTCCAGATTCGCGCGGTCTTCGAGCATCTCCAAGCCGGAGTCCGTAATACCGACGGTATCCGCAAGCGTCTGCGATTTCTTCTCGCCTTCACCCGACACTTCCGAATCGAGCGAGAGCAAATTGTACGCCTGTCCGAGTTCCTGCGCTTCGAGAATCTCTTCTTCCGTCGCATTGAGCCGTTCGGCAAGCTCGGCGACCGTCGGACTGCGTCCAAGCTCAACCGCCATTTTCTCGTTCGCGCGATTGACGGAGAGATTGAGTTCTTGCAGACGGCGCGGCACTTTGACCGCCCAGCCTTTGTCGCGGAAATAGCGCTTGATCTCGCCGACGATCGTCGGCGTCGCGTACGTCGTGAATTCGACGCCGCGATCCAACTCGAAACGATCGATCGCTTTGAGCAAGCCGACCGTGCCGACTTGCACCAAATCGTCGAGCGGCTCACCGCGATTCGCGAATTTTAGCGCAAGAAAACGAACGAGGTTGAGGTGCGCGACAACAAGATCGTTGCGCAGCGACTCATACTCGCTGTCCTTGCGATCGGGATCCTGATCGTGACGCGCTCTTGCGGTTGCGAACCGTCCAAACAGCGCGCGCGTCCGTTCCCTCTCGGAACGAACGTCGGGGTTTGATTCTTGCACTTAAACCGGCAGTCGCTTGGTCATGATGAGCTGCGTTCCTTGCTCGGGATGGACGTCGTAAGAAACGTCATCCATCAGCGAGCGTATCAGGAACACGCCCAATCCTCCGACACGTTCGTCTTCGAGTTCACGCGAGCGGATGCTGTCAGGACGCGTTCCACGTCCGTAATCGCGCACTTGAATGCGAAGGCCTTCGTTCAACGCCTCGCAGCGAATTTCAATATACGAGCTTCCATGTGCATGTTGAATTGCGTTCGTACACGCCTCGGCGACCGCGAGTTTAATGTCCTCGATCTCGTCGATCGAGAAATGGAGCCGGCTCGCAACCGCTGCTACGGAAAGGCGCGCGAGCGCAACCCACTCCGCTTTGCAAGGTACTCGCAATTCGACGACATCGATGTCGTCGGCGTGGGGGACCGGTTGATTCACACCAATGCCTTCATAGCCGCGTCTTCACTCTCGAAGATGCCGAAAATTTTAACCAAACCGGTGATGTCGAAAATCTTCTTGATCTGCGGATTCGTGCAGACCAAGTTCACCGATCCGCCATGCTCGCGTACGCGCTTGAGGCCGCCGATGAGCACGCCAAGACCGGTCGAATCGATATACCTGACCTTTTCAAGATTGATGACGAGGTGGTACACGCCGCGATCGATGAGCTCGCCAATTGCATCCTTGACCTTGGGCGAGGTGTAGACGTCGATCTCACCACCGAGATCGACGACATAACAATCGCCTTGTGCTTCACGCACGTTCACCTTGATGTCCAACGTCTTTTTCACTCCTATGCGTCGGCCTTACGTTCGAGTTCTTGACGCAACGACTCGGCGGAAGCATTGCCTTCCTCAACCGCATCGCTGAAATTACCGCGCGCGTTTTCAACCACTTGACGGCCGCGCTCGTAGAGTTCGGCCGCACTTTCCTGCCACGTAGAGGTGACGTCGGTCACGCGCCCCCGCAAATCACCCGTGGCATCCATGGCCAGATTACCCGCTTCTCGCGCTTTCCCAACCAGGACGTCGCGCGTCTCTTCTTGCGTCAGAAGGACTGCAACTGCGCCTCCCACGATAGCGCCGAGAAGGAACCCGGCGAAAAAGCCACCGCCGCGACTCTCATCGTTCATATTCGAAATCGTCTCCTAGGATTCGCCTGCTGACTTTCTTCCCGTTACCAGTCTCCGTAAACCGGCACTAACTCCCGTGATCGTTGCTCCGACATTGACGATGGCCGGCTGTAGTGCATCCTTGGTCAACGAGGCGGTTTGCGACACCGAACCCGCAACATCTTCCAGCGATTTCACCACGCCGCCGAGACGCGCAAGCGTTTGATCTGCAGTGTCCGCGATGCCGCCGACATGTCCAAGGGTTTGGTTCACCGGCTGGCTGAGCGTCGAAATCTGGCGATCGAGCTCGTCGAGCGTCACGTTGACGCGACCGAGAGTCCTCGCGAGCGCGATCATCGCCCAGAGAACGCCGATGCCCACGAGAAGCACGCCGACGCCGACGCCGACGTACAATACCCAGCTAAGGTCAGACCCGGTCATGAGTGCACGTTCCTCTCTCTCATTTCGGCTGCTAAGCGGGCAACCAAGCCCGCAACACGTTCGATTTCCGCGTCCATGGTACCGGCCCCCAGAGAAAAACGGATGACACCCCGATGCCAGCGCGGATCGATGCCCAAAGCTGCGATGACGTGACTCGGCTCCAGCGCTCCGGACGTACATGCGCTACCGGCCGACACGGCGACACCTTCTAGATCCAGTCCGACAAGCATCGATTCTGAGTCGATACCCGCAAATGACACGTTGCAATTGTTTGGCAGACGCGGCGCACCTTCGCCGTTGATCCGCACGTCCTCGAGTCCCTTCAGGGACGCCTCGAGCCGGTCTCGTAGCGCCGCGACGCGAGGCGCGGTTCGGGCGCGATCCCGGATCGCAAGATCGAATGCTGCCGCGAGACCGACGATGCCGGCGACGTTCTCCGTCCCCGAACGCCGCCCGAACTCTTGCCCCCCGCCATACACCAGCGGTTCCACGGGGACGCCCTCGCGCACGTACAACACACCGACGCCTTTGGGGCCATAGAACTTGTGCGCCGAAATCGAGAGAAGATCGACGGCGAGTGCATCTGGACGCACATCGATCCACGGCGCGGCTTGCACGGCATCGGTATGAAAAAGAACGCCGCGTGCACGAGCGAGGCTCGCGAGTTCCAAAATCGGTTGAATCGTTCCGATTTCATTGTTTGCAAGCATCACGGTCGCGAGGACGGTATCGGGACGAAGCGCTGCAGCGAATTCTGCAACGTCGATGAGTCCACGTTGATCGACGCCGAGCAGCGTTACATCGAACCCCTCATCGCGCAGCGCATCGAGCGCATGAAGCACCGCATGATGCTCGATCGCGCTTGAAATAATATGCCGCCCTTTATGCTCGAGCGCGCGCGCAATGCCAATGATCGCCTGATTATCCGATTCCGATCCGCTGCCGGTAAATGTGATCGTTTTACGGGGCACGCCGAGAACTGCCGCAACGCGATCGCGCGCATCGTCGAGGCCTGCACGCGCACGCCGTCCTTCCGCGTGCAGTGAACTGGGGTTATGTGCCACATCAGAAAAATAGGGGAGCATCGCCTCGAGCACCTCACGGCGGACGGGCGTTGTGGCGGCATAGTCGAGATAGATGCGATTGTCCACGAATTCTCAGAGCCTTCTCAGAGCGTCACCCTACCATAACACCTGTGCGAAGCTCCATTGCACACTCCGAGAAGTAGCAACGGGAAAGGGTGGCCGGATGAACTCCGGCCACTTTTTTTATTCCCGCTTAAATGCAGCTACCGGGCTGAGCGGCGTCGCCGTGCAGCGCGCCCACCAACAGTGAAGCGAGCGACGTTTTCAGGCGCGACGCTTCCGCGGCGCCAAACTCGCCAAGAAGTCCGGCCTCAGTCTGCTGGACGATCTCAGCGGCGCGGGCGACAACCGCGCGCCCTTCGTCAGTGCTCTGAACGACGCGTGCACGGCGGTCTTCGGGATCCGCGCGACGTTCGACGAGTCCGCGCCGTTCCATATCATCGATCGTTGCGACCAGGGTGCTCTTGTCCAAACCGACGACTTGCGCGATCTCGAGCTGCGTACGCGCGGCGCGGTCGCTGACGGTCACCAGGACCGCGAAACTCCGCATCGTCAGACCGAGCTCGGCAAGCGCTGCATTTTGCGCGCCGATGAACGTTTGCGCCAAGCGAGCGAGCGTCCAGCTAAAGCCGTTCTTCAAAGTAGCAGGCGTCTTCGCGCAGGCTTGCGGGGTGGTCTCGAGGGTTTCCATAGCGGCATCATAGCACGTCAGAATTTCTTTTGCAAAATGATCTTGACTAAGACGATCTGGGGGGGTTATGCTTTGGCTATGTCTAGTAGCCTGCTAACCCGAAATGAGCGAGTCCTTGACCGACAAGCCCTGGATGTGCTGTTTCATGAGGCCCGCACCGCCAGAGGATTCTTGCCGGAACCCATCTCGAACGAGACGCTCCGTAGCATCGTAGAGGCGGTAAAAATGGCGCCTACGTCGATGAACGCAATCCCGATGCGCGTCATGTATGTGACGACCGCACAGGGGCGCGAGCGCCTGATTCCGGCACTGTCACCGGCTAACGTTGCCAAGGTTGAAGCCGCACCGGTTACCGCAATTCTCGGCCGCGACCTCGCGTTTCACGAGCACCTTCCGCGCCTGTTCCCACATGCGCCGCAAGCGTACTTCGATATGGCCCGTGAAAACGCCGACTCGATGTCGCTGCAAAGCGCGACACTTCAAGCCGGGTATTTCATCCTCGCTGCCCGCGCACACGGGCTCGACGTAGGACCGATGGGCGGCTTCGATGCCTCGAAGGTCGACGCTGAATTCTTCCCTGAAGGCACGCGCAAATCAATTCTGCTCGTCACCCTCGGATACGGCGACGAGAGCACGCTCTTCCCGCGCAACCCGCGCCTTGACTACGAAGAGATTGCGAGCTTCGTATGACGCGCGCGCTGCACGTAATTGCCATGTGGCTCGTCGCATGGACGACGATGCAGGTGTTCGGACAAGTATTGTCGGCCGACGGAATCGTGGCGTTCCTGAGAACAAAATACCGGAAAGCTTTTTAATCAGCGGTCGTTTTCGCCCGCTTCATAGTAGTGCCGGTCGCGCAGATTCTCGGGCAGGTTCTCTTGCTTAACGGAATAGTCGTCGTGTGCGTAATGGTAGTCTTTGCCGTATCCGAGCTTCTTCATCAGACCCGTCGGAGCGTTACGTAAGTGCAACGGGACCGGATCGTTACGGGTTTCTTGGACGTCTTGCATTGCCGCACCATAGGCGCGGCCAACGCTGTTACTCTTCGGCGCTTTCGCTAAGTAGAGCGTCGCGTGCGCGAGCGGATAGAAACCTTCGGGCATCCCGACAAAGTGCACCGCTTGTTGCGCAGCGATCGCTACTTGAATTCCTTGAGGATCCGCCAATCCGACGTCTTCCGATGAAAGAATCACCAGTCGCCGCGCGATGAACAACGGATCTTCGCCGCCGTCGAGCATACGCGCGAGCCAATACACGGCCGCATCGGGATCGCTCGCGCGAATGCTCTTGATAAACGCGCTGATAACGTCGTAGTGCTGCTCGCCGCCCTTATCATACGTCGATCCGCGCCGTTGTAGCGCTTCGAGTACGAGCTCTCGATCGACGTGCTTCGTACCGTTTCGTAGCGGTGCGGTTTCGGACGCAAACTCGAGCGCGTTGAGCGCAGTTCGCGCATCACCGTTTGCATAGCCGATCAACGTCGCCCGCGCGTCCGGCTCGAGGTGGATGCCTTGGCTACCAAGACCGCGCTCGTTATCGATGAGCGCACGTTCGACGATCGCCGCGATTTCTTCGTCCGAGAGTTGCTGCAACACGAAGACGCGCGCACGCGAGAGCAACGCAGAATTGACTTCGAATGACGGATTTTCGGTCGTTGCTCCGATCAGCGTCACCGTCCCGTCTTCAACATACGGCAGCACTGCGTCTTGTTGCGCCTTGTTGAAGCGATGGATTTCGTCGATGAACAAGACCGTTCGCTGTCCGACCCGCCGCCGCGCCTGCGCTTGTGCGACCACTCGCCGTAAATCTGCGACGCCGGCACTTACCGCGGAAAGTTTTTCGAAGTGCGCACCCGTCGAACGTGCAACGATCTCAGCAAGCGTCGTCTTTCCGGTGCCCGGTGGCCCCCAAAGAATCATCGACGGCACGCGATCACTTTCGATCGCGCGACGCAACGCGTGCCCAACGCCGACGATCTGTTCCTGGCCAACAAACTCGTCGAGTGAATGCGGGCGCATCCGCGCCGCGAGGGGCGCTTCAGGTTCGCCAAAGAGCGAGTCCATAGATGTGGCGTTCGTCCGGGCGGTCAAACGCGCCTTGGGTCACCGAACTTTGATGGCATTTTGAGTCACTGAGGCAGCGCTCGTGCGTATACTCGCCGTGATGTCGAACGTTAAACGCGCGTTTCATATTACCGCCGCCGTTGTTTTGCTAGGTACGGCGGCCGCACCAAAAGATGTGCACGCGGGGAGTGCCCGGATTTTCGCACCGGGCGTCATATCGGGACCCGCAAATGATGGCTCGCCGTCGTTCTCTCCGGATGGGAAAACGCTGCTCTTTACCCGTAGCGGATCAGGTGCGGGAATCATCCTCGAATCACATCTCGTCAACGGACTTTGGACGTCGCCGGCGATCGCCGCGTTCTCCGGTGTCTGGAACGATCAGCATCCCTCGTTTTCACCTGACGGAAGCTACGTCGTGTTCGTTTCGACACGCCCCGCACCGCAAACGTCGCAGCATGTCGCGCACATTTGGAAGGTCGCACGCACGTCCAACGGTTGGGGAACGCC
The DNA here is from genome assembly GCA_024281135.1 of Vulcanimicrobiia bacterium. The sequence continues at coordinate 6,602 of JAMXLG010000360.1, read as the reverse complement.
GCAACATCTGCCGTCGAGCGTCAACTTCGGTCGATGGATGTTTGCGCCGAGCGTTGCCGCTGATGGAACAATCTACTATCTGTCAATCGGGCGCACCGGGACAAAGCGCACATTTCAACTCTATCGCGCACGCTCTGTGAGCGGCGCGTATCAGCCGGCTGAGAAACTACCCTTCAGTTCCCCGCGCACAGCCGACGTCGATCCGGAAATCGCATCCGATCAATCGTTTCTCGTCTTTGCCAGCAGCGGGCGCCGCCCGGGCGATACGAACGAACATTTGTATATCGTGAGACGCAACGGTGCCGCGTGGGGCGACCCGCAGGCCCTCCGCTACGACGGAGATGACGCAAACGGCGGCAGCAACGACAACGAGCCGCGCATCGGTCGCGACGGGCATACGCTATTCTTTGCGAGTGACCGCACGTTGAAGATCGACGTGCCGCGAACGCGTCCCCAAGCGGAAGAAGAGCTCTCACGGATTCAAGTGTGGGATGACGGCGACACGAACGTTTGGTCTATCATCCTCCAAACGCGGCCGCCGAAGTAGTCCGTGAGCCAAACCGCACCGTCGCCGTAACGCACAGCGTCGCCGCCGCGACCGCCGTAGTGTTGGATCGCGCCATTCGCCGTATCGATGCGCGTCAGAGGAACACCGATGATCGTAGCCCAGACGGCGCCCGCACCGTACGTAATCTCGCCGCCCTCGCCGGGAATACCGGCATCGATGACCTTGACCAGCGCTTTGGTGCGCAGATCGATCTTGCTTACCGTTCCGTCACCCTGGTCCAGCGTCCACAGCGCACCGCCGCCCGCAGTCAAGAAGCGGGGCCCTAAGCCAACAGGGATTTCGCGAATGATGCGTCCTGTTTGCGCGTCAATCGCGGTAACAACGCTGCGCTCACCGCTGGTGATCCAGATCGCGCCGCTCGCATAAAACGGATTGAACGAGCCCAGAGGTACGGAAATACGTTGCCGAATGCGATTCGTTGATGGGTCGATACGTGCAAGCGTGCCATTCTCGACAACTATCCACACGCTATCGCTGCTCGCAGCGACACCGCCTTCAGACAACGCAGGCGCCGCGTCGAGCACTGCCGTAAGGCGATTCGCATCCAGGCCGATGCGCGCAAGTCCGTGGTGCGCGCCACACATCGGAACCCACAAACTCCCAAACGCAGCGGCAAGTCCCGAACACGGTTCTCCGGTAAGGTGCACGATTGCAGATACGCGATTGGTTGCAACGTCGATCCGCTGTACGGCTTTCAATGCGTCATTCGACACCCACACCGCGTGCGGCGTAACGGCCATCCAATCGGGATCGCCGCCCGTCGGAATCGTTGCAGATGCCGGTACGGCGTCCGATACGTCCTGCGGTGCGTGATTCAAACGAACGTAGGTCTCAACGGCTATGCGCCAGCGACCCTCGCTCTTCTGCCAAGATGCAAGATAGGTGCCGGACGTAACGCGCGACGGCGCCTTTCGAATTGCCGTCCATGAGCCACTTTCTGCGGCCTCGCGGCCATCCGAGCTGATCTCGATCGAGTTCGGTATCCGAACGTACGCTATGAATCGCGGATCTTTGAACTCATTTTGCGCGTAAGATTTTGCAAGCTGTTCGGCTCCGGTATACAGCGATCCATCACTGGAAATGAGGCGGATGTTCGGTGACCATGCGCTCTGCATCAACGCAGCATCGTGATGCGCAATAGCGCGATTGTTTTCCAAACGGAGAGCGCGAATTACCCCGACATCTGATGACGTAGCAGAGATGGCAGCAGCAAGCAAAATCGAGATGAGCGCCGCGAAAGTAACGATCGCGCGCATAACGACTGGCGCTACGTCGGTGACGGGCTCGGCGCTGCGGTGTGCTTCTCGAGCGGGTTGGTGATCTTGATGGGTTTCGGCGTCGCGAAATGTGGATTCACTTCGCTTGGGAACTGCATCACCACGTTGCCCTCGGCGTGTGCTTTGCCGGTGATCGTATCGTAGAGAACGTGCTCGGCCTTCATGTTGCGCTCGCCTTGCACGATGCGCACGTTGCCTTTTAGATCGAGTTCATGCGATCCATCGTTGAGAACGCCTTTGGCAGCATCGACCGTCGTATCGGCTTGCACGTAATGCACGTTGCCGGTTGCGGTGTAGACTTTCGCGGTTCCGTCGATGTTGACTTGATCCGCAGTTAACGTCGCCGGTCCGCGGTTGCTCGACGCATTCGTGCTTGCGAGCCCGGCGAAGTTGCCTTGCGAATCGTGCATGACGACATGGCCGTACAAGGTCGCGGCTTTCGTTTTGTAATTGCCGTTTGCGCGATCGCCCGTGATATCGCCGCCTTCGCGCGTCATCGTCACTTGATTAGGCGTTGCGAAGTCGCCCGTCTTGAAGTTCACGTCGACGGAGGTCATCTTGACCGTCCAAATGCCCACGTTGAACTGCGTACCGGCGGCGCCGGACGGCGAGGGCTTAGGCGCCGCAGCGATGAGCGCTACGGCGGCGAGGATCGAAAGCGTATATTTCATTGCGAAGAGCGGACCTTTACGCTATGACGTTCGACCGCTCCGAGAAGTTCCGCAACGCGTTCATATTTCACCACGCCTTCACGTAGCAGGCGCACCGGCGATCGACTCAAGTCCACAATCGATGCTTCGCCCTCATAACGGGTGGGCCCGTTAAGGACGAGTAAATCAGCGCTCGGCAGCTCGGTGGTATCCTCACCACCTCGATATGGCGGCCGTCCGCTCTGGTTCGCACTCGTTACCGCAAGCGGTCCGCAGCGCTCGAGAATCGCCTTCGCAAGCGGTTCGTCAGGCACGCGGAAACCGAGCGTCGGCATTCCCGCGGTCACTTCATCGCTGATGAATTCCGGCTTGCGTACGATGAGAATGACTGGACCCGGCAGCATTCGTTTCGCGGCCAGAATCGCCGCGGCGTTTCCGGGCGCGAACTCCAAGAACTCCGCCGGCGTTGCGACGTGAAGCGTTAGCGGTTTTTCGTCGGGGCGCCGCTTTGCGCGATAGACTTTGTCGACGGCGCTCGAGCGATACGGATCGCACGCGATGCCGTAACTCGTCTCGTTCGGGAAGATAATCGTGCCGCCGTCAAAGATGACCCGCGCGCACTCTTCTACGACGAGCTCGAGCGACTCCGTGCGCGCATCGAGTACGGCCCCGATCGCCATAGTGTTAGAGATGCATTCTCATGCCCGTTCCCAATGCTACGCACGAGAGCGGGTCGTCCGCGACGATCGCCGGGACGCCGGTAACTTCCGAGAGCAACCTGTCAAGACCGCGTAGCAGCGCACCGCCGCCCGTGAGAATAACGCCGCGATCGATGATATCGGCTGCAAGTTCCGGTGGCGTTTTTTCGAGCACGGCCTTCACTGCTTCGACGATTGCGCCGACCGGTTCCGAGAGCGCTTCACGAATCTCTTCGCTCGTAATCTTCACGGTTTTCGGCAAACCGTTGATCAAGTCGCGGCCACGGATTTCCATCGCCAGTTCTTGTTCCAACTTATAGGCCGAACCAATCTTGATTTTGATTTCCTCAGCCGTACGTTCGCCGATCATCAGGTTGTAAACGCGGCGGATGTAGCGCACGATCGCGTCGTCGAGCTTGTTCCCTGCAACGCGCAGCGACTGCGAAACAACGACGCCGCCGAGCGAGATGACCGCGACGTCGGTCGTGCCGCCGCCGATATCCACGACCATCGATCCCGAGGGACCGTCGATCGGAAGTCCGGCGCCGATTGCTGCCGCCATCGGTTCCTCGATGATGTCGACGCTGCGCGCGCCCGCGAGCTTCGCGGCATCTTTGACCGCGCGCTCTTCAACGCTCGTGATTTCCGCCGGCACGCAGATCGTGACGTGCGGTTTCGGCTTGATGATCGACGACCACCACGAGCGGTCTTTCATCACTTTCTTGATGAAGTAGGACAGCATCGCTTCGGTGACTTCGAAGTCGGCGATCACGCCGTCGCGCAGCGGCCGAATCGCTTGAATGTGCGCCGGCGTTTTGCCGAGCATCTGTCGCGCTTCCTCGCCGACTGCGAGGACCTTCCCATTGTTCATGTCCTTCGCGACGACCGAAGGCTCGCGCAACACGATGCCTTTGCCTTTGACGTGCACGAGCACATTGGCCGTTCCAAGATCGATGCCGATGTCCAAACCGAACTCCTAGACTTCTTGAGGTTGAGAAACTAACTGGCGGCGGTACCCACGCGAGGGTACTCGCGCGTTTCAAACAATCCGGCGGGCTCGACGAGCGGTGTTACACCGCTCGACCGCTGCACTTGCGCGCCGAGACTTGAAAGCATTTCTTCCAACCGCTCGTAACCGCGGTCGATGTATTCCAGACCGATGATCTCGGTTTCGCCTGCGGAAGCTAAACCTGCGACAACCAGCGCGGCGCCCGCGCGAATATCGGGCGCTTCGACTGGTGCGCCGGAGAGTTGGCTTACGCCTTTGACGACGGCCGTATTGCTCTCCATGGAAACGCGCACATCAGCGCCCATACGCGCAAGTTCGTTGACGTAAGAGAAGCGCGCGTTGAAGATCGACTCTTCAACGACGCTCGTGCCGGGCACCGTGCACAAGAACGAGACCATTTGCGGTTGGAGATCGGTGGGGAATCCGGGATGCGGTGCGGTGAGAATTTCGGTACCGCCCGTGATCGTGCTCCCGTCGACGCGAATCCAATCGACGCCGTACGTCAAATCGACGCCGCACTCTTGCAGCTTCATCATGAACGCTTCGAGATGATCGGGACGGCAACCGGTAACCGTCACGTCGCCGCGGGTGACCGCGCCGCTCAACAGCAGCGAGCCGGTTACGATGCGATCGGGAATGATCGTGTATTCGACGGCGCGCAATTCCGGAACGCCTTCGACGACGATCGCGTCGGTGCCGACGCCGGAAATCTTGGCGCCCATCGCTTGCAAGAAATTGCCAAGATCGACGACTTCCGGCTCCATCGCCGCGTTCGAAATCGTCGTCGTGCCGTCAGCGAGAACGGATGCGAGCATCGCATTCTTCGTCGCACCGACGCTCGGCATACGAAATTCGATGTTACCGCCTTGCAACCGCTTCTGCTTCGATTGCGCGATGAGTGAGCCGTGATAGTTACTGACTTCACATCCGAGCGCGATGAAGGCTTGTTCGTGCATATCGGTAGCGCGCGTTCCGAGCACGCAACCACCGGGCAGCGGCACTTCCGCGCGACCGAAGCGTCCGAGCAACGGACCGACGACGTCGAACGACGCAGCAAGCTTGCGCACCAGCATATACGGCGCTTTGTACGTCGCGACGTTGCTGGGATCGATCGTGATCGTGTTTTCGCCTTCGTAGCGAATGCGCGCGCCGAGCGCTTCCAACAGCGACCACATCACCGAAACGTCGGTGATCCGTGGCACGCGATGAAGCGTGACGGTTCCTTTCGCCATCAGCGCAGCAGCCATGATCGGCAACGCGGCGTTCTTCGCGCCGTGCGTAGCGACCGTGCCCTCAAGCCGTGCGCCGCCGTGCACCCGTAGGGTGGTCTCTAAGCGGTCGAGCATTGGTTTAAAAAGTTCGCGGGGCGCTGGTGTGCGCCCCGCTTCTCTATATCGGCCTTTCTACAGCGTACGTAAGCTGCTTCAGTGGCTCCCAACCAGGCGTAGCTTCGCATTCGCGAACTCGATCACTGCAGGATCGGTTGCGCTCGAAAGGTCCTCGCGCGTCTTCGCGACATCGATTTCGTCAAAGCTCAGCGCCGCGTCGACAAGGATCGTCAGGCGGTCCGGCAACGCTTGCATGAAGCCTTCGCTCGTCGCAAGTTCGAGGCGGTCGGTCTTGCCCTCGGACACCACGTTCGCACGCAGCACGCCGGGCTTGAGCGCCGCAAGAAACGGCGCGTGATGCGGCAGGATACCTTCCTCGCCTTCGGTCGTCACCGCGATCACCAGCTCCGCATCACCGTCGAATACGACCTTCGTGGGCGTAATGAGCTTGAACGGGATCGTCGAGCCTGCCATTAGGCGGTTGCGCCGAGCTTCTCGGCTGCGGCTTTGACTTCGTCGATCGAGCCCTTGTAGAAGAACGCCTGCTCCGGCAAATTGTCGACTTTGCCTTCGAGGATCTCTTTGAAGCCGGCGATCGTGTCTTGGATCTTGACGTACTTGCCGGGCGTACCGGTGAACTGTTCGGCGACGAAGAACGGCTGCGAGAAGAAGCGCTGGATGCGCCGCGCACGGCCGACGATGATCTTGTCGTCTTCCGAGAGTTCTTCGATACCGAGAATCGCGATGATGTCTTGGAGGTCCTTATAGCGCTGCAGCGTCTCTTGCACGCCGCGCGCCACGTCGTAGTGCTCCTGTCCAACGATCGCCGGATCGAGAATGCGCGACGTCGACGCGAGCGGATCGACGGCGGGATAGATGCCCAACTCCGAGATCGGACGCGAAAGCGCGGTCGTTGCATCCAAATGCGCGAACGTTACGGCAACGGCGGGGTCGGTGTAGTCGTCGGCCGGCACGTACACGGCTTGCACCGACGTAATCGAACCCTTGTTGGTCGACGTGATGCGTTCTTCGAGCGAACCCATGTCGGTCGAGAGCGTCGGCTGATAACCGA
>JAMXLG010000359.1 GCA_024281135.1 Vulcanimicrobiia bacterium | reverse complement strand
CGGTGGTCGCCGTATCATTAAAAAAGCTTTCGATATGAACAATACCGCTCGAATCGTGCGTATGCGTAAAGTAGAAACACTGCGCAAAGTTCAGGAATCCGGCCACGGGCGTCCCAGGCATGACCATGCCCGTCCCGATAGGCAGCGCCATCAGCGTGCCATTGTTGTACACGCCGAGGAAGATATGAACGTGATAGGTGGTCGGCATCACAGGGAGGCACGGGATGCCGTCGACGTTCCCACCCGTTCCGCCGCTTGACGTATTGCCTTCCGAAGGCGTAAAGCCGCCGATCTGTCCGTTGAGGCCCCCCTGCGTCGCATGAAGCGTCTGCGTTGAGGCGCCGGGCGGAGTCGGAGTCGGGCCCGGCGGAAGCGTCGGGGGTGGCGGGGTGGGCGTCACGGCCGGGGTGGACGTCGCAGGCGGTGGGGTGGGTGTTCCCGGCGGTGCGGTGCCAGTCGGCGCGGTCGTGGGCACGGAACCGCCGCCGCCACCACCGCCTCCGCCGCACGCGCTCAATCCGAACCCTGCAACGCAAAGGGCAGCGAGGGCGGTGCGAGATGCAACCTTCGTCAGCATACCTTAGCTATGGTAGCGATTAGACTTTGATAAAAAAGGGCGACGTGGGCGAAGGACATTAGGTCAACTGGGCAACGCGCAAGCGTTTACCCGAGTTATATAGGGTGTGAAGAGATTAATCCCAGTGTTCCACCGCGTCGCCGCGTCGCTTGTGCTTTTCGCGATTCCGGTGGTCGTATTCGCTCCAGCGCCTGCTTATGCTGCTATGACATATACAGGTCGCACGGTCGTCTATTCGACCAGCCTACAGCCCATCAATCAAAATATTGCGTATCCGGTGACCGGCAGTCTGCACATCAGCATGTCGAAAGACGGCATCGTGAGCGGCTTCTACCGCACCGACGATAACATCTCGCAATTCATTCCGGTAAGCGGAGGCATCAACGGTTCGAACGTGTTCTTGTTGATTGGCGCGACGCATCCAACGCGCGTCACCGGCACGTACGAAAACGGAACGATCGTCGGCACGGCGGTGACTGCGGGGAATGGCCTGTTCAAGTTTGCGGCGACGAACCCGCAACTTCAGTAATAAAAAAAGAACCCCGCGAATCACGGGGTTCTTTTACATGGAGCCGTTGACGGGGATTGAACCCGTGGCCTTTTCCTTACCAAGGAAATGCTCTACCACTGAGCTACAACGGCAAAAGGCCTCCCATCGGTACTCCATTGCCGGGTTCGAGCCCTACCGCTCGTTGATATTTTTCCGTATCTAGGGCGTACGGCCTTGCCCAACGCATCTTCTTCCGTTGCCCGTTCTTGGGCTTAGCGACCCGAAGCGCCCGGCGTATATCTTGGAGCTCACAGCTTCCTTGTGCACACTGTAGCAATTGAAAAGAGCGACGCCCGTTGCGCAACTGCCTGTTTTCATTTGAATCTCGTGTCACGCAGAAATGAAATACGACCGTACATAAACGTACGATCGCATATGCTTCTGCCATCTGGGTGGCAGAGATATTGGAGCGGGCGGCGAGAATCGAACTCGCGCTATCTGCTTGGAAGGCAGAGGCACTACCACTATGCAACGCCCGCGTAGAGCCGGGAACACATCGGGTTTCCCCGTTCAGGGGAAATCCATTTGGGCAGGGCTGGATTCGAACCAGCGTAGCGCTTTCGCGCGCCGAATTTACAGTCCGGTGCCTTTAACCACTCGACCACCTACCCGTGCTGTTCCCGGACGGCTAACCACGGTACGATACCAAAGGCCGTGAGTCCTCGCAAGCACCCAAAGTCTTACGCGGGCGGCAGCTTGATCCGCCGCCGCCCGCGCTGTGCCTCTAGACTTTGAGCTTCAATTCAAAGTAGACCGAGAACGGGTTGATTGTTGAACTCGTGAGGTCGTTGTACGTCCCGAACTGCGGCTGGTAGGGATACCGTAATGCGGTTTGGAGGTTGTCGCCGGGATTGTACACGTTGCCTACGGGATTTACGAGACCGTTGAAGACCGGCCCATAGCTGCAAACGTTGCGATTCCAGTAGTAGGTAAACGCCGTTTGCTGTCCGCCGTAGCACGTGCTGATCAGATTCGCTAACGTCACGACGCCAGTAATCTTCGGCGTGAAGTCGTAACTCAATCGCAAGTGACCCAGCAATTGCGCCGGTTGCCGGAACGCGCCGAGGTTATCGAACTGTCCGGTGTACTGATTCGGAATGACGATTTGCCCGCCGCACGTCGTCGCGTCGTATGCGTTGCCACCGGCGGAGCCGTATGGATAACGCGCATCGCCGACTGCAGACGTCGCACCCGCACTACACGTGGTCGGGTCGACGCCCGGCGTCGTCTCGGGGGCGCCGTAGCGATTGCCGGCGACCCATTGGAACGACGGCGTAATCGCAAACTTCTTGTGCCTCCACTGCAGAATCAACGTCGCCACGTACGGATACGTATACGCATTGACACCGGTTCCGATACCGCCGGGAATCGTCGAGTACGGCAGATACTTACCGCTCGGATCGAGCAGCGCTTGCGGCGGCGCGTTCCAATATGGGTTTGCAACAGTGCCGGCTACCGAGCATGTCGAATCCGCGACGCCGGCTGCATAACATGGAGCTGCGTTGACGCTGTTCACACCGCACCGCGGATCGGTCTTGTGCGATCCGCAGAATGACGTGAAGCCATTATAGGTTTGAATATCGGCATTGATCGGCGAAAGCACCGTCGAGCCGTTATTGAGCGGGCTGAACACCAAGTACGCGTAGGTGTACGCGAAGCCGACCTGAGCGGCAAATCCGTCGCGGTTGAAGTCGCCCTTGGTAAAGGCGAATTCAAATCCCTTGGAGGTTTGGTTGCCGGCATTCAAACCGGAAATGAACCCCTGTTTGATACTCAGGTAGAAGTTCTCGATTTGATCGTGCGTTTGCCGCAAGAACGGCGTCACTTTGATCGACATATCGGTGCCTTTGAAGTGACGTTCGTACGAGAAGTCATAATTGTATGAAACCGCCGGACGCACGTCGTGGCCAGGCGTGTTAAAGCCGAGCGAGTAGAACGGCACCAGTTGATCGGGCAAATTTTGGTTCTGCGAATTATACTGCACGTAAGCCGCGGACGGTTGTTCGATATATTTTCCGTAACTTGCGCGCACGACGGTGTCCGGATTAAACGTGTAGGTTACGCCTACGCGCGGCTGAAAAATGTCGGTTGTGAAGACTTGGCTTGGTATGTTTTGCAAATTTGTCGGAACGAGCGTTGCGCCGAGCGACGAACACGGGGTTGCTGCATTGAACGGCCCGGATTCGAGCGTCGACTTATCTAGGAGCGTTAGGGTCGCCGTGTCGTAGCACGTGTCCTGGTTGAAGGAGTTGAACCAGAACGCGCGGGCGGCTGTGCCGGTCGTATCGGCGCCCTTGTACTGATATTGATCCCACCGCACGCCGAGATTGATCAACCAGCTATCGTTCGGGCGCCACTGATCCGTAAGCGCGAACCCCGTGAAGTTCGGCGTCACGCTGTTGTACTTACCGTCAAAACCGTTCTCTACCGTGTACAACGAGCACGGGCCCGTTCCACATGTGTAGCCTGCCAGCGTAGCGGCGTTTAAAACGTCGCCGTTCGCGTCGCTCGTAACTCCATTCGTATACGACGCGCCCAGCGATGCGAACGTCGGGTAGACTGCAGCGCTGATCGGGCTGCTCGTCGCCCGGCATGGGGCCGGCGTTGCCGGACCGGCGGCGGACGGAATGGCGTAACACGTGCCGCTCGTGAGATCGTGCGGATTCACGAGCACCGCGAATCCGTCGGAGCCGCCGTACATCGTCGTATTGTTCATGCGCAGCGACGTCGACGTGACGTACGAGCCTTCGAATGAGGCTAAGTGCTTGGAGCTCAACTGCTTTGTAAAGGTCAAGCTCGCGCCGCGCGTGTGGGAATTCACCGCGTAGTCATTGGAATCGAACCCTGTGAGGGGCTGCCACGACGATACATCGCCGGTTCCCACGTAGTCGGAGTAGTACGAGTAACCGTAAACGCGCAGAAACGCATCGGACGAAAAGTTCCGCTGATACTGGAGCTTCACGATCGACTGATTGTTGTATTGCACGTCTCGCTTGTCGAGTGGAAGAAATGCGAGCGGTGTTCCGAACGGATTGTTAAACGGCCGATTCGTTGGTGACGACGGGAAGAAATACGGCTGAATCTGCGAGAGGTTTGCGTCGTTGAATTGCGTTCCGAGCGCACCGGCGTACGTGAAGCTGTCCACGTAGTACGGGAAGACACCGGGGCCGTATGTCATACCCTGGAACGTTTGCAAACCTTGGTCGAGCGCCGAAATGTACAGCGGCGTCTGTATCGAGTCGTTGTCGTAGAGGAGCTGAACGTCGTCGCTTAAGCCTTGACTTCCATGCGGAATCCGGAAGTGGAAGTTCGCGATGGCAGTACGATCTTGAACGCCTGCCGCTTCGTTGCCCCACGGCATGGGGGCGAGGATGTAGCCAGGACAGGTTGTCGTTGCGCCGGCTCCGCCGGCGGCAAACGGATCGAAGCACCCGCCTCCGCTCGAGTTCAGCTTACCGTTGGTGAAGCACGACGAGGGAGCAACGTACCCCGGAGTATCGGGGAACGAACACTGATCGAAGACGGGTCCAAACGTATCCGAATACGCTGCACCGTTAAATTGGTCGATGTAGCGGTGATCTTGATTGAAACCGCCGACGGCCGCGTAGTAACTGAACCGGCGATCGGGAGTCGAGCCGCCCGCTTCAACGTTGAAGCTGTGATAAAACGTCGGCGAACCGATCGTCCCATCGAGTGACCCGTAACCCGGATATGTACCGGTCTTAATGACCTGATTGATAAAGCCGGCAAGACCTTGCGCTTCGGCGTCAGCGGGCGTTGCGCCGGTGTACACTTGCAGTTCCGTTTGACCGAGTGACGACGCTGATCCTGAAGGATAGTTGTCAAACCCGCGGTTCACCGGAATGCCGTCGAACTCGTAGCCGACTTCACTCGAATCGCCGCCGCGAACGTGAACGGCCTGATTGTATCCCGCTTGATTCGTCGGCACATATGCGCCCGGAACGGTGCTGATCGCGGAGTACGCACTGTTGAGATTTCCGCCGCCGCCCATGACGCTCGCGCGATCCTGTTGAGCAGAATTGATCGAATAGACGTCGGACGTCGTTCCCGCACGAACGAGCTGGCCAGTCGTTTGCGAAGTGACGCGGGCGATCGTCTTCAACGTCTTCCGCATATGCACACCGACGACTTGGGTTTGGTCGGCAAAAACGGCGATCCCGGCCAAAGCGACGGGATCGAATCCATCCTTTTCGGCCGCGATCGTATATTCATCGGGCATGAGCGAAACGAACGCGTAATGTCCGGATGCATCCGTCGTTACGCTGACCGTTTCGGAAGCGCTCGATGCCGTGACCTTCGCAGCGGCAATAGGTGCTCCCGACTGATCGATGACCGAGCCGGTTATCGCGCCGGTAGTTCCGGCATAAGCGGTGATCGGTGCAACGGTGACGATGAATACCGCGAGTGTGAGAGATGCAAATAAGCGGTCGAACCAACTACGTATAATCATGAGCGGTCCTCCAGAAGTGCATGGTACGCGCGCATCGCTCGGTCAAACTCTGCGCGGATGGCGGCGGCTTCTCGCTGGTGCGGCGGAAGCGGCGGTCCTTGCGAAAGCGCGAGCGTTCCCTGCAGAATGGTCAAACGCTCGCGAAGGCGATCGGGCATCCACTGATCGTCTTCAGCATTTCGAACTCCGGAAGTGAGTTGCCGGTAGACGGCATCGATTGCACGTCGCTGCGAGACCGATGCGCGAGCGCGTGCAGCGTCGAGCCGATTGAGTGCCACGTCGATCTCCGAGAGTTCGTCGTCGAGGGTCTTCAAAAAGCTATAACGCGCGACATAGTCGCCCTGCGACCAAGTCGCGCGTGGATCGGGCGCAACGGCGAAGTCCTGTTCTAACTTTACATCTTCGCTCATCCAAATGGCACGGTAGCGCCCGGGTACAACGGCCGGCCCGTCATCAGGCCCCTTATTCCAATCACCAGTGTTGTGCCACGGAACCGGCGGCGCGTCGCTGAGGGTCCACGCAACCCGATTGATTCCGAGCTCGTTCGTTCCACTGAGCGCTCGAACGGCTCGACCAGTTTGATCTTCGATCGTAATCAGCGGTGGGCGCGGAAGTTTGCGCGGCAGATAATACGTGATCCACGCGCCGTACGGCGGATCGGCGGCCGCAAACGTTCCGGGAGGCGCGCAGCACGCGTTATCACCGACCGGATATGCCGATGTCCACCAGTAGTACCACGACGTTGCGTCACGGACGGGAAAGAGCGTCGGCTGCGACGTGGCACGCGCCTGCGCAAGACCTTCGATTGGCGCGACGTCGTCGAGAATGAACAAGCCGCGCCCATGCGAGGCAGCGAGTAGGTCGTGCGTCTGCGGTTGAATGCGCAGATCGTGAATCGAGACCGGCGGCATGCCAAGCCGTAGTGATTCCCAATGAGCACCGCGATCGATGCTGAACCACGCGCCTTGCTCGAGCCCGGCGAAGAGTACGTCGGGATTCACCGGATCTTCGCGCACGACTCGCGCGGGTTCGTTGCGTGGAAGCGTTACTGAAATCGAATGCCACGTTCGCCCTGCGTCTTCTGTGACGACGATATACGGCTGCCGGTCGCCAAGCACGTGGCGATCGATGACCGCGTAAGCGCGTGTCGCAGACACACGTGACGGCTCCACGCATTCGATGCGTCCCCACGGTGCGATGCCGGCCGGCGACACGTTGCTCCACGAACCACCGCCGTCGCGCGTGAGTGAGATAACGCCGTCGTCGCTTCCCGTCCAGATCACTTTCGCGTCAACCGGTGAAGGCGCAATATCGAGCAAGGTGTCGTAGAATTCTGCCCCCGAGATGTCGGTATTGATCGGACCGCCGGCAAGTTGTTGCTTGTTCGGGTCATTGCGCGTGAGATCGGGACTGAGCGCCGTCCAGCTTCTTCCGCTATCAACCGATTTAAAGACGACGTTGGCACCGAAGAACGCGGCGCCTTGCTCGAGCGGCGAGAACGCGATCGGCGCTTCCCAGTTGAAGCGGTACGGCAGTCCGGCGAGCGCGCGGCCATTGGTGTCGGTGACGTCGGGCGTGATGTCGTAGTTCTGCCGC
>JAMXLG010000358.1 GCA_024281135.1 Vulcanimicrobiia bacterium | reverse complement strand
GTACGACCGTTTCGGTTCTATCGGCGCCTTCCCAATCGTGCCGCCACGTGAACTCGAGAAGATGCGGCGGCTGCACGATGGTGTATTCACCTTCAACTGCGAACGAGTTGCCACCGGGATCCGTCCCTGTAGTACGCCACACGCCGCCGACGCGTAAATCGACGTCCATGTGCTCAGTGTGATATTTTCCGTCTTCGCCCCACCATTGCGGCAGCTGCTTCGGGTCGGTCAATGCAGCGAAGATTTTTTCCGCTGGCGCGTCGATCGTGATTTCTCGAACGATCGTGCTTTCCGTTTGAGCAATACTCATCGTTGATTCTCCACGTGTTCTTTGAGACGCTCGAGACTGCGATCCCAGAAGTGTTTGTAATCTTCGAGCCAGGCGTCGATGCGTTTGAGCGGATCGGGGTTGAGTTCGCACATGCGCGACGCTCCTTGCGGCGTATCTTTCACGAGCTTCGCCTCGCGCAAAACGCGCAAGTGTTTGGAGATCGCGGGGCGGCTCGTATGAAAGTTGGCGGCCAAATCGCCGACGGAACAACGGCCGTTGCGTAGGATGTTCAGGATTTCGCGCCGCGTTGGATCGGCTAGTGCTTTAAAGACGAGATCAGCGGTAACCATTTGGTTACGCATATGGTAACCAAATGGTTACGGGTCGTCAAGCCCTAGTAGAAGCTTTTCGGGTTACTTTTGCTTGCGCTGATGCAGGCCGAAGACGTTGCCGTCCGGGTCCATGCACCATTCTGAAAAGCATGGATCACCCTCGCCGAAGCGCTTGACGTACATGCCTCCCAGCTGTTGGACGCGGCGGCCAAGCGTTTCAGCGTCCTCGACTCCGAAAACGACGCCCCCGGCTGGAACGAATTCCGTCGCCGCGGGATCGCGGCCGATCGCGAAAGTGTTGCCGTCGGGTAGATCGTACTCGACGTAAAAGTCCTGATACTCGACCGTCGGTTTAAGGTCGAGCAGTTGCTCGTAGAACGAGCGTAGCCGCTTCATGTCGGTGGTTTGGTAGATGACGAAGTCGAAGCCGCGGGTCTTGGGTGCTGTTTCGGTCGTGCTCATATCGTCATACTAGCCGACCAATCCTGACAAAGGCCGTCAGGATTCTTCTCTGTGGCCCATCCGCTCGACGATGATGTCGTAGACGGCTTGCTTCTCCTCGACGGGATCGACGACCATCACTTCAGCGGGATCGCCGTTTTTCGGATCGAGGCAGACGGTGACTTTGTCCTTCGCGCAGACGTCCATGCAACTCGTCGAGATGACGCGAATCGGCCCCCACTCACCGTGTTCTTTGAGTTCCGACTTCAGCCAATTGCGCAGGTTGAAGTCTCCGATGCGCTCGGCAACTTCTGGCGATTCTTCGGGAATGCGTTCTTTGAAGCAGCGCTCGCACACAAGCACGAGGCCGCTCTTCAGCCACTTGGGTTTAACGGGTTGCATGGGGCGCTCAGACTTGCGGGCACGCGGCGATTTCCCCTTTTACCCGCACTATCAGTGAAATTGATTAGCCGACGGCCGGATTCGAACCGGCGAGCTCTTTCGAGGCGCGATTACAAATCGCGTGCTTTCAACCGCTCAGCCACGTCGGCAGGGTAGCTCTATCTGAGGGTCGCCCGATATTTCAAGAGCCTGAGCCGGGGTCCTTGCTCGCGACACGCCGCATGGGGCGGCCGCGCCCTTTATTGAGCGCTCGAAACGTCGGCGCTCCGCAGCAGCAGCGCTCACCATATTTGTGTACGAGATATTTGCACAAGAAGTAGCTATCTGTCGAGCCTCGGTACATGCCCGTCTCCAGCAGACGCGACGTTCCTTTGAATCTGTAGTCAGCTGAACACCGAAGTGAACAAAATTTTACAACGGGCAGTGCGATTCGTCGCTTGCATCCGTTTTGACACAGTCGTCGTGTCTTTTTCGAATTCATTCGTGCGATCGTGACATGCGCATGTGCCACCAATTGTGTTGCATTGCAATAGGCTTTATTTTCCCACGTCGATATGCAGCAATGAGTTACCTTTTTATAATTCGTTGAGAGGGAGTGCATGTCACACTGAACAATTGGCGGCGTTTAAGGATTACAAAATCCCTTAAGGAGGACCACCCTATATATGGCGTCTTTTAAACGCGTCATGGTGGCCGCTGCTACGATTGCGCTCTTTTTCAGCCAGGTAACATGGACACTGGCCGGAACGACGGGCGGACTCAGCGGCGTCATCACGGACGCATCAAATGGAGCGCCGCTTGCAGGAGTCGACGTGAAGGTGACGAGCCCTTCGGGCGGATCATCGACGAAGACCGACGCACGCGGCAACTACACGTTCATCTCGCTTTCGCCCGACACGTACACGTTGACGGCGGAGAAGGACCAATATACAAACGAAAGCCAAGCCGGCATCACCGTCTTTGCGGACTCGACGCAAGTCTACAACCTTCGGATGACGAGCCTCAAGACGATCGCCAAAGTAACCTCGACCTCGGCGGGAAGTTTGGTGAAAGCCGGTACGACGTCCGACGTCTACTCCGTCAACGCCGCAACCCAAGAAAAGGTCAGTGCGGTCGGCGGCGGCGGCGGTCTGAATAACGCGTACTCCGCGATTGCAACCGTTCCCGGCGTGTACGTGCCGATGAACCAAACCGGCTATTTCCAGACCGTACACGTTCGTGGTGGCGACTTCGACCAGCTCGGCTATGAAGTCGACGGCGTTCCGGTAAACCGCTCTTTCGATAATTATCCAGGCGGTACGGCATCGTCACTCGGGCAGCAAGAGCTGCAAGTCTACACCGGCGCAACGCCGGCAAACTCCGAAGGCCAAGGCCTCGCCGGTTACATCAATCAGGTCATCAAGACCGGTTCGTATCCCGGCTATGCTCAAGGCGTTCTCGGAATCGGCACTCCGTCGTACTATCACCACGCGGCCGTTGAAGCCGGTGGCGCCTCGCCGGATCGCCGGTTCTCGTACTACATCGGTCTCGGCGGTTATAACAACGACAACTTCCTCTACGTCGACAAGAACCAAGGCAATCAATATGCCGCCGGCTGGGGGAACGTCATCGGAACTAATGCGAGCACTGGGGCGTATTTGATGACGCCGTTCAGCGCGTTCTCCACGTCGGGGCTCGCCAACCGTGATGTCGTCGCGAACTTCCACTTCGCGCTTCCGCATCGTAACGACAGCGGACGCGACGACCTGCAGCTGCTTTTCAGCAACCAGTACCTAAAGACGACGTACTACGACTCGACGAACGATATCGGGAACTCAATCTACAGCGCCATGGGTAGCACTCCGTCGTACTTCGACGGTCTCACCTACACGGGAGCGCTCGGGGCTCCGCTTCCCTCGAACTTTACGTCGCTGCAGCAAACGTATCTCTTCCCGGATTCGCCGACGAGCCGGTGCGCGAACGTGCCGGCGCCTTTTGCCAATGCTTGCCCCGCAGGCACGACGGCGCTGATCGATCCGAATCTTCGCGATTCGATCTATAACGATCAGAGCATCTTCAAGTTGCAGTATCAGAAGAACTGGGGCTCGGATGCGTACCTGCGCGTCTACGGCTACTCGTTCTATTCCGACTGGCTCCAGACTGGGCCGCAAACCGCGTTCGCGAACTATTTCGGACCGGTAGGACCGAACTATCTTCTCGCGACGCACACATACGGCGGTTCGGCGACGTTCTCGAAGCAATTCAGTGCGGAACATCTCGTCTCGCTGCAAGGCAACTACACGCAGGCGAACGTCTTCCGCGACAACAACCGCACGTTCTACGATCTATTCGGATTCGGCGGCGCTACCACAACGCTCGCCGAAATTACCAACCCGAACTTCTCGAACGGCTTGTGCTACACGACGGCGGGAGTCGCTCAGACCTGTAATCCTGGTCAAGTTGATCCCACGTCAGTTGTGACGTTCGGCTCGACAACGGCGCCCACGTTGCCCTCATCGTGCGGCGGTGCGCCTTGTCAATTGACAACCGTGGAAAACGGGCTTTCGGGCCTCTATAACTCGGTCAAACCGCAGTTCTATTCGCTCTCGCTGACTGACGAGTGGCGCCCGAACGACAAGCTCCTGGTCAATCTCGGAATGCGCTACGACGGATTCAAGTTCACCGGCGCCGATACAAACGGCCCGATGCGCGATTTCTGGTTCGCAGCGTACAATGTTGATAACTGCGTTGATCCGACGACCGGTGCGCCGATCGCAAAAGCGAGCATCGGGGCCGGGTTTTCGCCACTGACGCCCTGCGGCTCGATCACGGTCCCGGGCACATCAGTCGCTTATCACAACGCGAATCTCGTCAATGAGTCGTCGCAGGTCTTTTATTACCCAACGTTCCAGCCGCGCGTCGCGATGACGTACACGGTGAATCCCAACCTCGTTCTGCGCGCGAGTGCCGGACGTTACGTTGAGCCTCCGAATACGGCGTACGAGCAGTACAGTGCGCAGCAGCAAGACATCGCAGATCTCTTGGGATCGCGGTTCTACAAGTTCGGCTTCAACACGCCGGGGCACGCTGTGTCACCGCCGGCCTCGAACAACTACGACCTTTCGATCGAGCAACGCCTGAAGGGCACTGATTGGTCGTACAAGCTGACGCCGTTCTATCGCCACACGCAAAACCAAATCCAGAACTTCTATCTCGATCAGAAGACCGGCTTCATCTCGGGACTCAACGTCGGAAGCTTAACGGCCGAGGGCGTAGAGTTTCAGTTGAGCAAAGGCGACTTCACGAAAAATGGTTTGTCCGGATTGCTCTCGTTCACGTATACGAACGCATACATCAAATACGGTACGCTTTCGAACGGATCGACGATTCTTTCTCAGACGAACCAAGACATCAAGAACTACAACGCCTATACGGGCTACTGCGCATCCAATCCGAACGATCAGAAGTACTGCGCCGGCGGTACGACCGCGAACGGCGTCGCAGCGGCTCCGTGCTACACGCCGGCAACTGGTTCCGGATCGACATTCACCCTCGGAACGCCGATCGCGAATCCGGCGGCCTGCGTTGCGGGAACAGTTGCAAATCCGTACTGGAACGCCCGTCCGCAAGCGCAGATCGACGCGTTCCAAAACTTCGTTCCGTACGATATCTTCCCGGGCGGAATCAACAGCGAATACGACTCGTATAACGTTCCGTACGTTGCGACGTTCCTCTTGAACTATCGCCACGACAAGTTCGCGATTACGCCGTCGGTTCAATTCCAGGCCGGAAATCGCTACGGCGCACCGGAAACCACGCCTGGCTTCGCTCCGGAAGCGTGTACGGCAACAATCGGTGCTGTTGCAGGCGACCCGCGCTACGCGTATGGCGGCAGTGGATCGGCTGCGGACGGCACCTCATGTGGCGGCGGAAGTGGCCTCGCGGCGATTCCCGATGCGTACACCGGACAATTCGACCTGCCCGGTTCCTACCGTAATCCGTCGCAACTCGGCCTCAATCTCCAACTCTCGTATGACGTGAACCCGCGAATTACGCTCACGGCCACGTTTGCGAACATCATCAACACCTGCTGGGGCGGAACCGGACCCGGCGTCGCTGCGCTCGCGAACAATCGCGTCTGCAGCTACAGTATCCTCAACTCCGCTGTCGGCGGCATTGCGCCGCTTGGCAACCAGTACAATCCCGGTTCGGCTGCGTACGCCGCAGAACCGGCGTTCCTCAAGTACCCGTATGAACCGACGTTCGGCTCAGCTAACGCCGACTCGGGCTACACGTTGACCCAGCCCTTCCAGTTCTTCGTTGAGGCGAAGATCAAGATCTAACGATCGGAAGCGTAATGACAACGAAGGGGGCTCGCTTAGGCGAGCCCCCTTAAAAATTTGTCCAGCACCGTTGCAAACGCTTCGAAATCTGTCCGGTGCAGATTGTGGCCTTGGCCTTCGAATCTTTCGATCTGCACGTTCGGCGGATGATGGCTCTCGACGTAGTCGATGACGGATTCGGGAACGATGGAGCCGTCGCGTTCCGCCATAGCAAGAAGAAGAGGCTTCCGATATCTCGCGATATCGGAGCGTAGATCCCAGTCGGTGGGGTTGTTTTCGTCGCGTAAGCCTTCGATCGGGCGCGTCGTCATCGTATGGACCGCGTGAACTTTTCCCTCGGCGTCGTCCTCATGCCACTCGATGTACTCCGCGCGCGTCGCCTCGTCGCGATCACCACCGGTCAGCTTGAAACTTTCGGCCAGCTCCACTACGTACTCGTCATACCAATCGCGTTCAACTTGGACGATCATTGGATCGATCGTCGCCACTCCGCGCACGTCGAGCGTTTCTCCGGCGCGAATCGAGATCGCGCCACCCCACGAATGACCAACGAGCACATCCGCGCTACCAATTGCAGCGTAAACGTTTTCGGCGTCGCGTATGCCGCGCGCGAGCGACATCGGGCCGTCAACCTTTGCACTATCGCCGTGGCCACGCTGGTCGTAGGCAACGATTTGATAGCGATCGCTGAAGCGACGCGCAAGGCGAAGCCAAGAACGGCGGGAGCTCACCATGCCGTGTATGCACATCAGCACGGGCCCCGCCGTTCCCCAGCGTTCGACTGTTGTGGTTGCTCCGTCGTCGAGCGTGACGATCAATGCGAATGCATCTGTTTGTGGAATGCGTCCAAGTCTTCGACCGTATTGAGCGTGACGGCGTCTTTGACGTGCTCGTGCGGAATGCCCGAGGCGGTGCGCATCTCCTTGGCCAGATCGTCGCCGTGTTCGTATGCGTGAATCGCTTCGTTGTGCTTGCGAACGCTGTCCGGATCGACCTTGCTACCGTTCTTAGCCACCCATTGCTCGAATTGCATGTACGTTGGGTGATTGTCGCGGATGTAGGCGATCGTTTTCTGGCGATCCAGCCCTAGACCGTCGAGTGTCATTTGATCGAAGCCGTGGCCGCATTCGTCATAATCAGCCGGCAGTAGTCCGTGGGACGCGAGCGAGAGCTTGAGCCACATGCGCGGCAGATGCACCGCGCCCAGCGGACCCTTTGTGCTCGAACTCACCAACGGAACGAACGTGGTAGAGGTTGTGGACATGTTTTCCTCCGATGTCGTTACGTGCGTGCAGTTAAGTGTTGCGCGTGGCGGTTTGGAAACGTGAGTTCGGAGACGCCCGACTTGTCGAGTCCGCCGAGTCCGAGACGTTTCATCAACTCAAATTGTTCGAATGTCGCTTGTGCTAGCGGAAGACGCAAATCTTCGTCCTCCGCGAGCGAAAGGGCGATGCCCGAATCTTTTGCGGCATGTTCGGCCGAGAAGTAGCAGTCATGGTCGCGATTTTGCATGTCGAGGCCATCGGTCTCGAGCACACGTGAATTCGCGCCGGTTTGCGAGAAGACTTCGCGAAGCATGTCGAGATCGAGTCCGAGCGCGTTGCCGAGACCAAGCCCTTCCGCAAGTCCGGCCGTATTGATATTCATCACCATGTTGACGAGCGCTTTGACTTGGGCCGCGCGTCCCGCGTCGCCGATGTATTTGAGTGACGCGCTCATCTTTTCAAGCATGGGACGGACGCGCTCGAAGGCGTCGCGCTTTCCGCTCACCATCAAATATAGCGTGCCGTTGCGAGCTTGCGGAATGGAACTCGCCATACAAGCTTCCAAGCTTTGTGCACCGGCTGCTTCGGCAACGCGTTCGATGTCGACGTGGACGCTCGGCGTAATAGTAGCGCAATTCACGAAGATCTTGCCCTTTGCGCCGTCGAGAAGCGCACCGGATCCGGCGAAGATCTGGTACATCGCCGCGTCGTCGGTAACGACGGTGACGATGACGTCGCTAAGTTCGGTTACGCGAGGAAGCGAACGCGTGACTTCTCCGCCCGTCTCGCGCGCGGTCTCTTTTGCGGCGGCCGGGTTCACGTCGTAGAGTGCAGCGATCGTGTAGCCGACGTCCTTGAGGCGTCGCGCGATATTCGCACCCATGCGTCCGGTTCCGACGATGCCGACTTTCGAAAATTCACTCATGGCGATCTCTCCCTTCCTCTAGCTCTTGAGCATTTCGCGTGCCGCGTTCCAACCAGGTGCACCCATCACGCCGCCGCCCGGATGCGCGGCCGAGCCGCACATGAAGAGGTTCTTGATCGGTGTCTTATAGTTTGCATAGCCGGGAACCGGACGGAACACATACAAGTTGTGAAATGGCATCGTTCCCTGGAAAATATTCCCGCCTGTCAGGCCGAACTTTTCTTCGATGTCGAGCGGCGTTAAAATTTGCCGATCGATCACGGAATCTTTGAAGCCGGGCGCATGTTGTTCGATGATGTCGAAGCACCGGTCGGCGAAACGATCGCGCATCTCCTGCGTCCACTGTCCGCTCTTCGGTTTGTACGGAGCATATTGAACGAACATGGACATCAAGTGCTTGCCGGCCGGTGCAACCGTCGAGTCCAACGATGAAGGCATGCAGCATTCGACCACCGGATCGCGCGACGGCTCGCCGTACTTCGCATCGTCGTACGCGCGCTCGATGAAGTCTTGATCCGGAACAAAGTGCACGGTTCCATGATGCTGCGGTCCCGTTTCGTGACCTGGCATCGCCGTAAAGCTCGGCAAGCGCTCGATCGCTACATTGATTTTTACCGATGCGCTTTCATAGGTGATACGCGAAACGGCTTCGCGGTATTCCGGCGGCAGCGCGTTCGGATCGAGAAACTTCTCGAACGTAAGATGCATGTCGACGCCGCTGGCAACTTTCTTGGCGTGGAATTCATCACCGTTCGCGAGCACGACGCCGGTTGCAGCGCCGTCTTTGGTGAGGATCTTCGTGACCTCGGCTTCGGTGCGAATATCAACGCCCAGGTCTTTGGCCGCGCGCGCGAGCGATTGCGTTAAGCCGCCCATCCCGCCGCGCATGTATGCCCAGACGCCTTTCTTCCCGTTCGTTTCTCCCATCACGTGATGGAAGAGCACGTAGGCAGTACCCGGCATCGACGGCGCCATGAACGCGCCGATGATCGCATCGGTCGCGATCGTGCCTTTCAACTCTTCGCTTTCGAACCAGCGGTCCAGAATCGGCCGTGCCGCACCGGTGAGCATTTCCACCGCTTCAGCCATGGCCGGACCGAGTTTCTGCATGCCGCGTCCGAGCTTGCCCATCGAGAAGAGGTCGCCGAGTCCGGGCCGGAGCACGTTGGGCGGAATTTGCGTGAGCGTCGGCTCGATGATCGATGCAACGCGCTCGAGCATCGCCTCATATTTCGGATACGCTTCCGCGTCGCGTTTGCTGAATTTCGCGATTTCGGCGAGATCGCTCTGCTCGTCGCGTCCGCGCATCAAATAGCGGCCGTCGAGAAATGGCGTAAACGATGCCGGGTTGCGTTCGATCGCTTCAAAACCGTACGCTTTTAAATTCAGATCGCGCACAATCTCCGGGCGAAACAAGCTGTTCACGTACGCAGCGGTCGAGACTTTATATCCGGGAAACGTCTCTTCGCTCACACACGCGCCGCCGACGATGTACCGGCGTTCGAGCACCAGCACTTTCCATTTCTCGCGCGCGAGATAACACGCGGTCACGAGACCGTTGTGTCCTCCGCCAATGATAATGGCGTCATAGGTCGTGGGCATGGACGATGGGCCTTTCTATCGGTGTGGTGTGTTGAGGCGCGGCGAGCGTTCCCCCCGCGAGCACGATCAGGCCGGCGAGCGGCCCAAAAAAAAGTGGATCGATGGCGCCGATAACCGCTGCGTGACCGGCGAGCCATGCTTGATCGGCGACGCCTGCAATCGCGGCAACCAGAATTGCAGCGAATCCTACGCGACGGTTCGTACGTTTCACGTACAAACCGAAGAGCAGCGGGAAGAAGATGGCCGCCGGCGAGACGAGCGTCGAGAAGATCACGACGTTGACGATGTTCGGAAACTGCAACGCGACGACGAACGAGATGACCGCTAGCAGAACCGTCGCGACGCGTGAGGTGCTCACCAAATGCCGCCCGGCGGCAGCGCGCTTGATCAGCGGCTCATAAATATCTTGAACGAGAACCGATGACGATGCGGCAAGATACGCGGATGCGGTGGACATGGTCGTTGCGAGGATTCCGGTAAGGAAGAAGCCGCGCACGCCTGCAGGCACGACATGCGCGATCAACTGCGGAAACGCTTGATTCGGATCGTGAAGTCCGGGCAGCAGCACGGACGCCGCCATGCCTATACCCGCGACGCAGACGCCAAACACGAGATACGTTGCAGCCGTGAACAGATAGGCTGTTCGCGCCGTGCCTTCGTCACGAGATGCGAACGCGCGCTGCATGTACGCCTGGTCGCACGCCCACGCGTAGACGCACAACGCGAACCACGCAAACGGCGTCTGCAGACCAAGCCGCGCCAGACTCAAGTGTGAGGGCGGTAGATGAGCGGTGACGGCCGACCATCCGCCGGCGTGCACGAGCGCAAGCACCAGACCGGCAATCACCGCGCTCATCAAAACGATGTACTGCACGATGTCCGTCCATACGACGGCCCACAAGCCGCCCATTGCCGTGTACGCGACAAAGACAGCCGTAGTAAGCAGCGCCGCAAGAAGCCCGTTCATTCCGAAGAGCGTCTCGAGCGCAAGTCGCGATACGGTAATTTGGACCGCGACGAACGTAACCGCTTCTACGACTTGAAGAAATGCGATGAGGCGGCGCGCGTTCATGCCATACGTCGAGCCCAAGAACCCCGGAACGGTCGTCAAGCGCAAGCGGCGCATCGTGACCGTCATTGTTAAGCCGACGAGAATCCACGCCGGCACCGCAGTAAGGTTCCAATACGAACCCGACGCCCCTATTGCATATGCAAGTCCGGCACCGCCGATCAATCCTGAACCGGAAAACACGGTTGCCGCAAGCGAAAGCGAGACGGTAACGGGCCCGAGGCTGCGTCCACACAGATGAAAGTCTTCAGCGTTCCCGATGCGGCGCGACGTCACCGCACCGATGACCAGCACGATGACGATGTAAATCGCGAAGGCGGCAACGTCGAGATTCACGCAGTTATACCATGTACGTCTTGGGCGGTTCTGCCATGGACAGAATAGGACGCGAAATCGTAAATCCCGAGAGGTCGCTCGCAGTCGCTTCGTCGAGCGCGAGTTCGCTCAAAATTCGTCCAATGACCGAAGCAAATTTGAATGCGTGTCCCGCGCCGATTGCAACGTGCACGTTCGTCGTTCCCGGAACAGTGTCGATGACGAAGTCACGGTCAGGTGTCAGTGTATAGAGGCACGTTTTGAGAAGATGAAGCGGTGCATCGAGCGCAGGAAGATGTGCGCGCAAGAAACGACGTACCCGCGCCGTTATATCCGGATCTTCGTCGAATGTACGCGTTTGTGGATCGACAGGCTTGCCTCCGGCGTCTTGCGTGACTTTCACGGCGGCAGCTTCCCCGAAAACCGGAAACCCGTAGAATGAGGGGTCGTCCATCCAAATCCAAACGGGAAACGTGCCGAACGCGAACGGCGATATGTCCGCCGGCGAGAAGTACATTGCTTGTTCTTTTGTGACTTCGAGCGGGAGATGTAGGCCGGCGTAGGAGAGCATCGCGTTCGTCCACGGTCCGGCGCAGACGATCAACTGCGTTGCGCGATGGGTCTCGTCGCTCGTATGCACGACAACATCGGAACCATCGAGGTCAATGCGTTCTACGCGCGCGTTCTCACGAAGGGTCGCGCCGTATGCACGCGCCATCCGTTGGTGTGCGGCGGTCGCGCGTTCGGCAGCGACGATGCCGGTCTCGGCCTGGTAAAGGCCCCAGACGTTGTCGTCGATGTGAAACGCGGGCCAACGCCGGCGTATTTGTTCCGCTCCAAGGACCTCAAACGGAACGCCACACGATCGCATCGCATCCGCATACCCTTCGAGCGGGATCGCACTGATGCGAGGGCCGAGATCGAGACCGCCGGTTTTAAAAACGACACGTTCGCCGGAATCGACTTCGAGCGTCTCCCAAGATTGGTACGCTCGTTTGGCTAGTTCAACGTAGTTTCGCGCGTGATACGACAAGCGGATAATGCGCGAATGATCGTGCGACTCACCGCGTGCGTGGCCGAGTTCGAATTGTTCGAGCCCGAGCACGAGCGCGCCGCTGCGCGCAAGCCAATATGCCGCGCCGCTGCCGATACCGCCGAGGCCAAGCACAATTGCGTCGTAGCGTTGATTCACGACGGTTCCTCGTGCAGCGCATCATCACCCAAATGCGCGGCGATGTAGCGGCGAATGTCGAGACTCGCATCTTCCATCGGCGCATAGTAGCCGTGCCGGAAATACGCTGAGCGCATTCCGTCTTGCACCGATTGGCAGATACGCCAGTCCTGCTGGTTCACCAAATCCCAGAAATCGATGGCATCGCTCGGATCGAATCCAGGTGTGTCGATCTCGTCAGGATGGAATAAGAACGTACACACGACGCGCGTGTGGTCGACAGCGAGCGGCTGAAGTTCGAACGCTGCAACGTGATCGGCGCTCAGACTCAACAAAAAGTTGGGGTAGATCAACTCGCCTTTGTGGCGGGTGCGCTCGTCGTCATCGAGGCCGGGAAATGGGTGACGCATCGTCGTGCCGGAGAGGGTGAAGGTCGTAGCGCCTTCGCGATGCGGGATTCCACGATCCCAATCGAGATTCGCCCCACCATGGTCTTTGAAAGCGGGAACAATGCGGCAGAGTTCGGGATGAACGCCGGCGCAATGATAGCACTCGTTATAGTTCTCGAGCAGCACCTTCCAATTCGCGCGAACGTCGTACTCGAGCGTTGCGGCCGTGCGCAATTCAGCAAGCGGATACCGTTCGAGCCGGTGCGGAACGGCGCCTAACGCATCGGCGAGCGACTCACGCTGCGGAGGCAAATGAATGAACGTGAACCCACCCCATTCGTCAACGGCCACGTCGATGAGGTGTCGCGAGTCGTCCGGGAGCAGCTCCATGTCCATAAACGGAGCGCTGATTAAACGTCCGTCGAGCGAATACGCCCACGCATGATACGGGCAGCGAATCGCGCGCGTCGATCCCTCGCCGCACAAGAGGCGACTGCCGCGATGCTTGCAGAGGTTGATGTGGCAGTGCAGCCGGCCGTTGTCGCCACGAATGAGAATGATGCTCTCACCCGCAAGGTCGACCACGCGGTAATCGCCGGGCGAGGGAAGAGAATCCGAGCGACCGACGTAGACCCACTGTCCCATGAAGATTGCGCGTTGCTCGCGTGCGAAGAACGCCGCATCCCAGTAGGCGCGGCGCGGAAGCGAGGACTCGAGGCGGTTAAAGGTCCGGCCGGCCATCTGGCACCTCCCCGGATCATTCGACGCGAAGCGTTCGTCACCGAATGGCGTTCGGTGAAATGGGAATACGCGCCGAAGGATAGGGCTCCCTCCGCACGAAAATCCGAACGTTATTCGGCGAGGAGGTTGGCTCCATGACTTCGTTCGTCAAGGCCAGCGCATCGGGGCAAAAAACGCTCGACGCGCGGTGGTACCGGTCGCCCGACGTGTTCGAACTCGAAGGCGAACATGTTTTTTCGCATGAGTGGATTTGCGTCGGACGCCTCGAGAAGCTCTCGCGTCCCGGCGATTTCTTCGTCGCGGAAGTTGCGCGCGAGAGTTTGATCGTTGTCAAAGACCAGCACGGAGACGTGCGCGCGTTTTACAACGTTTGCCGCCATCGCGGAACGCGAATCTGTGAAGCGCAAAGCGGTCACTTCAGCGGCTCGATCCAGTGCCCGTATCATGCTTGGACGTATGGTTTAGACGGCGCGCTCAAAGTCGCGCGGAACATGACGGATGTCGAGGGTTTCTCAACGGCCGACTTTCCGTTGCACGAAGCGCGTGTCGGCGTCTGGGAAGGGTTCATCTTTGTCTGCCTTTCCGAGTGGACAGCAGATTTCGAAGAAGCGTTTGCGCCGCTTATCGGGCGATTTCGCCGTTGGCACATCGGTGAGCTAAGGACGGCTCGCACCATTCACTACGACATCCACGCGAATTGGAAGTTGATCTTCCAAAATTACTCCGAGTGTTACCACTGTCCGCTCGTTCATCCGCAACTCGATAAACTCTCACCGTCCGATTCGGGACGCAACGATTTGTGCGAAGGTCAGTTCCTCGGCGGCTACTCCGAGTTGCGTAATCACGGCGCAAGTTTGACGACGACCGGTGCGACGGCGCGTCCGCCCGTCGGTGAAGTCGACGGTGCCGACATCGATCGCGTCTACTACTACACGATCTTTCCGTCGATGCTTCTGAGCTTGCATCCCGACTACGTAATGGTTCATTACGCAAAGCCGGTTGCGCCGGATCGCACGCTTGTCGACTGCGCGTGGCTCTTCGACCCACAGACAATGTCGCGCTCGGATTTCGATCCGAGCGACGCGGTCGAGTTTTGGGATCTCACAAATCGTCAGGATTGGCACGTGAACGAACTGACACAAAAAGGCATTGAGTCGCGTGCATATACGCCGGGGTTGTATGCAAATGCGGAAGGTCTGCTGGCGGCATTCGACCGCCACTACCTGAGCATTATGTCTTGATGGTCGGCGCATTCGCGTTCGCGGCGCTCATTGCATCGCCGGATTTCGCGTGGCGCAACGTCGGCCCGGCCGGCGGAGGTGGCCGCGTCGCGGCGGTTGCCGGGAGTGACGACGATCCGTTGCTCTACTACTTCGGTGCCGCGGGCGGCGGCGTGTTCAAGACGACAAACGGCGGCCT
Organism: Vulcanimicrobiia bacterium; assembly: GCA_024281135.1. The sequence continues at coordinate 2,143 of JAMXLG010000358.1, read as the reverse complement.
CACGTGGAATGACGTGTGGCCGTCTTCGTCAGTTGGCGCACTCGGTGCAATCGCCGTGGCGCCATCGAACCCGAACGTCGTCTATGCGGGCACGGGCGAAGCTGCGCCGCGCAACGATGCATCGTACGGCGACGGTGTTTGGGTAACGACGGACGGCGCAAAGCATTGGTCGCACCGCGGACTCGAAGACACCTACGCGATTGCGCGCATCGTCGTCGATCCGCGCAATGCTCAACGCGCAATCGCTGGTGCTTTGGGCGATCCCTACCGCGATTCGAGCGCGCGCGGCGTGTACGTGACGAGCGACGGCGGCCGCAATTGGCATCATACGCTCTATCCGGGACCGCAGAGCGGTATCAGCGACCTCGCACTCGACCGTTCGCATCCGAACGTCGTGTATGCAGGCGTATGGCAATTCCGCCGTGTGCCGTGGACGTTCACAAGCGGCGGTCCAGTCGACGGTATCTATAAATCGACCGACTTCGGCCGCACGTGGCAGAAGTTGATCGTTGGGGGCTTACCGCAAGGAACGATGGGGCGCATCGGGATTGCCGTAGCGCCGAGTGATTCGCGACGCGTCTATGCGTTGATTCAATCTCGCGAAGGGCTTTTGTGGCGCTCGGACGATGCGGGCGCGCATTGGCGCATGATGTCGCGGGATACGCTCGTCGACCAACGGCCATTTTACATGAGCCGCTTGGAAGTCGACCCGGCGAACCGCGATCACGTCTTTTTTGCGTCGGAGAATTTGATTGAAACGCGAGACGGCGGCCGGACGCTGATCGACGATCACAACGCGGTCCACCAAGATCATCACGGCTTTTGGATTTCGCGCGACGGTAAACGCGTTATCGAAGCCGATGACGGCGGCGCTCCGATTTCGGTCGACGGTGGACGCACCTGGGATTGGCGCTACAACGTCGTGCTTGCGCAGATTTATCATCTTGGCTACGACGCGCAGAACCCGTACACCATCTGCGGAGCTTTGCAAGACAACGATTCGTTCTGCGGACCAAATCTTTCGCTCAGTCCGATCGGGCTGCTCAATGCCGATTGGCGGGACGTCGCAAACAATTCCGACGGCGTGTGGGCGTGGCCGCAGCCCAGCCATCCGGATCTCATTTGGAACGACGGCGTCAACGAGTTGAACGGACAGCTCGGCATTTACGATATGAAGTCGCGGCAGAACTACGACATCACGCCCGACGTCACCGACACCAATGGCCGCGCGCTCGCCGGACTGCCGCACCGCTTCAACTGGGAAGCGCCGATCGCGTTCTCGCCGCTCGAACCCGGGGCCGCGTTCTTCGGTGCCAACGTCGTCTTTAAAACGGTTGATAGCGGAAGAAGCTGGACGACGCTCAGTCCCGATCTCACGCGCAACGACCCGAACAAACAACAACTCGCCGGCGGTCCGATCAATACCGACATCTCGGGCGCTGAATTCTACGACACCTTGCTCGATATTGCGCCTTCACCGGTTGACGCGAACGTGATCTGGACGGGAAGCGACGACGGCGTTATCTCGCTCACGCGCGACGGCGGTGGTTCGTGGAGCAACGTTTCGCCGGCCGGCATTGCACCATGGGGACGCATCGAATGCGTGGAGCCGTCACGTGTGTCGGCCACGCGCGCTTATGCGGTCATTGATCGCCACGTGCTTGGCGACCGGCAGCCGTACATCGTCGTCACGGAAGACGCGGGGCGAACGTGGCATTCGATTTCAGTAACACTTCCACGCAACGAACCAGCGCGAGTCGTGCGCGAAGATCCGGTAAATCCCGACGTACTCTTCGCGGGGCTCGAGCAAGGTGCGTGGTTCAGTCTCGATCGTGGCGCGCACTGGGAATCACTCCGGCTTGGCATGCCGCCGGTCTCGATTCACGATCTGCGCATTCAACCGCAGACACACGACCTACTCGCTGCCTCGCATGGGCGCGGCTTGTTCATTCTCGACGACGTCGCGCCAATCGAAGGACTTGCGCAGGCGCGTGCCGGGTCGCAGCCGACGCTTTTTCCCGTTCGCAACGCGACGTCGTGGTACTACTGGTGGACATCGGCATATCCGGTCGGTGATAACGCGTGCTGCGCGCCTCCCGGAACGTTTGCGGCCGCCGATCCGCCGTACGGCGCGTGGATCACG
>JAMXLG010000357.1 GCA_024281135.1 Vulcanimicrobiia bacterium | reverse complement strand
AAGGTGCTGCGCATTCACTTGCACGCTGGCAGTCAGCCGGCGAGATACCGGCACGGCAACGCCGGCCGAGAGCGTTTGCTTGTTAATGTCGGCGTACGCCGGAACGAACACCGGAAGATTGTTCGAGAGTTCGTAGTTCGATTGCCCATCGAGGCTTGCTGCGTCAAACACCGGCTGATTCAGCGTCAGGTGCTCTGAGTGGCCCGAGAGATCGAGTCCGAGTTTCTACTTGCCGATGCGCGCATCGAACGTTGCGCCGCCGCCGTACGCGGTATCTTTGAACGCGATCGAATCGGAACGCGCCTCACCCGCGTCGGCATGCGTCTCCAAATGCACGTGACCGAGGCGCATCGGCACGGAAACATCCGCATTGGTTTGCGGCACGGAACTTTGTCCGCCAGCACCGATTTCAGGTGCGTTGAATCCAGTCGTCGAGGTCAACGCCGGGCTGGACGTGAGCGAACTTTCGCCGTCGCGGCTTGGAAGATTGAAGCGCAACGACGCCGGCGCGACCGTCGGCGCAGGCGCGGCATCTTGGTAGTAGCCGATCACCGGTGCGGGCGAGGAAAGTTGCGGCGTTTCAAGCAGTGATTCGGTTTGCCCATCGGATGGACGTACCGCCGGTGCAACGCTGAGTGGCGTCGTGCCCGGCGCCGTCGGCACTGGCACCGTCGTAATCATCGACGCCAGATGCGATAGCGAGAGCAACGGCATCTTCAATCCAGCCGCTTGCGAGGCGATGACGATCGTCGGCGAGACGTTGAACGCGAGTGGTGAATCAGAGCCCGTGTTCGGTTCGCTAAAGCAGCGGTCGAAGAGTTCGGTTGAGAGTGAGACCGCGGGCGCATCTAGTGACGGGTACGCGGACGCGGGCATAACAGCGGACCAGAGGGTTCCTACGAGGACCCCGATCGACAGCACGCTGGCCGCGCGGCGCATGATATCCTCCCACTTGCGACACCACCCATCGCAGGTACTTAATAGTATCGACCGCGGCGAGGGGTAGTTTCAGTTATAGCACATTACTGTGCTCGCCAACGTCGGCCAGATAGCGACGGGCGATGAGGACCGCTGCGTAGTCGTCGATGGGTCTGGGTGGGACTTGCATCCCCAGCGGAATTAGCTTTCGCCATCCCCGCGGGGGATGATCTGCAAAGTAGAGCGAGCGAGCGCGCAGGGTCGTTTCCCGTTCATCCACGAGGCGGACCGTTACTCCGAGCGAGGCCAGGGCCTCGTTCAGAGCATGAGCATTCGTACCTTGTCCAAGCGCTATGGTCGTCACTTCGTGACGCTCGACAAGCATTTTCGCTCTAGCAAGCAAGGCGTCGATTGTTTCGATTCCGCGATCGACCACCGCCCCGTCCGAACTGTCGACGATGGCGAAGCCGGCCTTCCGCGTACCGGGATCGATCCCGAGAACGAAGCCGTTCACTTCGTCTTCGTCAGCGTTATGACGATCGGCACGCCGCCGACGTGCGGATAAATATCTTCGGCCGCAAACGCGGTCAGCGCGTAGTTTCCGCTCCCCTTGCTCAGCGTCTGTTGCATCGCTGCGCCGTCGGGGAACGTCTGAACGACGCGCGTGTTCGTCGCGAGGAACGGCGGCAATCCACCGTAGCGCGCCGCAACGTTCGACACGATCTGCACCAGTTCGCCGACGGCGAGATTGATGTCGGCATTTCGTCCGCCAGGAATCACGAGATACGCGATGTTCTGACCTTTGCTCAAGCGTTTCGAATCGGGAATGAGATTGATTCCAAAGTGAATATCGTCGTTGCGATAAAGATTCTGATCGGCGGTCACATACACCAGCAAATCGTTCTCCAAACCCACAGCCGTGACGCTCGGCTGCGCAGCGATTTCGTTCAGCTTCTTCTGTAAATCCGGCGGCGGCGTAAACCTCTTCAAGCCGAGTTGCGTGTACGTGGCATTCATGTACTGCACGGCTTGGTGATAGAAATCCGTCATCTCTTTGAGACGCTCGTCCGGCGGCGTGCCCCTCTTGATCTCTTTGAAAAACGGCACCATCAAGCTGTCGACGCGCACGACGAGCTGGCCGGTGTTAACTTTGCTCTCGAGGCTATTCTTCTGCGATTCCAGTTGCGAGATCTGGAGGCTGATTTGATTCATCCTAAAGAGCGCGGTCTTCACTTGCTGTGAGAACAAGATCGCAAGCAACAGAGCGAGCAGCGCAATGATCATGCCGGTGCCGACGGCAACGATCGTCGACGTGTACCGCGGCCGGATACCGAAGAGGGTGAGGCGCTTGCGACCGACCTGATGGCCGACACGGTCGCCGACGTACGCGATTACGCCCGACACGATCATGGCAATGAGGATCGTGACCGTTCCGCGGACGACGTCAGCGACCATAGTGCGTTATACTTCCGCGGCCCTGCGGAGTCGCAGCAGGCCGACCGTCGTAAAGATGATGTTGGGCATCCAGGCCCACACGCCGGCGAGCGAGAGAAACGCCTCCGAGACGTACGAGAAGACCACGAGCACGATGTAGTACACGAAGACGATTGCGACGGCGACGCCGAAGCCGACGCTCGTTCCGCCACCACTGCGGGCTGCGCGCAAACCGTAAGGAATCGCGATCAGCACGAAGACGAAACACGCGAAGGGTTGGGCGAGCTTCTCTTGATAGGTCGTGACGTATTTGCGCAGCTCCATTTGGGTCAGCTGTCCCGACTGCACGATGTTCCGGATCTGCGAACGGCTCATCTGCTCGGGATCGCTAAGCTGGATGCGGTTGACGATCTCCGTTGGATTCTCGCCTAGTTCGACCTGCTGCTCGGCTACTTTCGGCTCCGCGAGCAGCGTGCCGTCCGGATTGAAACGGTAGAAACTCGCATTCGAGAGTATCCATTTCGTCTGCGCGAAATCGGCGCGGTCGGCGAAAACGACCTGCGTCGGTGCATTGTCGCGATCGTACTGAATGAGCGTCACGTGCAAGAGTGCCTGCGTATGCGGATCGAGCGATGTCGCAATCGTCACTTGGCGACCGCCGCCCGGCAGCGGCGCCGAAACCGTGACATCTCTATTGAAGACGTTCGTGTGTAGGATGACGTTGTTCTCGATTGTCGATACCTGGTCCGCGGCATACGGCGCGATCCGCTCTTGTACGAAGAACGTCACGACCGACATGACGAGTCCGGCGACGAGCAACGGCAGCGTCATGCGCATGAAGCTGATGCCGCCGGCCTTCATCGCAACGCTTTCGCTCTCACCCGAAAGCCGCTGAATCGCAAGCAGGGTCCCGAGCAAGAGCGCCATCGGGATGACGATCGACATGTACGAAGGCAGCGACCACCAGAACACCCAGATCGCGGCCCACAGCGGCGCATGCTCAGTCGAGACGAGTCGTCCGATCGCGAGTAACTGCGTCGCCGCGAAGATCAAGGTGAACGCGGCAAACCCGAAACCGAACGGACCTGCGAGTTCCGCGATCATGTAGCGGTCGAGGATCGTGAACGCAAGCGGCCTGAACATCGCTAGAGTCGGAAGCCTTCGCCCAAATAGAATTTGCGCGCAATCGGCGAGTCGAGTACTTCTTGCGCTGAGCCGGAGACTTCGATGCGGCCGTTGTTCATGATGTACGCGCGATCGACGATTGCGAGGGTCTCGCGCACTTGGTGGTCCGTAATCAAAATCCCGATACCGCGGTCGCGCAATTGACGGATCATCGCTTGGATGTCCGAAACAGCAATCGGGTCGATGCCGGTAAACGGCTCGTCGAGCAGTAGGAAGGCCGGCTCCATCGCAATCGCGCGCGCAATCTCGACGCGCCGCCGCTCGCCGCCCGACAAACTATCGCCGCGCGCGTCGACGAACGCGCGCAGACCGAACTCCTCCAGCAGCGCCGGAAGCCGCCGCTCGCGCTCGTCGTGCGGAA
>JAMXLG010000356.1 GCA_024281135.1 Vulcanimicrobiia bacterium | reverse complement strand
CTGTCATGACTTGCATGTGGATCGGATGCGATACCAGCCGGTCGAGCATCACTTCGACGTTGAAGCCTTGACCGGACTGCCCCGCAGTCCACAGCGCGCCTGCCAGAGCGGCGCCGTTTCGCGGATTAGGGTTCGGCTGACTTGGGAGTGCGATCTTCTTTGCCGTCACGATCCGCAGCGAATCGTCGACGACGAAGTCAAACGTCTTGAGAAATTGCGCGACTTGTTCTTTACCGTACTGGTTCGTCAGCTTGCCGACCTCCGCGTCGAACTGCGGACCGGTGAGTGTTTTGAGAAGCGTAACCGTGTTGAAGCTGCTCGGTCCGCCGCCCGCCTCGATCATCGAGAGGGTAAGCGCGAGCGACGGCGCGCCCGTGTAAACGCAGCAAGCTCCTGAAAAGCGAGTCGGTTGGTCGACGACGTTCGGCAGAAGCTTTGCCGAAGCGATGCCGCCGCCGGCCATTGCGAGCGCAACGGCAAGCGCGGCGATCAAACGTGGGTTTTTCATAGGTTCCTTTCTGAGACGGAGTTCTTTTGCTCGAGGGTCTCAGAAGAAACGGGCGACCCGGGTTTTTGGATTGCTAAATGCGGACGACTGCGATCGGCTTAGTAGTCGGCTGCTTCGAGCCGCCCTGGGGTTCGACGCTGACCGCGACCGCAGCGATACTCGTTGCAGCCTCGGGCAGGCGAACGACGGCGACCCCGCCATCCGCCGGCTCAAAAGTCACCGACGGCGCCACACCGCTTGCCCCTTTCGCGAAGGTCCACGCTTGATAAACGTGACCGGCGGGTGGCGCGGCCAGACCGTGCATCGCGATGTAGAGACGGTCGCCGTGCGTCACGACCTCGCCGTGAGAGAAAGGATAGCGCGCAGAATCGGGTGCCGTAAGATCGGCAATCGTCTGCGCTTGCGCCACGGTCTGTGCGCGATAATGCTCGAGCTGATTGTTCAGCGAGACATCAACGAGGCCGGTGAGAATTGCGATCGCTAAGCAGGCCGCGGCGACCGCATATGCCGGCCAGGCCCGCGAACGCGTACTTGCGGCTGCGTCCGCACGCACCTGCTTCATTACCCGCGCCTTCAGCAACGGGCTCACGACGGTGGCGCCGCTGCTCGAATCTACACAGGCCTCAGCGGAGTACGCCACCGCCGTGACCGCAGGTCGCAAGAAATCGTACTCCGCACGGCAGCTTTCGCAAGTTGCCAAATGCTCAGCGACGGCTGTCGCTTCCGATTCCGGAAGGAAGCCGAGCGCGTACGCGGCGACGTTGTCGAGCATTTCGTCGTGTGACGTCATACGGTCACCGCACCTTCCAGTGCGTTGCGCAGCTTCCGCAAACCATTGCGAATTCGAGTCTTGACGGTTCCAAGCGGCAATCCCGTCTGGCGCGCGATCTGTTCCTGCGTGGCGCCGCCAAAGAACCCCAGCTCGATCGGCTCGCGTTGTTCGGGCGGAAGCTGCTCGAGCGCCACGCGCACGCGTTCCCCGTTGATTCGCTCGAGCGCTCGGTCTTCGAGCACGTCGTCGAGCGGCAAGGAATCCGGAAGCTCGCTCTCCGCGTGCAGTGCGCGGCTGCGGACGACGTCGAACGCGCGGTTTCGCGTGACGCGAGCAATCCACGCCCCGAAGTTTCCGTTCCGGAAGAGCACCGGGCTACTCCAAATCTTCAAGAACACCGTTTGCGTGACGTCCTCGGCGGCAAGCGGATCGGAGAGCACGCGCAACGCGATGCCGTAGACGAGGCGGTGGTACCGGTCGTACAGCACCTCGAACGCGTCGGCGTCACGGGCCCGCACTCGCTCCATGAGCCGGCCTGCCTCTTCCACGGCGCTTACTTTCGTTGTGCTTTGGGTGCTGCACTGCCCTGATAACGAGCGGCGTCCGCGTCCAGATTGCCGCGAGCGCGCTAGTTTACCGCCTCGGGGAGGTTCGCGGCTCCGGTGAGACCCGCTGGAGACCGTACGACGCCGCGCTCCATCTCTCCCCAGGCTTGTGAGAGAATGGGAAGCAGCGAATATAACGAGTGCGTCCCGTCGGGTTGCGAGTAGAACGTAACCGCAAGGCCTGCGTCGCGCAGAGAAATCGCCGTAGCCGTCGGATAGGCGGTCGGCACGTTCTCGTCGTGGACGCCGGTCAAAATGTAAAATCGCACATGCCTCAGCGTCGCGCTGACGCGCTGGGTCCGCGAAACGAGTAAAGAACCGGCAATCGACATCACCGCCGTCCAGTCGTCGGGACGAAGCGGCGCGAGCCGAAAGACTGAAAAGCCGCCCATCGAGTAACCGGCGAGATAGCGCTTGCCCTTGTCGATCGTAAACGCGCCATTCGCTTCGTCGAATGCATCGTAGACGTCGCTCTCCGACCCGGCGAAATCGTAGACCCCTCGTCCGTAGGGAGCGACGACGATCGTGCCGCTTCGCTCGGCCAAGTCTTGCAAGTACTTCGGCGCGAGCAAATGCGATTCGGCCTGTTGATGACCGTGCAAAAAGACCATCAGCGCCGCCGGCCTTTGCGGTGAATAGCTCGGCGGAACGTAGACGGCAACCGGTTGCATCGTTCCATCTTTTGACGAGCGCACGAGGGTTTCGCCGAGGCCACGAATCGTCGACATCGGTTGGTACGAACGTTGCATCAGCTGCTTTGCAAGGCT
>JAMXLG010000355.1 GCA_024281135.1 Vulcanimicrobiia bacterium | reverse complement strand
ATTCACGGGCTTGCGTCCGTCGGGATGCCGCAGCAATTCATCGACATCAAGCCCTTCGAAATTCCGCTACGAGCGCTGATACCAGTCAGAGTTCGCAACATGGTTGCAGCATGCAAAAATATCGGCGTCACGCACATTACGAACGGCGCGTACCGCTTGCACCCGGTGGAGTGGAATGTCGGCGAAGCGGCCGGCGCTCTTGCATTGTTCGCCCTTGATTCGGGCGTTGCGCCGGCAGACGTTCCAAACGATGCGCGGCTTCTGCGCCAGTTTCAGCTGCGGCTGCTCGCGCGCGGCGTACCGATTTTCTGGTGGGGTGACATTACTTCGGGCAACCCATCATATGCGGCAGCGCATCTGATCGGTGTTGCCGGCATCATGAGCGGTGAAGGTTCGTCGCTGGATTTTCAAGCGAACGATCCATTTGATGATGCTGCGAAGGCTGCCGTCGACAGCAATCTCGGGCGATCGCTGAATTGGCCGGCGCAGGCGCTCACGCGCGGACAAGCAGCACAGTTTATCGTGTCGCAGCTGTAATACAGCGCGCAGGCAGGTAGCGTGTTGCTTTCGAACGTTGCGTTTTGGAGGTACCGCCGTGTACGTTTCGCGTTACTTGGCCGGCGTCGCCGCACTGGCAATGGGACTACTCCTCGCCGGTTCTCCCTCCGAATCAGCAGCGAACACCATTTCCGACGCGACCGTAGCGAACATCGTTCGCTCTTCAATGACGCAGAATCATTTGAGAGGCGTTATCGTTCAAGTGCGTTCGAACGGCCGTACCGCATACACCGCGGCCTTCGGCGAGTCGATGACAGGCGTACCTGTGACGACGGATATGCACTTCCGCAACGGTGCTTTGGCATTCACTTACATGTCGACGCTGTTGCTTACCTTCGTCGACCAGAAAAAGGTCACGCTGCAGACGAAACTCTCGAAGTACTTTCCGAATCTTCCGGATGCGAATCACGTCACCCTGAGGGACCTCTCGCAAATGACGTCAGGTTATGCGGACTACGTCTACCAAAACGAGTTCCAAGATCAACTCTATCGGAGCCCGTTTCGCCAATGGACGCCTGAGGAGCTCATACACATCGGTACGTCCAAACCGATTCAGTTTACGCCGGGCGCAAATTGGGGGTACTCACACACCAACTACGTGATTCTTGGGGAAGTGCTCGCGAAGATCGCGCACATGCCTTTAGCAGACGCGTTACAGCGATACGTGCTGCAGCCGATGGGATTAAAACAAACAATGCAGTCCGCAACGCCCATCGTTCCGCAACCCGTTTTGCACGCATTCACGTCAGAACGCCGTGAAGTGCTCGGAATTAAATCCGAGATTCCGTTCTATGAAGAGGCTACTTACTGGAACCCTTCGTGGACGACAAACGTCGGCGCCGTACAAACGACGGACATTTCCGATCTGAACACGTCAATCGAAGCCGTAGCAGCAGGAAAGCTGTTGTCGAAAGCATCCTCACTGGCGCAAATCAAACCGAGCCTGATCGGATTCGGCCACCCGCAGTCGAATTGCCCCGCATGCCGCAAGATGACTGCTTCGATGAACTATGGGCTGGGCGTTATTATCACTGGCCCGTGGATCACACAAACGCTCGGTTTTGCCGGCGCGTCTGGCGCCGTTGCCTATCTGCCGTCGCAAAAACTTACGATCGCGGTCGAAGCAACGAACGGTCAGGGCGCCTATAACGCACAAGGAGAAGCTGGGCTCGGCGCCGTCGGACTTTTGAAAGCAATTGCGGATGCACTTGCACCAAATACGATGCCGGCTCTGCAGCATTAGCAGATGAACGTCGAGCAGCTCATCTCCGAATTGCAGTTGGTCGTGCATCCCGAAGGCGGATACTATCGCGAGATGTATCGGAGTTCTTCAACCGTCGTCACGGGCGACGGACATCTTCGCAGCGCGCTAACGAACATCTACTTTCTGCTCGATGGGGACGACTTTTCCGCGTGGCACCGAATCGATGCGGACGAAACATGGCACTTCTATCGCGGCACCGATCTCGTTATTTTAATCATCGATCACGACGGCACTCTGGAAGAACGTCGCGTCGGCCCGGGCGGTCCATGGCAAACGACCATGCCCGCGAAGCGCTACTTCTCAGCTCACGTTGCGGACGCAACCGGTTTTGCACTGATTGGATGTTCGGTTGCGCCGGGCTTCGAGTTCTCCACTTTCGAACTTGCGGCGCGCGACGCGCTCATCACGCAGTACCCGCAACACGAGTCGGTGATAAAGCGATTTACGCGCAGCTAAGCTTCCGAGACCGGCGGTGGAAGCATGGGCCGCTCAACAATACACACCCCTCTGATAACTTGAACGTGCCGTTGTAACTCCACTTCCTCGCGCAATTCGGTCGATGCCTCTTGCCATTCGCTCACGTACTCGCGCGCCACGATTCCCGAAGCTAAGCCTTCCAGCAAGTATTTCATCGTCGCTTCGGCGACCTTATGCCCGACGGCCGCGTCGAAGCCCATACCGAGAACTCCGAGCGGCGGCGTGTAATGTCCAACGAGCTCCAACACTGAAGAGTATGCGTGAGCACCCGGTAAGACGCGTAGTTCACCCGCAAACGACGGATAGATGCCTCCGGGAGTTGGTGTCCAACGAACACCGACGGGATCATCAACGTGCGAAGGACCGGCGGGCACCGTGTACTCGACGTTTACTTCTTTCGAAAGCTCGATTCCGGTCCAAGGAACCTTCACGGTAAGTAAAAGCGCTTGTGGCACTTCTCCGTGTGAGCCCTCGAGAAGCATTGCGCACAGCTGTTCGTGCGTTACCTCACGCCGGCAACGTACGTGGAGCGTCTCCCGAACTTCCGTCATAGCAGTTACAGTATAGATCAGGCTGCGAAAGGAACCAATTTTCATCGCGTGTGAGGGGCCCGCCATTACAAGCACCATCGTACGTCGGCGGTATACGTCAGAGTCGAGTGTCCGTCAGCCGGCACGTGAACGGTCCAATTTGCCGTGGAAGACGATGACTTCGTATGACTAAGGTTCTCGTCGGCGATCTGCCAATCGCCCGGGATGGGCTCCACTACGAGAACGTCCTGCGCGTTCGGCTTTGCATTGGAAAGCGTGATCTCATAAGAGCTGCTCGCTGAACAGTTAGATAAGAAGTGAAAATCCGTCTGACGTTTACGAGCCGTCACGTCGAATGAATCCCCCAAGTGCATTCGCACGGTTTCGTTTTTCGGCGTGTGATCGATCTGATCGGAACCCAGGAACAGCGATAAGCCGCGCGAGTCGTTTTTGTAGATTCGAACGATGCCTGCCGGCAGCGGGATGTCGAGCTCGCCACCTTTATTCTGAAACGACATGTAGACGCCGACGGGAAGGCGCTCTCCGATATCCGGCTGACCGTTACGGTAATAGTCGGGCGATCCGCGCAGCTCGAGCGTTTTGCGAAATGGAATGCCATGCGCGCTGAGCAGTGTCACCTGCTTCGTTTGATTGTTGAGTATGGTTGTCGGACGCTCGAGCGTGTAAAGATGGTACTCGAAGTAGTTTTCCTGTTGCACTCCCGCAGGATTTGCGGAATA
>JAMXLG010000354.1 GCA_024281135.1 Vulcanimicrobiia bacterium | reverse complement strand
GCGAGAATATAATTAACCCAAAAACTTCCGGACATTACACTTGGAAACGCGGTGAACTACGTTCCTACCTGGGGATTGAGTTCAGAGATCTTCACGGCGTATTTGTCGTCGACGACGACCACTTCGCCGCGCGCGATCAAGATGTTGTTGACATAGAGATCGATCGGTTCGGCGGCAAGCTTGTCCAACTCGAAAACGGTGCCGGATGCGAGCGAAACGACTTCGCGAAGCGGCATGACCGTTTTGCCGAGAACCGCGCTGATCTGGAGCGGAACGTCGTGCACGAGATCGAGATTGGCCTGACCCGGTTGCGCCGCGCGCACCTGTGTCGGCTGCATCGACGTATACTCGACGCTTTGTGCGTTCGGCGGAGCCGCCGCGGTCTTTGACTTTGCCGACCTTGCTGCTGCTACGGGTTCGGGCTCGCTACGGCGAGGCTCCGGTGCCGAAGGGGCTGCAGCGGCCGCGTTGAGACCGAGCTTCGAGAGCGTGATCGCTGCGAAATCAATGCTGATCTTCGGTGAGAGATCGGACCCTATGCTCACCGTGCCGTCGTACGACTCGAACGGCGGCGGCGGAAGCAGTGTTGCATCGCTGCACAGCGCAGCATGCACACCGTCGGCCGAAGTGCCGACGCCCTTCGCAAGTGCCTCGACCATCGCGGTTGCAATCTGCGACACGGTTTCCGATGCAATCGACAGTTGCATCGGGCCCATTTCGCCGCCCATATCGTCGCCGCCGAGCATGAGACCGACGATCTTTTGCATGTCGGAGCTTTGGAAACGAACGACGACTTGCGCACCGACCGACGGAATCTCCGCAATCGTCACCAGCTCGTCACCGTCGGTACGAATCGATCCTTCGTGATCGTGACGCACGGCGGCGCTGATCGACGGAGGCGCTTCCACCAACCGGCCGAGAACCGAGCCGGCCGCGGCCAGCATCGCGTCGGCAAGTTGTTGTATATCGGGCATCTACTATTCGTCCTCGTTCGCTACGACGTGTGCAACTTGCACCGCCAAGTGATCTTTGTTGATCCCGGGGAACACCCCGAACTTCTCTTTGTCGTTGACACGCGCCGATAGCGGCTCGCTCGTCGGCTTATCGAAGACGACGATGTCGCCTTCGCGCAGACTCACGAGATCGCGCAACGACACCATCGTATGACCCAGTTCGACTTCGACTTCGACGCGCGCGCGTTCGACGTTGCGCGTCAATTGCGCGATGTCTTCTTCCGTCATGCCGCGTCCGGCCATAACCGTCGGAGACCACTGGAAGTCGGTAAGCTGTGTGCTGATCGACTGCAGGACCAGATACGGCAGGCAGAAGTTCATCACGCCCGCCATATCGCCGATCTTCAGCTCCATCGACACGTACGCCACAATCTGATCGAGTGGGATGATGCGAGGAATAAATTGCGGGTTTGAGTCGAGTGCTTCGATCTTCAGCGAAAGCGTGAGCAAATAGTTCCACGACTCGCGGTAGCTGTTGAGCATGCGAGCCATGAAGCGCTGCATCAGCGTGCGCTCGATGTCGGTAAGATCGCGCAGCTTGTTCGGGAACCAGCCTGGACCGCCGAGCAAGCGATCGATGATCGAGAAGACGAGATTCAGATCGACCTGAACGATGCCGCTACCCGGCAACGGGTCCATCGAATAGATCCCAAGGATCGACGGAATGCCGATCGACGCGATGAAGTCGCCGTAACTGATCTGTTCGATCGACACGATCGTCGCTTCGACGCGCGTACGAAGGTAGACGGAGAGCGAGTTGTTGAGGAGGCGGGTGAAGTTCTCGTGCAGCGTCCGCAGCGTCTGCAGCTGATTGTTGGTAAATTTATCGAGACGCTTGTTGAAGCGGAAGTCAAACGACTTTACCCGTCGTCCGTCGATCGCTTCTTTTTCGGGCGCGCCTGCGGTACCAGAGAGTTGATTGATAAGTGCATCAATCTCTTCTTGTGAAAGACTAGACATGCAGCGGAGCTAGGGCCCTTTCTCTTCGAAGGAACCGGGATTCGTGGACGTGTTGCCGCGGAGCAACACGATATCCACGCGCCGGTTCTGTTGGCGCTCGGCATCCGTGGTGTTTTTCGTACGCGGCCGGAACTCTCCATAGCCGGTCGCGGATATGCGTCGTGCGTTGATGCCGTCGTTTTCCACCAAACGGCGAGCGACGCCGACGGAACGTGCCGCCGAAAGCTCCCAGTTGGTCGGAAATTGCGATGTAGAAATCGGCACGTTGTCCGTATTTCCCTCGATCGCGATTTCGTTGCCGTTTCGTCTGAGAAACGGCGCAATCCCGTCGATGATCTTCATGGTTTGCGGCCGCAGTTCGGCGCTGCCGCTGTCGTAGTATGACTTATCGGAGAGCAGCGTGATGACGAGGCCACGCGTCTCCGCGTGCACTTGCACCTGATTCTCGAGGTGATTTTGCTTGACGTATTTTTCGAGTTCTTTTTGAATCGCCGGAATGCTCGAACTTGCTTCGAACGATTGCTCGCCGTTTGCACCGCCGTTGGGCGGCTGATTGATCGACCAGACGTTGTTGAATCCACCGGAGACGGACTTCGCGAATGACTGAACCTTGACACGGCTGATCGTCGACATCGCGAAGAGAATGATGAAGAGCGCGAGCATGAGCGTGATCATGTCCGCATACGTGAGCAGCCAGCGCATCATGCCGGCCGTCTCGAGTTTCTCTTCCGACCTCTTCTTGCGAAGACGCGACTCGGCCGCGCGAGCCGCGCTTTTGATGGGTTGCGACATTGTCCCTTATGTTAAGCCGACGACGCCGAGTAGCCGGCTTCGCCTGCCATCGCGCCGCCTTCTTCGATGTCCGTTTCGCGTTCTTTCGGATCGAGGAAGGCGAGAAGTTTTTCTTCGAGCAGACGCGGATTGTCGCCGGCTTGAATCGCGAGAATACCCTCGATCATGATCTCGCGCATCAAGAGCATCTGAGCGTTGCGCTCTTTGATCTTCGTGCCGATCGGCAGCCACACCAAATTCGCGAACATGATGCCGTAGAATGTTGCTACGAAGGCAACGGCCGTGGCGTTTCCAATCGATCCGGCGATGTTCGTGCTTTGAGCTGCTTCACC
Organism: Vulcanimicrobiia bacterium; assembly: GCA_024281135.1. The sequence continues at coordinate 988 of JAMXLG010000354.1, read as the reverse complement.
GAGCCCTTTGAGCATACCGATCAATCCGAGAACCGTACCGATGATGCCGAGCGTCGGTGAGTAGCCGCCGAGGTTCATAAAAACTTGTTCGGCTTTCGCGCCTTGTTCTTGCGCGTTGGAGACCTCGGTTTCGAGAACTTTGCGAATGATCTCAGTATCGCGTCCGTCGATGACGAGCTGAATACCCTTGCGCATGAAGTCGTCGTCGAGCGCCGCCGCTTCATTTTCGAGCGCCAGCAGACCCTCGCGACGCGCCTTCTCCGCAAACGACACGAGCGTCGAGATAATGTCGCGCTCGTGATAGTTGACCTCGGAGAACGCGGTCTTCAGGCCGCCCATGAACCCTTTAATGAAGGTTCGCATTGGGAACGACGTCAGCGTCGCGCCGATCGAGCCGCCGACGATGAGAACGAAGGCGTCCCAGCGTCCGAAAAAGATGCGCGGGTCGATTCCGCCCACGAAACCAACCAAAAAGATTGCACCGAACCCGATAACCAGGCCGATGATCGTCGCAAAGTCCAACGTCGCTCTCCGCTTAAATAGCTCGCGTCTTATCCGGGTATCGGCCGAGGCAGCAGCTTACTCAAGCCCCAGTAAACTTACGCTCACTAGGCCGTCTCGCTGGGCGAGTAGATTCTCCGCTTAAAGTCGATGATCTTGGCCTGGATTTCCGCCATACGATCGCGGACGATGATCCGGTTGCCGGACGTGAGCGTGACAACCGTGTCCGGCGTTTCTTCGATTTGTTCGATCAGGTCCGAATTGACCATTACCGGCTGGCCATTGAGACGTGTAAGAGCAATCACAAAAGCCTCCATTTAAAGGGCGCCGCACGCTGCGCGGCGCCTGGTGCTCCGTTCCGCTTCCGGCACTAACGCGCCGGAAACGGAACTGCGCACCCCCGCACCGACTTCGCGGTGCGGGCCCCCGTCATTCTTTAACTTGGGGGTTAGTTCTCCGAGGCGCGGAGGTTCACGAGGGTGATCAG
>JAMXLG010000353.1 GCA_024281135.1 Vulcanimicrobiia bacterium | reverse complement strand
CGGAACCGGAACTGCGCCGCAGCGTTACGCCGTGGGGCTCTTTTTCGTGGGGCTACTCCGACGTCGGCGCCGACATCTTCGTCGGACTCGGTCTCGTGCTCGCGTGGGCCGCCGGCGCTTCGAACGTTGCGTTTCTCTTTGCCGGCACCGTTTACGTTTGCATCGGGCTCGCCTACACCGAGCTGGCCGCGACCTATCCGGTCGCAGGGGGTGGCCAGTACTTCGTGATGCGCGGCCTCGGCGACGTCTTCGGGTTCATCGCGGGATGGGCCGTGGTGCTCGACTTTACGATCGACGTCACGCTCTTTGCGTGGAGCTCGGTAGACTACACGAGCCAGCTTATCCCCGCACTGGTGAATTCGGTCCATCCGTGGCTGCATTTTTTCGTCGTGCTCGCGCTGGTCGTCGGCCTCTGTCTGCTCAACGTCATCGGCGTTCGGGAGAGCACTGCCTTCAACGGCTTCGTCTCCGCGCTCGACGTCATCAGCGAGACCGCCATCCTCTGCTTCGGGTTCCTCTTCGCTTTTCGGCCGAACTTGCTGATTCACGCGATGCAGTTCAATTGGCCTACGCCTTATCAGCTCATGCTCGGCACGTCGCTCGCGATCGTTTCGTTCGTTGGGCTCGAATCGATCTCGCAAGCCGCACAGGAGACCCAGCGCCCCGCTTCGATCATCCCCCGCACCTCTGTTTCGCTCATCTTGACGATCCTGATCTTCGCGCTCGCGTACTCGAACCTCGCACTCGGTTTACACCCATGGCATCCGATCCTTGACGCGAACGGTCATCACTTACAGTTCTGGCAGATCTTTCCGAACAATACCGACAATCAGGGCAAGGCAGTTGCGCTTCTCGCGGAGCAGGTCCCGATCTGGGGCGCTTTCGCCGCGCTTTACGTTCCGGTGCTCGGCGCGGTACTGCTGTTGATATCTTCAAACTCCGGCGTGTTCGGAAGCTCGCGAATCGCCTATGCAATGAGTACCAGTAATCTTTTGCCGTCGATTTTCCAGCGCGTTCATGGGAGGTTCCGCACGCCCGTGATTTCGATCGTTTTCTTCTCGAGCATCGCCGTCATCGAGCTGATCTTCGCCGCGGGCCCGGGGCTCTATCACTCTGCCGCCTCGACATACGCGCGCTTCTTCCACGGAGAAACCGGCCTCGCGTTTCTTGCCGACCTGTATGCCTTCGGAGCGGCTACGAGCTATTCGCTAGTCTTTCTCGCGTTGATCGGATTGCGGCTCCGCGACCCATTGAGCCCGCGCAAGTTCAAGATTCCCCTAAACATCCCGATGCGATTCCGAGGGGAGCGAGTCGACTTTCCGGTCATCGCCGTCCTCGGGTTCGTCGGAATATTCTCGATCCTTATTTTCACGCTGCGCACCCACCCGCTCGGGCGCATTTTCGGACCGACCTGGCTGCTGATCGGGTTCATCCTCTATCTCGTTTATCGCTACCATCGGCATCTACCGTTGCTCGGCTCGCAGCCGCGCGACTGGCGCAAAGCTCAAGTGGAGATCCTTCGCCGCGCCGGCGAGTTGGAATTAATGGACGAATATATCGCGAACCTCAAATCCAGCGATGCGCGCCGAGCGGGGCAGACGAGGTAGCCGTGCTGATCGCACGTGGGTTGCTCGCGATCGCGCTTATCCTCTTGGGAGCCGTTATTCTCGCGCGCATGCTCGAAGCGGCGAGCTCGGGACTGGCGATACTGCCCGGCGTCGTGCTCGGCGGCGCAATGATCGCACTCGGCCTTCACCGGATCTGGCTCATCGCGCGCGCAAGGCGAATGATGTGATTTCGCCGTCGAGCGAAGTGCACGTCACCGTCGCCGGCGCACTCGCCGCGCTCATCATCGCAGGGACGGTCGGCGCGACGCTTTGGTGGATGCTTCACCCTCCGTCGTCGCACGTCCAGCGCATCGCCGAGCGAGCGGAGAGCGATCTCGAGCGACTCGTTGGAAGCGTGATGGTGGTATTTTCTCCCGACATCGACTCGGCGCATATGATGGCGCTTGCCGCGAAGCTGGCGCGCGGCGAACGCTCCGATCTGCTCGCCCTCTATGTCATTGAAGTGCCTTACACTCTGCCGCCCGACGCGGAGATGCCGCAGGAGGATCGCGCCGCACTCGATGCGCTCGGCGCCGCCGAAGCGATTGCCGGCACGAACAACGTCACTATTCGCACCGAAACGATCAAAGCTCGTTCGACCAAACAAGCGGTCCTCGACGTCGCGAAGCGCGAAAAGGCGAACATGATCATCTTGGGCTCCTTCCGTGAAGGAAAGTATAGCGGTGCGCCGCTCGGCCGCACGATTGAAGAGATTGCCGCCGATGCAAAATGCGATGTGCTGATAGGCGTCGAAGGAAAGCACGGTACGCTGTTGATCGATGAGAGCGTGCAGTCCAGTTCGTAGCCGATTTGAAGTGGAGGAGAATTCCGTGAACTTTAGTCGCTATTTCTTAACTAGTGGCGCGGTCGCCGCGAGCGTTGCACTAGCACTTTGGCCTTGCGCCGGTCTTCGCGCCGAGACTGGGGCTCCCGCGATCGCTGCGTTCGATCAGGCCTTCGCCGCCATCAACGACTACACGTGCGTCCTGCACGTGCACGAGGCGAAGGGTACCCAAACGCAGGACCGCGTTTATCAGTATCAGTTCATGAAGCCGCATTACGTTAAGACGCTTATCATCGACGGTGACGGCAAGGGCTCCGGCGGTGTTTGGGTCGGTGGTAACCAAGTCAGCGGTCATCAGGGCGGCCTATTCTCGGGAATCCACTTAAAGGTCGATCTCCACGACCCGCGGGCCGTCTCGTTACGCGGCGTAACGATTCCCGAGGGCCTGCTGAACCACATCGTCGATAGCTATACGAATACTCCGGGAAAGTTGACGCAGACAAGCGGCGGCGTAATCAACGGCGTGGACAC
>JAMXLG010000352.1 GCA_024281135.1 Vulcanimicrobiia bacterium | reverse complement strand
CGCGTCGATTTGTCAGCGGGCGTACCCATCGTCGAGGTCGATGTCGGCGGCACGCGACCTGCGAAAATGGTGTTCGACACGGGAAACACGGCACTCGTGCTCGACATCGAGCGGGCTCGGGCAATCGGCATCGATCTTCCCGCAAGCGCGAAAGAAACGCGCGGCACGCCCCCCAACGCCTTCACCCTGTACCGTATACGCCTACCACAAGTTCTGGTTGGCGGCGTGCGGTTGAACGACGTTGCGGCGATCGCCGCCGATCTCAGCGCAGCGGTTCGTCGTTCCTACGGATTCGACGTGGACGGTTCCCTGGGGTACGGAGCGCTCAAGAACTACGTCGTACAACTCGATTACGCGCGTAGTACGATGCTGGTGACGAAGACGATACCATCCGATATCCATGCCTCTAGTGCAAGTCGAGTTTCAATAACGTGGCTCAAATATCAACCGCAGAGCCCGCTCTTGGTAACGTTCGACGGCCTAAGCGTGGATGGCATCAACCTCGTCGCTCAACTTGACACGTTCCTCGCCGCTAACGCGATCGTCTTCTTAACGAAAACCCCACGATTTAGCTCACTCCCCGCGGCGACGAACGCTAAGCCAATCACCTACGAAGAGGCGACGTTGCGTCCGGCGCGATGTTCGGACATCGCGCTCGGTTCGCTGCGCCTTAGTGGCACTGAGCCTATAATCTACCTCGCCGACGAGCATGCGCACGTTCCTACGACCGACATCTCCGCCGTCGTGGGCAATGGGCTGCTCGCCGGACGGCTGTTGACGCTCGACTTTCCGAATTCGACCCTAACCGTTTCGGCTACTTAACGGCGAGATCGAAGCGATCTAGGTTCATGACCTTCTCCCATGCGGCGACGAAGTCGCGCGCGAAGTGATCGCCTTCAGTCGCGTATACCTCGCCTAGCGCACGAAGCTGCGAGTTCGAGCCGAAGATGAGGTCGTAGTTCGTGCCGGTCCAGCTGAACTCGCCGGTACGCCGGTCGTGCCCCTGGTAGGCGAAGTCACCTTCGGCGCGCTGCCACTTCGTCTTCATGTCGAGCAAGTTCACGAAGAAATCGTTCGTCAGCGAGCCAGGCCGCTTCGTAAGGACGCCGTGTTTTGACCCTCCGACGTTTGCGCCGAGAACACGCAATCCGCCGACGAGCGCGGTCATTTCGGGAGCAGTCAGCGTAAGCAGCTGTGCGCGATCGACGAGCCGTTGTTCGGGCGAACGCGAGAAGTCGCTGCCAAGATAGTTGCGGAATCCATCGGCGGTCGGTTCCAACACGGCAAAGGACTGCGTGTCGGTATTCTCCTGCGTCGCATCCGTGCGTCCCGGCACGAAGTTCACTTTGATAGTCTTGCCGGCGCTCTTCGCAGCCTCTTCGATGGCTGCGCAGCCGCCGAGAACGATGACGTCGGCCAGCGAAACCTTCTTACCCCCGGATAGCGTCGCGTTGAAGTCTGTCTGCACTTTCTCCAAGGTGTGGAGCACCTTAGCCAACTCGGTCGGCTGATTGACGGCCCAATCTTTCTGCGGTGCCAGGCGAATGCGCGCGCCGTTCGCGCCGCCACGTTTGTCGGTGCCGCGGAACGTCGATGCCGACGCCCATGCAGTCGTGACGAGCTGCGACACCGTAAGCCCCGATGCGAGTATGCAGCGCTTGAGTTCGGCGATGTCCCGCTCATCGATTAGCCGATAATCCACGGCGGGCACGGGGTCTTGCCAGATCTGCGGTTCGGCCGGTACTTCGGGGCCGAGATAACGCGTAATGGGACCCATGTCGCGATGCACCAGCTTGAACCACGCCTTGGCAAAGGCGTCAGCGAGCTCTTGCGGGTTTTCGTGGAAGCGCTTCGAGATCGGCGCGTAGATCGGATCGAGTTTCAAGGAAAGATCCGTCGTAAGCATCGTCGGCGCGTGCGTTTTGGAGGGATCGTGCGGATCGGGAACGGTCCCGGCGGCAGCGCCATTCTTGGGCTTCCATTGATATGCGCCGGCCGGGCTCTTCGTCAGCTCCCAATCGTAATTGAAAAGGTTGTCGAAATAGAGGTTGCTCCACCGCGTCGGCGCCTGGGTCCAGGCACCCTCGAGGCCGCTCGTGATCGTGTCATCGCCGCTGCCGCTGCCGAAGGTATTGCGCCAGCCAAGATTCTGCTCTTCGATGGGAGCGCCGGCAGGCGCCAGGCCGACGTACTTGGTGGGATCGGCGGCACCGTGCGTTTTACCGAACGTGTGTCCGCCGGCGATGAGCGCGACGGTTTCCTCATCGTTCATCGCCATTCGAGCGAATGTCTCGCGAATATCAACCGCCGCGGCAAGCGGGTCGGGCTTTCCGTTCGGGCCTTCCGGATTTACGTAAATCAGGCCCATCTGCACCGCCGCCAACGGCTTTGCGAGATCGCGCTGGCCGCTGTAGCGCTTGTCGTCGAGCCACGTTGTTTCGGGACCCCAGTTCGTGATGTCGTCGGGTTCCCACGCGTCCTCACGGCCGCCGCCGAACCCGAACGTCTTAAATCCCATCGATTCAAGAGCGCAGTTTCCCGCGAGCACCATGAGATCGGCCCACGAGATCTTTCGGCCGTACTTCTGCTTGATCGGCCACAGCAAGTGACGCGCTTTATCGAGGTTCGCGTTGTCGGGCCAGCTATTGACGGGCTCAAAGCGCTGCAGTCCCGAGCCGGCACCTCCGCGGCCGTCGTGGATACGGTACGTTCCAGCACCGTGCCAAGCCATGCGAATGAAGAGCGGTCCGTAGTGACCGTAGTCGGCCGGCCACCATTCTTGCGACGTGGTCATCAATGCGAAAAGATCGGCCTTGACGGCCGCGAGGTCAAGGCTATTGAACTCGCGAGCGTAGTTGAAATCGCGGCCCATCGGGCTGGCCAGTGCGGACGGCCGGTGGAGCACCGATAGATCCAACAAATCGGGAAACCAATCGATGTTCACTCGCGGCCGGACCGGGACGGTATGCCCTACGGG
>JAMXLG010000351.1 GCA_024281135.1 Vulcanimicrobiia bacterium | reverse complement strand
GTTGACTGCATCGGAAAGCGGCGCAAGCGGACGTGTGTAACCGCTCTCGCGCAGGCGATCGATGATCGCGCTCGTGCGGTATTGATACTTCGGCCGAAGCGTTTCGGGCATGTCGATGAATTCGATGCGTTCTGGCAACTGCAGTGCGGCAAAAATCGGACGCACGAGCTCTAGCCACGTGTGCGGCGTGCCGCTCCCGATATTCACGATGCCCGTCAGGCTCGATTGCGCGACGTGCAGCGTCATATCGACTGCATCTTTGACGTAGATGAAGTCGCGCTGTTGTTCACCGTCGCCGAATTCCGGACGGTAGCTCTTGAAGAGCTTAACGCTGCCGCCGTCGCGAATTTGATGGAACGCCTTATAGACGACGCTGCGCATATCGCCCTTATGATCTTCGTTGGGACCGAAAACGTTGAAGTACTTGAGACCGACGATCGTCTCGGCCATCCCCGTTCGTGCAGCATACTGATCGAAGAGCTGTTTCGAATATGCATACATGTTGAGCGGACGCAGCGTTTGCAGATCTACCGTGTCGGATAAGCCATCTTCGAGCGATCCGTACGTCGCGGCCGACGACGCGTACACGAAGCGGGCGTCGAGATCGACCGCCCAATGCGCGAGCGCCTTCGTATACTCGTAGTTGTTGCGCATCAGATAATCGGAATTCGTTTCCGTCGTCGCTGAACACGCGCCGAGGTGCAACACCGTACCGACATTTCCGAAGTACGTCGACTGTCCGGTAACGAGATCGAGGAAATCGTCGGCGTCCACATAGTCGGCGAAACGCAGCGGAACGAGATGCTTCCACTTTTCGGATTCGTCGAGGCGATCGACGACGATGATGTTGTCTATGCCGCGCCGGTTCAGCAGCCAAATGACGGCGCTGCCAATGAGGCCGGCGCCCCCGGTAACAACGACGGAGCCCTGGGAGATGTCATGCATGCGACGCGCCTCTTTCCCTTTGACGGAAGCCCCAGTCCTCTACGAGAGGCTGAAGGGGGTTGACAAGGCTTGCTTGGCGCGCTAATTTGAGAACCGTTCGCATAGAAATTTGCGAATGACTCGCAGAAATAGAAAGGCGGTTCCTTCCTGTGCTCGGCTTCGGCCTTCCCGCATTCATCCTAGCAGCTACTCTGTCGGGAGGCGTGTATAGCGATGCCCATCTTCCGGTAGGAAGCGCCGATGTGCAGCTAACCGGCAATAACGTGACGATGCATCAGCGGACTGATGCTTCGGGGCAGTTCGTATTCTCCGGCTTGAACGTCGGCACATATCAAGTGTTCGTGGAGACGACCGGCGGCGCGGCGCGCCAGGTTGTCGATCTCGCAAGCACCGGCGCGCGCATTACGCTGACCCTCCTGAGCAAGGTTGCGCAAGTGCGCACGTCGTCGCTGCCGCCGACGCGCGGCAGCGGCACCGATCTGACGGTGAACTCTCAATATTTGCAACGATCGCCCGCCGGCAACACGTTTCCGTCGTTGCTCTTACAGGTTCCCGGCGCAGCGCGCGGTGCGAACGGTGTCGTGCATATCAACGGGGATCACGGCGACATCAATTACGTGATCGACGGCGTTCCGGTTCCGCAAGAGCTCAATCGCAACATCGGCACTGAATTCGATCTCGCCGACGTGTCGTTCGTCGAAGTTTTACAAGGCGCATATCCCGCCGAATACGGCAACCGGTTTGCTGCCGTCGTCAACGTGAATACGAAGGTCGGCAATGGCACTCCCGGAGCCGAAGGCTACATGCGCGCGGGATCGTACGCATCGTCAGAATCGCAGTTCGCCTATCATGGACTGCTCGGCTCAGGATCCTACGTTGCAAGCGTTAACGGTGCGCGCAGCGATCGGTTTCTGGATCCGCCAAATCCCAATTCTCCGCATAACAGCGGCAGCAACACCAACGAATTCTTCCGCTTCACGGAGCCGCTTGGCAAAGACTACTGGAATCTGACGCTGAGCCACTCGTATCAGGCGTTTCAGATTCCGAACGACGTCGACGGCGGCCAACCCGCAACGACGGACGACAACGAGACGCAGAACGACGGCTTCGGGGCATTTAGCTTCCACCACATCCTGCGCGGCGGCGGCGCGACGACGTTTGCGCTTGGCTACAAGAACTCGACGATTCGTGACTTCCCCGACCAGGCGAACGACTTCATCTACGGCATCAACTTGAATCTGAACGCCGGCGGAAGCCTCACGGACTGTCAAGCCGGCACGATCTCTGCGTGCGCATACTCGTTGTACTCCAATCGCACGGCGCGCGACGTAACCATGAACTTCGACAACGACGTGCCTTCCGCCGTGCACGACGTTCGTTACGGTGGAAGCTACGACATGACGAGCGTGCAGAAACTCTACGATGTCACGCTCCAGCCGCTCAACTTCCTCGCACCGATCTTCACGCCCGGTACGCCGAATGACGCGTACACGGTAACCGACAACGCGCCAAACACCGGACACGACGAATGGGCATATTTGCAAGACTCATGGAAGATGGGAGAACGCTATGAGCTTGATTACGGTCTACGCCTTGATGCGTTCCAGGTGGCGTCCGACGAATTCGCCGACGGCTTCTCGCAGGTTAGTCCGCGGATCAAATTTACGCGCTTCTTCGGAAATCGCGCCAACGTCTATGTGTACTACGGCCGCTTCTTCACGCCGTTCTCCCTCGAGAACGTCTCGCCGAACGCCGCGCATCTCCTGAATCTCCCCAACCAGCCGACAGTTGCGCAGTTCGATTTGCGTCCACAGCGCGACTCCGACTACGAGATCGGCGGTCACTTGCCGCTGGGCGCGGGACAACTCGGTGTCCGTGTCATGCAGAAGAACGCGACGGATCTCATCGACGATACGCAAGTGGGCGTAACGGCGCTGCATCAAGATATCAATTATGCGCAAGGCCGAATTTCATCGCAGAGCGCGTACTATCAACAGGCGCTCCCGCTCGGCGGCCGGTTCTACACCTCGCTCACGCACACGCGCTCCGTGAACAAAGGCTGCGAAACGCAATTGCTGGCGCCGTGCTTCGGCCAACCCAATGATTGGACGCCGGCGGACCACGACCAAAATTGGGATGCAACCACCGGCGTGCTGCTCAACGACCACCGCGGCGGCTGGTTCTCCCTCACCGGCGAATACGGCAGCGGCCTCTCAACGGCAGCCGGATGCAATTCCTCGATCCTGTTCTGCAAAGTTCCGCCGCACACGACGTTCGATGTCGAGAAGGGCATCGCGATTGCACCGAACACCGCGCTGACGATCAGCGCGTTCAACCTCCTCAACGATCGCTATCTCGTTACCTTCGCAAACGCTCAAGGCAACCATTACGCATCCCCTCGCGTAATCCAACTCGGCATAACCTTTGGCCGTTAGTCTCGGTGGACTACATCCGCCACCTCATTTATGCTTTCTTTATCCATGGAAAAGCACGCTTGCCGCATTCGAAAAATGTTTGTTGCTGCGGGCGCCCTAACGGCTGCGGGTCTTCTTGCATGCCAGATGCCTGCGAACGCGGCCGGCCCGCACCACCCGGAACCGACTCCCTCGCCGGACCCCTGGCGCAATCTCCCGCTGGCGGAGGCGTCTCAGTCAGGAAACGTCGAGGTGACTGGCGCCTTTGCTGCCGCGCGACGTGACGGACGCGGCGCAGTCGCATGCGTGTCGTTTAAGAACCTTTCGCCGAAGGTTGCGACTGAGATTATCTTCGAGTTCCCCTTGCTGAACGCGCAGGGCGTTGAACTCGGCAAACTGACGCTGGATCGAAAAGGCGAATTTTCTCCGCAAATCCAGGTTACGTCGTTCGAGCGGCTCATGGACTGGCAAGAGGGTGCGCCGGGTCCCCGCACGCGCATCGAGAACTGTACCGAACGCGAATCGCAAGCCCTCGGGGCAGCGGTTCTCGAAGCACGCCTCGCAGGATATCGCGTTGTTCGCGTCCGCTACGATGATGGAACCACATGGCCGCCGCTTTAGAAGCAGGAAGCCCGCCGAAAAATTCGGCGGGCTTCGATTTTCACACTTCGCGTGTGCGCTAGAACGGTTGGGTGAATCGCAAGAGGAAGCTGCGTCCGGTTGAGACTTGGGTCGTGTTGAATCCGTTGGCGATTTTAATGATGTACTGGTGGTTCAACAGATTATCCACGTCGAGGTTGAAGCCGATCGCATGTTTCACCGGATCCTTTCCGAGCGAAAGATTCACCGTCGTGTGCGTGGGTAGGCGTCCGGAGAATTGGGCTCCGTTGACGTTTTGGAACGCAACCGGATAGCCCGTCCCGTATTGCGGCTCCAGTGTGACGTACCAGCTGCGATCTTGGCCCATGCGGTGGGTGTACGATACCGTCGCCGCGACCGTTTGATCGTGATCCTCAGGCGAGAGCTGCGCCGGTGACGTCAGCGACAAGTCGCCGTTGACGTTGGTGGGGAAGAGGAACGTCGATCCGGAGATACCGCCGGCATACGCCCCGGAGACAGTCGTCGTAAGGAACCACGAGTCGCCATTGCGCATCTGGTTTTGTAGGCGGAGTTCAACGCCGCTATCGTAACCGATTGCATTGTTGAACACGGCAAAGAGCGGCGTGTTCAAGAACTGGGTCGTATCGAGCACGTTCGTCACCGTGCGGCGGAACGCGTTGATGTAACCACGGAGATTCCCGCCGAACACGTGCGCCAGTCCGAGTTCGAAGTACGCATCTCGCTGCGGCTGCAAGTCGTAGACCGGCTCGCTGCTGCAGCCGCTGAGCAGAACGCAATCCTGGCGAACGTCTTCCAGCTGCGGAGCAGCGTACATCCGCCCATAGTACGCATGAATGATGTTTCTACCGCTGTCATCCGAGAGGTTGGCACCGATGCGCGGTTCGAGCATCCAGCCGCTGACGTAACCGGTCGAATGATCGAAGCGCAGCCCGTAATTGAACGCGAGGTTCTGATACGGCTGCCACTTGTCTTCGGCGTAAGCGCTGAAGAGCGTTCCCGGCTGCGATTGCGCAGTCGAGGTCGAATAGTACCCGGGCGCGGGCGGCGCGGGCGGCGGTGTCGACGGTGCGGGATTGCAGTCCGGCGTATCGCACGCGAACGTCTGCGTCGCGTTGAAGTTCTCGCGTTGAACGTCGACGCCGACTTTCCACGCGTGATGCTCGCTTGCGCGGAACTCCGAAACGCGGGCGCCGATGTAGCTTGCGCGACGGTCTTGCTGTAACCCGATCTGATTTGCGTAGAGCGGGGCATTGGGCATAGTGGGGTCCCCGAACGACGGATTCGGCGCAAGTGCCAGCACGTCGTTGCCTAGGTCACCGTCGTATGCTATGCGCGTGTAGCGGACCCACGGAATGAATTGGAAGATCCCATTGCCGTCCTTCGACGTCGCCGTGTAGTTGACGTTGATGAAGCGGTCGTACTCGCGCTGCACGTCATCGGTGCTTGCTGGGCTGAAGATGGGATCAATCGGGTTGTTCGGATCGGTGTTGATCGGGATCTGGAACTGGTTGATCTGATTGGAAAGATCGACCGCGAGCGTCTGGCGGGGACCCATCTGCGCGATGTAGCGCAAGAACTGGTCCCCGAGCGACGACTCGTCGTGAATCGGCGCGTACGTAGGCGCGTCGAGACCGCGCGCGTTCCGCTGCGTGTTCAAGCTCAGATAGAGCTCGCTGTTCTTGAAGCGTTCGAGTTCGTCGAGGCTTACGAGCGACTGCGCGTAATTGCCGGCGCCGACGCTGAAGCTCCCGTACGATCCCGGCGCTTGATCGGAAAGCCGTGTCGACACCAGATTGACGAGCGCACCCATGCGACTGCCCCCGTACTCGGCGGGAAACGCACCGGTATAGACCTCGAGCGAGTCGAGCACTTTCGGGTCGATAATCTGCCCGAAGTTCGAACTCGTTGCGAGCGGCAACGGCGCGCCGTCGATTTCATACGTAACGCCATGGAAGCCGTTCGCCACTGGCTCGTCATAGGAGAAACGGACGATGCGCGGCATCGTTTCGATCAACCGGTTAAGATCGTCCCGGTTCGGCGAGGCGTTAATCTGCGATTTCTGCATGGTGTTGACCGAGACGGGATTGCCGCCGACGCCGGCATGCGCCGTCACGGTCGTATTGGCGATCTCTTTTAGTTGATCGAGCGACAGGTCAGCGGTAATGACAGAGTCGCTCGTCACCGTCACGTCGATCGTGCGATCCGGGACACCGGTTTCATGAGCGGTGAGCCGGTAATTGCCAAACTGGACCTGCGGGAACGTAAAGCCGCCCGACGCGTTGGTCGTCGTCGTCAGGCGCGAACCCTCGCCCGTTAGCGTCACGGTCGCGCCCGGCTGGGGCTTGTCTTTCAGCGTAACGGTTCCGCGAACGAATCCGGTCGTCGCGGCGAACGCTGGTGAACTACATATAAGGAAACACGCGGCGATGAGTGCCGCGGACATTCGAGACATAGAGACTCCTCGGAAAAGAAATGAATGCGTTGCTAAGCGGGGAGCAATGCAGTCCGAGGAGGCGGGCGCGTGACGATTCGCCGCGCGAGATGCGGGGTAACGACCGCCGGCGCAGCGTAGCGCCGGATGAAGAAGACGACGCGCCGTGCGGTTGCGACGCGAGCAATGGCAATCGCGCAGGACGCGAGCACGCGTGCGGTAAGCACCGCCAGTCCGCGCAGCGCGAGGGCCGCGACGAGCATCGCGAGCGCAATGATGATGAATGATGCCGGTCCGTGCGCGGGTTCGAGCGATTCGATGAACGCGAACCACGTACCACCGGCAACCGCAACGGCACCCGCGCCGGGAATCCACGTGCAGAGGCGTGCGGAGAGGATCGATCCCTGTGCGCACGTCCCGACGTTGCCGAATGCCGCGCAAATCGCAGCAATGAGCGCACCGCCCGCGCCTGCAAAGGCTAGGGTGGCGAGAAGCTCGTGGTAGGCGCCTGCCTCGGTATGCCCGTTCCCGTAGCCGGCCGTATGCGCGACTAGGGAGGCAAGCAAGCCCAGAATCAGGGCGCCCGGCAACTGCCGGAGGGTCATGTGGGTTAGCTTTCTTGCGGGGCGCAGGTCTGGCCTTGAGCCCGCGTCGTATCCTTGGACCCCCGAACCCTAGCCGGAGCCTCCGGGCGGGGGATTGGGACTAGTGTAAGAGAGATCATGAACAGCCGTCTACCCGTCGAAAACGCTGACACTGTGAGTCTGGTTTGCGCATTGCTCGTGCGCTTTCCGGAAATCGCTTCAATTCGATCGGTGC
>JAMXLG010000350.1 GCA_024281135.1 Vulcanimicrobiia bacterium | reverse complement strand
ACGCTTGGAATCCAAGACGACGTCCGGATGCGAAGCAACCGGTACCATGCGAGTGTCCACGCGCAAAGCGTAACCGGGACGAGCAATACAATCGTCGTGTAAAAGAAAATCTCGATGCTCTCTCGGCTGGAGAGCCAGTAGATTGCGAGATTCGCTCGCCATGACGCGGTCAGCAATAGCGCCGCGGCAAGATATGCCAACCCGTCATCACGACGATCGAATCGAAACAGAGCCAATGCCGCAGCGGCAAGTACGATAAAGAAGAACGCCTGCGCGATCTCAAGAGCGAACGCGCGTATCTTCTCAAACCACTGCACCTTGTAGGCTGGAGCAGCGCTCGCGGCAGTTCCCATGATCGGGGCGACGTGCATGCCGCCTGAACGAGGACCGGCCGCCCACGGAGCCATCCAGACGCGAACGGCGACAACGATCGGTTTTGCGGAATCCGCCGAAAAGGCGAACCTCATCGGGTGAATACCGTACACGGTCGGCGACGGTTTTGTGAAGTCGCCGATTCCCCCGAGGAGAGTACCGTTTGCATACACCTGATAGGCGTTGTCCACCATGGCCGGTCCGAGGAGAACGAGATCGTCATTTACCCGTGGACTCATCACGCGGATGCGATACCACGCAAAGCCATGGTAGCCGCTGAATCCCTGCGCGCCCCAACCGCTTGCATAGTGCGTGATCCCTTGATCGCCGTCATTCGCAGAGGCAGGCGCGGTTAGGTCAAGTGTTGCCCACGTGCGATCGTCGAATGCTGCAGCGGCCCAGCGAGGGTCATCACCAGTATGGAATTTCCACGGAGCGGTGAGCGGCGCACTCCACTGCCAAAGGATAGCGGAAATACATAGCGCGAGTGCTGCTTGCATAACTTGTACGATGGCTCGTCAGCTCTTCAAAAAGCCATCAAAGAGCCAGTAAATTTGCCGCCGAATAACATCAGATAACATCGCACGAAAAAGAGTTTCAGCTTCGACGTAGGAAATCGACCGCATGATAATCCGAGAAGCGGGGGCCGTTCTGGCGATCGTGCTCGCTATGGCGGAGCCGGCGATTTCGCCGACGCCACAGCCATCATCCGCGCCGTCGCTCGCTGACACGAGTTCGTGGATCGTTGCTCATCTGCCGTCGCGCTACGACGAATCCTTAGCTGGAACCACAAACACAATCACTGCGCGCTATTCAGCGAACGGGTGCGCGATCAACGTTAAGCTCGACTATTCGTCGGAATTTAATAGCCTCGGACGAAGCGACCGTTCGGCGGCATTTAGCGTGAGGGGGAACTCCGCTACGGGCCATGCCTTTAACGGTTCGGAGGACGGCGGAACGATTGACTTCTCCACTGTCAATCCAGCGTCGCTGCGTATTTCGGACGCGACTGAATATCTCGGAACTGAAGAGGTCGGCCCAAACAGCTTCGAGTTCACGTTTCGCAGCGAATCGGATGCAAAAGCTATGCTCGACGCAATGACTTCTTTCGCGCAAGCCTGTGCGTCTCACAAGAGCTAATCAGTGCGCCTTATTCGACCGGACCGCTATCGGGAATCGCCCGCATGATTTCATGTGCCAACGCATTTGCATCTTGGCTGCTCGAAGGTTGCACCGCGATGTGCGGATAGCGTTCACCGCGCGTTTCGATGACGAGGCAATCGCCTTGGCCTACGTCGGCGAAGATGAGTCCTTGCGGGTTGGCGAAAACGCCCGCAGACCGGATCAGTCCCCAATTCGTTCCCTCGAGTTTGTACTGAAGTTCCAAAGCTTCGAGGTCGCTGACGTATGCGTTGGTGATGTGCGAGAGCGGAATCTGAAAAGATCCGTGAAACGCGAGAATTCTGTCGAGCAGGGAAAGCTTGATCGTAAGCGTGTCACCCTCGATCTTGACGTCGGCCAAAATATCCTCCTATCCAGAGACCACAGCGGCTGGTGTCGCTTCGCGGACCACTGACGCCACCGCACGCCCAAAGACGTTTGCGTACGTTGGAAATGATAACGGTACGCGCGCGAGTTCGTCTACCGTCATCTTCGCTTCCATCGCAATTGCGGCCATCTGGACTACTTCCACGGCACGTTCGCCAACGACGTGTGCGCCCAGCATCGTGCGCGTGTCGCGATCGACGATAATCTTACAAAACCCTCGTGTCCGGCCGTCGATGATCGGCCGGGTCGTTTCGTCGTAGCGTGCGGTAGAAACGAGAACGTCACCCGATGCGCGAGCTTGTGCTTCAGTACATCCCACGCGTGCATATTCCGGGTCGGTGAAGCTGCCGATGGGGTTCACGTCTTCGTCGGCCAGGACCATGTCACGGACTGCGGCGTTCGTTCCTGCAACAAATCCGTCGTACGCGGACTGCGGTACGAGCATCCACCGTCCGGTAACGTCTCCCGCGGCGAAGATATGCTTCGACGACGTTTGCAGATATTCGTTCACGGCGATGAAGCCACGCGGACTCAGAGCAACCCCCGCCGCTTCAAGCGAAAGCGAACGTGTATCCGCAATCCAACCAGCTGCGGCGACCGCATATTCTGCGCTGATCGTTTGTCCGCCGCCGTAACGCATCGTGACGCCTACCGGTGTGTGCTCGAATCCTTCGATCCGGCCGAATTGCTCGTAAATGGTGATCCCATCTTCCCTGAATGCTCGCGTCACTTCGGCCGACACGTCGGAGTCTTCGGTTTTGATGATACGGTCGCCGGATTCGAAGAGGTAAATGTTCGTGCCGAATGCGTTAAAAATTGAGGCGACTTGTACGCCTGTCGCACCCGCACCGATAACGATCAACGAACGAGGAATCGAGCCTAGACTGAATGCAGCGGACGGGGTGACAGTGAGGTCCGCGCCGGGAGCCGCTATGGGCCGGCTCACACCACCCGAGCAAATGATGATGTTTCTGGCACGAGTAACTTCGCCGCTAGTCGTGACGATCGCATGCGGATCGATGAAACGAACGTTGCCCGCATGCTCGATGAGCTCGACGCCTGCGCGATCCACGTCGGAACGGAATGTGGAATGGGCAGTGGCATCGGCGACTACTTTACGGGCGCGTTCTAGAAGCAGCAGGTAATCGAGCGAGACTTCACCGGTCGTAAATCCGTACCGCGAAAGCCCGCGCGCGTCGCGTGCAAGCCGTGCAGCGTACGCGAGCGTGCGCACCGGAATTGGTCCATCGTTGGCTGCCATCCCTCCGAACGGTCCGTTTGTGATCAGAGTCGTTTTCGCGCCGAGCGTTGCAGCGCGAATCGCCGCGATAGTGCCGGCCGGTCCGGCACCGATGACGAGAACATCTGTTTCTTTCATTGCGGAAACTCACTCCGTCCCATGAGATAACTCACACCCGCAGTAAACGAAGTCGTGCGGACCGAGGTGGTTCCGTATGGAACGCCCTCGATCGGGTCGACGTAGTCGAATTCGTTTGTAACTCGACTCACCGTCGCTTGGATCTGAAACTGACGCGTGAGCAACTGCGCGAAATTGATCGTCGTCGTTGCGAGATGGGCCGCGAAATCGTAGCGGACGATTCCTGCAAGTAGCGTTCCGCCGGGAGATCGCCAAACCAGCACGGCTTGCGGGATGAAGTCCCACCCGCGGCCGCCTTGCGGGTTTGTCGTATTTGTTACGGGCAGCGATACGTTCAATGCGATGGTTCGCGCCTTGTTTAGTGCAAAGTTCAACAATGGGCTAACGGAATAACCGGGGCCCGGCGCCGCAAGCCCGGGCGACCCGCTTGGGATCTGATAGCTTACAAGCAGACCGCCGAGAATTCCGTTCTTACGATCCCAGTACATCAGCTGCTTGTAGCTGAGTTCAGTGTCCGTCGTGCCACCGGTGCCGTTGCGGTTTTGAAACGACGGAAAGGCAATCGTGATCTGTGCGTTACGCGTGATGCCTATATTCGCGAGCGGTGCCGGATAACCGTACGTGTGCGTGAAAACCGGCGCGTTGGAGCCGCTGTACACCATTTGCACGCTTGCCTGTCCGTAGACGAATACGCACGGTGAAGCGGAGAGGTACTTCTTGAGTAACTCTTGCGCTCCACCACACGGATCGGTCAGCGTTGCCGCGAGTATAACAGCGTTTAGGATCTCCACCGCTCGGTTACGGCACGCCGACGGGTTGTCGAACCGTTGCGAGATTGTGCCAGAAGCGTTTGAGGCTCTCGGAGCTGCCGAACAAACTCCCCGTAAAGTGCGTCGAATCCATAACCAGGATCGTACCGGCGCGGCCGCTCGTCGGCGGCGCAACGACGAGTGCATTGAGCTCTCGATTGCCCGCATCGGTAAAGGGATGGGGACGTGCCTTCGGATTAATCTTCTGCGTTGCAAGCACGTGCACGGGATCGCCCGGCTCGCCGGTGAGCGCGTAATGCGGGAGATGCGGGTGCAGCGAAAAGCTCGTAACACCGTCGAGAAGATGCGCGGTATCTTTCTCCCGCGCAATAGTGAGCGGTGCTGCTTCGCTGGAATCGTCCGCGCGCGCCGGATTGAGGCCGTATTGGTTGATCACCGGAATATTTAGGCCGCGCAACAGCGAGAGACCAAACGTGCCGAAGCGCTGTTGACGCGGAACGAGCCGGTCGCCGTGATGCCGGTATTCGGCCTGGCGCACATCGAGATCATCGGTGTTTCCGATATCATGATGCGGACCGATAACGAGATACGTCCCTTCGCGTGCCGCAAATGCGCGGACGGCTTCGATCTCTTCCTGTGACGGAACTTGCTGCGTACGTTGATGATCGAGACTGAAGACGAGCAGCGTGTCGGTTTGGTCGAGAAGCCGTCCGTCGAGCGGGGTGAAGTGACCGCGCTGATCGATCCGTTGATAGAACGGAACGGGAAATCCGCTCGCTTCGCCTGCAATCGTAGCGAACAATTCCCAATCGCGGAAGAAAAGTTCGAGCGTTCCGTCGATGCCTTGCAAGTTCTTCGCCGGATCGGCCATATATTCGAACTTGGGCCACCCCACGCGACGAACTTCCCACAGTGCCGAGAACCGGTTGTCGAGTTCGTGCAGTGGGAACTGCGCTTCCGCGGGATAACTCCACGAAACATAGACCGTCATTCGCCGTTTGCCCGGCGTATAGTTGCGCGACAAAAGTGCTGCACCATCGATCATGGTGCCGCTCCTGACGCAACCGCGACCGGCTGCGCCGCAAGATAACGCAATGCGCGCAGACCCGGCAAGAAGAAATACGCGCCACCGCGCACGGTGCAGAACGCGGGAATGCCTTTGGAGACCTTCTTGATCGGCCGCCGCGGCATCGTGAAGTCCATGGTGCCGTCTTGGGTGCCGCAGATCGGGTCGTGCTCGTTGAGTTCCTGGAACTCTTTGTCGTTCATCCAGACGTTTTGAATGAACTCGAACTGACGGACCAGGTCCGCGCATCCGATGAACGCCGCGATACCCCGCTCTACGCCATCATCCGGCGTCCCTTCGGGCAACGGCGATCCGTACGTTCCGCCGCGGCGAATCACGCGCCGGCGATTCATGTTGACGCCTGTGTCGCGCAGATTCATTCGCCGAATGTGACAGCCAACGGGCGCGGCGTAGCCGCGCGGATCCTGCTCGCGGTAGTTGAAGTTGTTGACGCGCTGTGGATCTTTTGCAAGTTCAGGATCGTCTTTTTCGGGAGCGAGCACCAGCGGTGCGCCGCTACGCCAACGTCCCATCAATTTTGCAGCGACGAGTTCTTGTTCTTCGGGAGTCTTACCGTTGGCTTTTAAAAAATCGCGAAAAGCGCCGACATGTTCTTCAAGCCGTCGATAGGCGATGTAGCTGCCGTTTCGCGATAGGATGTCCGGCTGCGGCAACGGCGGTACGATCCCCATTTCATCTTCGTATCCGAGGAAAAATTCCCCGGGCTTCAGCGGTGCGCCCGAACCGGGAGTCGGCGTAATTCCGGATCCCTCGATTTCCGGTTGGGAAAGCCGGTCGCGATATCCAAAATGCTCGTGCGCGTAACCGTATGGTGGAATTGCTTCCAGATCGAGCGACGAGAGTCGGACGACGCCGCCGACCTCTTCGAGGAATTGTGCGTGTTCGGCTGTGCAACGGTCTCGTTCCGCGGCGTCGCGCGCAAACAAAATCGCAATGGCGTGAAGATCATCGCTCGCAAGGCCGCCTAGCCAGTGTTCCGGCGCGTTCGCGCCCGTGTCGCCGTTGATGGCTGCTCGAGCGGCCATGCC
Source organism: Vulcanimicrobiia bacterium (assembly GCA_024281135.1). Next base: position 2,480 of record JAMXLG010000350.1, on the reverse strand, counting down.
TTGTTTGAATGCTTCGGGGAACGTCTCGAGCGAGGCCTTATCGACACCCAATGCGCGCAAACCGTTCCAGGTAAAGCCAACCGTTACCCAGCGCGAATCTAATGCCTCGGCGTTCGATGCTGCCTCCGCAGATTGTATTTTCTCAAGCAATCCGGAAAGCCAGCGTTGCGCGCGCTCCCGATCGGCGAACGATAGAAATTCATATCGGCCGGCGAGCGCACGCGGGCGTGACCAGAGAAAAAACTGGATGTCATCCAGCTCGAGCGGTGCACTCATTGCATGCGATCCAGCATGTCGCTAAATGACTTCTTGAGCGACAGCGCCTTGATCACTTCGACTGCGGTGACGTCCGGGTACTCGACGTATTCCATGAATGATTCACATTGATGCGCACGGCAGTAGTCGGCAAACGCCTTGGGATTCGTGCGCCAATCTTCCGGAAACCCTTCGAGATTCTCAAAGATCGTGGTAACGCCGCTTTGGTTAAAGAGCATCACTGCATCTTCGATGTACTTATCGAAGTCCGTATCGAACCAGCCGATGTACGCAAACCGTGTGTCGTTATCAAAAATCACCCAGCGCAATGAGTGGAGCGCGAGCGGCGCGAGGAAATACGGATTCGAAATTACCTCGGTCGCGATCTTTGCGCCGGCTTCACGAATGTTTTTCGCGCGCCCGGGCTTGATGGGGCAGATCAGCGTAAAACCGTTGACTACGGTATGCGGAAATGTCGAGCCGTAGCGGCCCGGAACCGGCTTCGCGTTCGGATCCGGATATATCCCGGCGCCGGGTTTGATCTCGGTTCCATGCAGGGATGGTGTGAGCTGTTTCGCAGGGCCGTCTGTAATAGTCGACACAACAAACTCCTCGTAAAACGGATGGGGAATTCATCGTACTACCTGCCTTTCGTGTGGATGTATCCCGGATGCGCAGTCCGGAGCCGGGCCCGCTGCGAAGTAAGGCCGGAACATTGCGGCGAATGACGGGCCTCCCATGCGAGTAGGCTTGACGGGCGGCATCGGAGCGGGCAAGAGCGAGGTTGCTCGAATTTTCGAGGAACTGGGCGCATTTATCATCGACACGGACGTGCTCGCTCGCGAAGCCGTTGCGCCCCATTCCGACGGAATAATGGCGATTGCTCGCACGTGGCCCGGCGTCGTTCGAGACGGTGCACTCGACCGCACGGCCCTCGCAGAGATCGTCTTTAGCGACCCACAGGCGCGCGAGCGTTTGAACTCCATCGTCCATCCGTTTGTCCGCCGCCTTGCGCAGGAACGTGAGAAACACGCGCATCCGGGGCAGCTCATCGTACATGTGGTTCCGCTGTTGTTCGAAACCGGCTATGGTTCACTTGTCGATAAATCCGTTCTCGTGGTTTCGCCGCTCGACGAGCGCATCGCGCGCGTGATGCAACGCGACCACGTCGATGAAGCGCATTTTCGCGCGCGCGTCGTCACGCAAATCGACCCCGACGATGCGCGCAAGCTGGCGGATTACGTCATCGAAAACGACGGCAATCTTGGTCACTTGCGCGAACGCACCACGGCCGTCTACCGGGAGCTCGTGTAGCGCGCAATGCTCTACGACGATCTCGGCGCGCACCGTCGGACCTTCGATGGCGTTGACGGCGTTGAATTTGCGGTGTGGGCGCCGGGTGCGACCGCCGCTTCGGTGGTGGGCGATTTCAACGGCTGGCATCGCGACGCCAATCCGATGCACGTCGAACACGCACGCGGCATTTGGCGTGCCTTTATCCCAGGCGCGCGCGTTGGGCACCGCTACAAATATGCGGTCCGCTCGCAACATGGACATTGGCTTCCGCTGAAAGCGGATCCGTTTGCGTTCGAAAGTGAGCTGCGTCCAAGTACCGCGTCGGTGATCGTCGATTTGCCGCATCGCGAGCCGGACGCGTGGCTCAAGCGGCGCGAAGCAGCACAGCGCCGCGAGTCACCGATCGCGATCTACGAAGTGCATGCCGGTTCATGGCGGCGCGTGCCGGAAGAGGGGAACCGGTTTCTGACGTACGACGAACTCGCCGACGAGTTGATTCCGTACGTGAAGTGGATGGGCTTCACGCACATCGAGTTTATGCCGCTCTCGGAACACCCATTTGATGGATCGTGGGGTTATCAGCCAATCGGATTATTTGCGCCGACGTCGCGGTTCGGTACGCCTGATGCATTCCGTCGCTTCGTCGATCGGGCTCATGCAAACGGCATCGGCATCATCCTCGATTGGGTCTCGGGCCACTTTCCGAACGACGAACACGGCCTCGCGCTCTTCGACGGCACGCATCTCTACGAGCACGCCGATCCGCGCCAAGGCTGGCATCCCGATTGGGACACGTATATCTTCAATTTTGGACGCCACGAAGTCGCGGATTATTTGATCAACAACGCGATCTTTTGGCTCCGCGAATACGAAATCGACGGCTTGCGTGTCGACGCGGTTGCGTCAATGCTGTATCTCGACTACAGCCG
>JAMXLG010000349.1 GCA_024281135.1 Vulcanimicrobiia bacterium | reverse complement strand
TCCTTGCACCTGCCCCCGTTCCAACGCCCGCCTCGCAGCCGTTGCTCGCGCAATATAACACCGATACTAAAACGTGGTTCAACGTTTCGCTCGGAAACTTCGGCGACAAGTGGGTATCGCTCTCTTCACCGAGCGGAACCAGCGTGTTCGTCATCGCCAATCACTTCACGAAGCAAACGCTCTGGACGGGCTTCTTGGTGGGAGTCGGCATCGGCTGTGTTTCGCCGGTCTTCACGCACCCGCTCGGTGCTTCCGCGATCGGACCCGACGGAAATCTTTGGGTCGCGACCGATCCGTCGTTGAATTCCAACATGCCGAGCAGCAGTAAGAATCCATCGATGATTTTCGTGGTCGAGCCCTCGACCGGGACGATCAAACAAACGTTCACGCTGCCGGATCATTCGCACGTTAGCGCGATTGCCGCGGGCGACCACGCAGTCTGGTTCACCGACGACGGCCTCAATGAAATCGGCTTCATCCCGATCGGTGGAACCGAGTTTACCCTGCTCCCACTTCCGAGCAACGGCACTGCGCAGGCGCCGGTGAGCATCACGAGAGACAGTCTGGGACGCATGTGGTTCACCGAGTTCGACGGCAAACGCGTCGGCTACGTCGTGCCGACCACGCAACAGATCGTGGTCTTTAATGTCACGGGTCAACCGATAGGTATCGTTGGTTGTGTGCCCGGTCAGCAATGTCCACAATCGAATGTCTTTTTCGCCGAGATAGCCGCGCTGGGTGCCGCTTCGTTCTAGCAAGCGGTAACAAAAAGGCAATTGTCGTATGATGGCGGTGTGTGAAGCGCATCGCCATCTCCTATAGGCGAGCAGATTCCGCGGCTATCTGCCGCGCGATTTTTGACAGGCTCGCCCAACATTACGGCAGTGAATCGGTGTTCATCGACATCGACAAGATTCCGTTCGGCGAAAATTTCCACGACTATATCGCGCGCACGCTAGAAAAAACAGATGTTCTCCTCGTCGTTGTCGGGCCGAAATGGCGCGGGCCGCGCGGCAAAGCCCCCCCACGGATTCTCGACGCCGACGACCCGGTGAGGATGGAGGTCGAAACGGCCGCAGCCGGCGGCACGTCAATCCTGCCGGTCCTTGTGCACAATGCGCGCATGCCGAGCGAAAGCGAACTGCCGAACAGCCTGGCATGGTTTGCTTTGTTGAATGCGGCGCCCGTCGACGAAGCGCGTGACTTCGACAAGCACATGGCGGCGCTCATCAAAGCGATCGACGAGCGCACCGCGGAAGGCCGGCACTCGCGCTTCGGCGAGATCGCTCCGAGTAATATTCCGCACCACCTCTCTGCCTTCGTCGGTCGCAAGAGCGAACTCAAAACGCTGCAGTCGCTGCTGCGCGGCAAGCGTCTCGTATCGATCGTCGGCCCGGGCGGCGTCGGGAAAACGCGCCTTGCGTTGCAACTCGCAGAGAGCGTGCTGCCGCAGTTCCCCGGTGGTGCGTGGTTCGTCCCGGTAAGCGAAACGCTGACCACGGACGTCGCCGTGGCGGTCGCAAATGCGATGGGATTGGAAATCGTCGGACGCGACCCTTTGCAGACGGTGCTACAGCACGTCGACGGTCAAGAGACGCTCCTCATTTTAGACGACTCCGAGCAATATCTCGAGGCCATTGCGAAGTTCGCAGCCGAAGTCTTGAAGGTTTCGACGCTTGTGAAGTTGCTCATCACGAGCCGCGAGCGGCTGCATCTGCGCGGCGAACAGGTCTACGGGCTTTCTCCGCTCGCGCTTCCTTCCGCCGATATGCCGCTCGAAGAAGTGCGGCGATGCGATGCAATGCGTCTTCTCGCCGATCGTGCCAAAGCGCACGACGAAAAGTTCAAGATCACAGAAAAGAACGCCGCGGATCTGGTCAAGATTTGCGACCGCCTCGACGGTATTCCGCTAGCGCTCGAGTTTGCCGCCGCGCGTTTACGCACGCTCTCGCCGCATCAAGTCGTTCAGCGACTCGACGAGCAATTTGCGCTGCTTGTCAGCGACACGCAGGATGACGGCCGCCACCGCACACTCCGCGCGGCAATTGAGTGGAGTTATAACCTGCTCGACGAAGACGAGCGTTTGCTCTTTGCGCGACTCGCCATCTTCCGCGCCGCGTTCGGCATCGACGCGGTCGAAGCTATTTGCCACGACGAACGCATTACAGCGAGTGCGATCCTCGACATGCTCACAGCGCTCGTCGAAAAATCGTTCGTCGCAAAAACGGGCCGAGAGGAAACGACCTCATTCCGTTTGTTGCACGTTATTCGCTCGTACGGCCTCGAGCGGTTGAGCCAGGCTCCCGATGGTGCCGAACTCGAGGAGCGGTATTTCCGGTATTTCGCATGTAAAATCGAGGCGTTCGGCGCTTCGGATGCACAAAACCGCGCAGCATGCACCGAAGAGCTCGTTGCAGCCCATCCCGACGTCGTTGCTGCACTTGCATGGGCGATGGAGCAGAAGCGCGATGAATGCGTCGTGCTCGCACTCGCACTGACACCTTTCTGGGTCGTGCGAGGTTTCTACAGCGAAGGCGCGGATCTGCTCGAAGCGATTGCGCGATCCGGTATTGCCGGCGCGAGCGAACGCGCACTTCTCCTCAGCCGCGCAGCCGGCTTGCGCAGTGCGCACGGAGAGCTAGACGCGGCTCTGCGCGACGCGGAAGAAAGCGTGAAGTTGCGCGAAGGATTGCCGGACGGCGAGGGTCTTGCCGACGCACTCGCGACCCTCGGCGGCACCCTGGTCAATCGGGGCGAGTATGAGAAAGGCCGCGCCGCGCTTGCGCGTGCGCTTTCGATGTTTCTCGAGGGTTCAGACGATGCCAGCGTTGCGAAATGTCTGATCAACTTGAGCATTTGCGATACGGCGTCGCGTTCGTTCGACTCTGCGCTTGATGCTGGGCGGGAGGCGGTTTCCGTCTGCAAACGGACCGAGAATCGGACGTTGCTGTTGTGGGCGCATGGCGTCGTTGGGAACGTGGCACACCAGAAGGGTGATCTTGCCATAGCGCGCGACGAGTATCTACAGGCTCTTGCGATCGCGCGATCGGTCCAGTACTACTCGGGCATAACGACGATGCTCAGCCACCTAGCCGAGGTGGAGTTACTTGACGGTAATCAACCGGAGGCGCAACGGTTCATCGACGAGAGCTTAACGATCGTGCGCGAACACAATCTGTCGCTGCAGCTTCCAGACGTCCTCGAGGCCACGGCGCGTCTACTTTCGTATCGGACTGACGATGATGAAGCCGCGCAATTATTCGGCAGCGCCGACGCTTTGCGGCTACGGTTGAAGTTTCCGCTCCACGAATCGGAACGTCACGTGCGCGCCGAGGTCGTTCGCACCTTGAGCGCACGGCACTCGCAAGCCTGGTTCGAGGCAGAGCACGCGCGCGGCGCGGCACTCGACCCGGGAGCCGTTTTGCAGCTTGCTCGCCGGGCAATCTCGAGTTCCAAGCCCAAGTCTCGCGAATCTGCAATCGGCGATTCATCCTTGCCTGAAGTGTCGGCGTGATACAATTGCGCCATGTTGCCCAATGTTGGGAAAGTTGCTGCGCTCATCGGTGACCCCGTCCGCTCGAAGATACTCTTCGCGTTGCTCGACGGGGGAGAGCTGAGCGCGTCGGAGCTCGCCTTTCGCGGTGAAGCCTCGCCGCAAGCTGCGAGCGCGCACTTAGCCAAACTCGTTGACGGGGGACTCCTGTGCGCCCGTAATGCCGGGCGGCAACGACTTTTCTGCATCGCTTCCGGTGAAATCGCACATGCAATCGAGGTGCTCGCATCGATCGCTCCCGTCGCACCGGTGAAGTCGTTGAACCAACACTCGGCTATGCAGCGCCTTCGAAGGGCGCGCTCCTGCTACGATCACCTTGCCGGCCGCTTAGGTGTTGCCGTTACCGACGCTCTAACCGAACGGCGTATCATCGCCGCCGACTCGGAGACATTCACGGTTACGCGCAACGGCGAACGCTTCTTCTCCGAGATCGGCGTTGATTTGGAAGCGGCGCGCGCGAGCCGCCGCCATTTCGCGCGCGCGTGCATGGACTGGACCGAACGACGCCATCACGTTGCCGGTTCGCTCGGTGCTGCGCTCCTCGGTACGTTTATCAAGCACGAGTGGGTGCTTTGCAATCCACGTGACCGTTCGCTGGAAATCACGCGCAAAGGGAACGAGAATCTCGAAAACGCCTTCGGGATCCGCATCCAGTAATCGCCACGCGCATGCGTTCCCGGGATAAACTGCAGCGCGCGAGAGCGCTACGCTATTGCTATGAATGGAGCGACATTTCGACTTGCCGTTCTTGCATTGGCAATCATTTCCGTGCCGGTAATCGCACATGCCCAACAGAGTCAGTATCCGGTTGCGGATAAAGTCGCCGACAAGGTCATTGCGAAATATCAAAATTCGAGCTGCGATCAAATCGCCGCCCAACGGGCGAATCCGCCCTCAGGACAAAAAGCGGCGATCGAACAGAAAGTCGTTCAGCAACTCAAAGACGACCCGCAGATGCGTGCGTACTTCATCAACAAAATTGCCGGCCCGGTCGCCAACAAGCTCTTCGACTGCGGGATGATTCCTTAGATTAACGCAGCGAGAACAACGGCCGCCACGCGCTTCCGGCGATCAGCGCCGAGACGATTGCGCGCGTCGCGGGGGAGCGGTTCAGCGTATAAAAGTGGATTCCGGGGGCGCCTTGCTGGAGCAACTCCGTTGCTTGCAGCGCTGCATAGGCAACGCCGAGATCTTCGACCGCCTTGCCGTCTTCGGCGCGCAGTTCGAGTTCACGTAGCAGCTTCGGCGGAATCGTGGCGCCGATTGCTGATGTGAAACGCGCGACCTGTTGATAGCCGGTAATGGGCATCAGACCGGGCACGATTGGAACATTGATCCCGATGTCGTGCGCTTGCCGTACGAACGCCGAGAAGCGGTCGTTGTTGAAGAACAGCTGCGTGATGAGAAAGTCCGCGCCTGCATCGACCTTTTCTTTAAGATGCTGCAGGTCGACTTCGGTGTTCGGCGCCTCAACGTGCGTCTCCGGATAACACGCGGCACCGATGCAAAAATCATAATTGCGCCGCAACATCGCGACGAGTTCAGTCGCGTGCGAAAAGCCGCCGGGCGGCGTTTCGAATTGCGACGCCCCTTTCGGAGGATCGCCGCGCAACGCCAGGACGTTCTCGATGCCCGCGCGCGCCAAGTCGTCGAAGAGGGAGCGTAACTCCGCCCGAGACGATCCTACGCACGTTACGTGGGCCATAACCGTGAGGCCGATCTCCGCCTGAATCTGTTTTGCTAGGGCGACGGTACGATCGCGCGACGAGCCGCCGGCGCCATAGGTTATGGAGACGAATGCGGGACGCAACGGCGCGAGCGCTTCGATCGTCGCGAAGAGCTGCTTCGACCCGGCGTCGTCTTTGGGTGGAAAGAATTCGAACGAGAAAAACGGTCGCAGCGTCGCGAGCGCATCCGAAATTCGCATGGTCCCCTTTTACCGAAACGAGCTCGCCACGCCTCCGCAGACGAGCGCCCAGCCGTCGACCATCACGAAGAGCAAGAGCTTCACGGGCAGCGAGATCACAGGTGGGCTGAGCATCATCATCCCAAGCCCCATCAGCATCGCCGAAACCGCCAAGTCGATCGCCACGAACGGCAGATAGAGCGCAAAACCGATTGCGAATGCGCTTCGTAGCTCGCCGACGACAAACGCCGGTACCAGCACCACGAGCGATGCCTGCCCGGGAAGACCACGCGACTGGTGCGCGACGCGCTCGAAGAGTTCGATATCGCTGACGCGCGTTTGGCGCAGCATGAACGCGCGAAGCGGTTGCGTCGCACGGTCGAACGCTTGGGATTGCGAGAGCTTGCCATGTGCATACGGGTCGACCGCATCGCGGGAGATCTGCGAGAGCGTCGGCGACATCACGACGAAGGTAAGCACGAGCGCCAGTCCGGAGAGCACCGCGTTCGGTGGGAGCGACGATGTGCCGATCGCCGAGCGCACGAGCGAGAGTACGACGACGATGCGCACGAACGACGTACACATCATCAGAAGAAACGGAACGACGGAGAGGACCGTCAGGCCGATAAGAACGTCTAGCGGAAGCGAAGCCTGCGCGTGATGGGCAACTGAAAAGAGTCCATCCATACAGCAAGGGTGACGCGCTTGCGTCACCCTTGCGTGAACCGGTTATTGCGGCGGCGTTAAATCGGCCGCGAGATCAGCTCCGTAACGCGAACGCCGAAGTTCTCGTCGACGGCGACGACTTCGCCGCGAGCGATGAGCTTGTTGTTCACTAGCAGATCGACGGGACCGCCGGCAAGACGGTCGAGTTCAACAATGGAGCCCGTTCCTAATTTGAGCACTTCGGAGACCGACATCTTCGACGTCCCGAGTTCAGCCGTGACGGTGAGCGGGACGTGCATCAGCACGTCAAGGTTTGCGCGATCCTTCAATTTCTTTACGTCTACAGTCGTCGTCATAGGTCCGGTTCGCTTCCCCTTTCGGTGCACGAAGAGTGGCCGATCGCCATAGCAACCCGGTTGTTCCGGACGCCGCACTCGCCACGCGCGAGCGGCCTCCCGGCAACGGTTGCAACGGCGGTCAGGCCGGTTGATACAGTAATCGGCACGATTGCGCCAGGTTCTAATGCCGCTAGCTCGCCGGCCGGGACGAACGCCCCCTCGGTCCGGACGCGGACCTCGACTTCGACCTCGAGGAGATCTTCAATGAGAAGGCCGCCCTGCGGCTCAGCCCCCGTTTGCCGTGCGATCGCGAGACCGATTGCAGCCGAAACGGGTTGCTCGACGGCGATTTCAAAGTAGGTGAGAAATCCCTCGAGCGAGTGCACGGGTTTCGGAACCAGGCTTTCGGCACCGGCACCGCAGATCGTTACGAAATTACCGGCCAGCGTTCTCACGATGCGCTCGAGAACGGTGCTCTCAACCGACGAAAGCGCGCGCGAGTCTGAGGATGGTTCTCCGAATGCCGCTGATGCGAGCGCGAGCGCGTCAGAGGGACGGATGATGAGCGCTGCATCGGAGCGCGCTCCGGCGATGCGATACAGACGTGCGCCGTCGGTAATTGCGCGCCACCCTTGCGTCGAGGGCACGGTGGGTTCGAACAGTCGCAACTCGACTTGCGTTTTATAAAGCGCATCTAGCGTTTCACGCACGCCGTTCGCAATAACGCACGCAGCCGAAACCGGAAACGCGGTGCGCGTTTGAAAGACCATCGGCCGGATACACCGCGTCACTTGAGCAGATCCATCGCGACTTTGCCTGTTTGTCCTTGCGCTTTATGCACGGCTTGCAACGCGTCGAAGGCGACATACGCATCGTGAAGCCGTTCGAGGCTGCGATTGAAATCGATACGACTCTCATCACGTCGCATCGGCACGATTGCTCCGAAGTTTCCATCGGCCGCGCAGCCGAGATGCGGCACGACGCCCGGCGGCGCTGCAACGCTTCCGTCCGGCGCCGTCGCGAGTTTCGTTGCGGCCGGAAATCGCGCGAGCGCAAGACGCCCGATGCTCACGCGCTGCATGTGCACTGAGCCCGCTCTCGGTTCGACGATGCGGCGGTCGTAGACGACACTGCCGTTACTTTCCACGCGCACGTTACGAACGCGTCCGAGCGCGTCGTCCACCGGATCGATCTTCAATGCGCCAGGCGTGTCTGACCCCTTGGTGTAGCCGAGCACCGCGCGTCCGTTGGTTCCGATCAGCGTTCCGTCTGCGACGCGCAGCGTTCCATCGCGTGTGTATGTCGTTCGTCCGCGATCGTCCGAGGTAATGAAATAATCGTCGTTCGGAGCGCTCACCGAGAGCAGATCGAGTACTTGGCGCGATTGCGGGGCATCCGTCTCTACGTCGCTGTGTTGCGGAAGCGCGCCCGGCGTAAAGGCTTTATAGACGTCGGCTGCGCGCTGCGTGATGAGATCCAAAGAACGTTCGGTTGCCGAATTGATGAACATTGCCGCTACTCCCTAATCTCCGCATCGACCACGATGCCGCGAGCAGCAAGTGCATAGCGCGCTTGCTCGAGAGCGCGCGCCACACGTTCACGAGCCTCAGACGGACAGACCGCGACGAGCCGCAATCCCGAACGCGTTTGTTGCATCGATACGTGCACGCGCGCCGAGCTGCCGTCGATCGTGAACGTTGCGCGGGTCGTGGTGAGATTCGGCCGCAGAAAGAGATATTCGATCTTCCGCGCGAGCGGCGAGCGCGACGATCGGCGGTCGACCGGCGTCGCCTCGGCTCGCGACCGTTTCGTTGTTCGATGAATCGCGAGTGAGACGGCTGCACCCGTGCGCGCGCCGTTTCGCTCCGGTAACACCGCAACGTTTAGTTCTGCTTCCGTATTGAGCGCGTGAGCTGCTTTCGGCGTATCGTGCCGCGGCGACTCATGCGCGAGGTGCAATGCCGAATACCAGGCTTGCGAAAGAGAGCGGCGATCGATTGCCGCGATCGGCGCGGTCAGCACGCTGAAACCGAGTTGCTGCGTCATCATTGGTCGATGATGCGCGCCGCGCGTCATCGTGCCGTCATCGACGTATTACGAATTTATGAACGGTGGGGGATGCCGAACGTCTCGGTGCGCTGGCGGTACCGTCCATCGTCGAAATCGCGAGCTTTTTCAAGAAAAATCGAATGGTCGGCGAGATCGAACGTCGCGATGAAATTGCGCAGGACGCCGTACCCGACGTTCCCGCCGTCACTGCGATCGGCAAAGGCGCCGGCGCTTGCAAGAATGACGTCGGTATATCGGTTGTATAAACGCTGATGGCCGATTTCGAGCAGATCCACCATCGCCTGCACCGCTGCCGCAGAACCACCCGCGCCGCGATTCTCGACCGCGTGGTTGCCGGCGAACATGATCAATCCTTGGTGCGCGTTGATGAAACTCTGGAAGAGCAGCAACTCGTTCGAGTTTCCGGTATCGACCAAAAGCCGCGTCTTGGCCGTGCCGTCGATGGTCGCTTCGACTTCCGCAAGCTCGCGATCCGTATCGACGTCGAGTTTCTCACCCAACGGTGGCAAGAGCCCAGGCTTCGCAATCGTCAGGAAGTTTCCGTCGGGATCGAAGCGTAGTTCCGCAGCTGCGAAGAGCGGATATCCAAGCACACCGTCGATCGTGGCCGGCCCGCGCAGGATTTTGCTCAAATCGAGCACGCTCGCGATGCGCGACGGAAGTTCAACCCCACCGATGGTCATAGGCGGTGTCTCGACCACGCCTAGACTCGGCGTTCGTTCCGCACCGCGAATCTCGAGCGTTCCCTCCGGATGCAAGCCCAGATCGGTGGCAACGTGCGGATCCAAGACGTTGCCTTGTGAACCAGAGTCGATCAGGAACCTGTAGGTGTGCCCCGCAATCGTGACCTTCACGAATGGAAGACCGTTAAAAAACTCAAGCGGCACGCGAACCGGCGTGCTAAGCGTAACCGTTTCCGGCGAGAGCGGCGCAAAGATTGAATCGGCAATCGGCTGGTCGACGATCACGTTTTGAACGCGAGACGTCATATCGAATTTTGTATCGCCGTTCGAGTCGATCTCGGTGTACGGAATCAACATTCCGTTCACCACGTGGTAATCCGAATAGGTGACGACCTGTTGCGAATCGTTCTCCATGTAGGACTTCTGATCGATCAGCCATGTCTTTGCGTCGATGCCCACGACGAACGGCTCGCCGCGCGCGGGCGCGATGGACAGGCGATAGACGACGCGTCCGTCGGGGAGCGTCGCACGTTCGACATACTTCGAGTTCTCCGGATGCTTCGCAAAGAGACCCGTATCGATGAAGTCGTCGGTAACTTGACGGCGCGCGATCAGTCCGTGAAGTTGGCGAATCTCGCCGCTGGTATTCTGAACCCAAAGATTATCACCGACTCGCAGCTCGCGTTCGACGCGGAAACCGAGTCGCTCGTCACGACGTTGCTTGTTGCCCTCTTGCCATTCGTGAAAGGTGCCCGAAAGGCCAAGGCCTTCGATAGAGCCGGTCGTTTCGTGCGAACTCGGCGTGCTCAAATGCATCGCGGCAAGGGCGGCCGCGTGATTCTTAAGGATCGTATCGACGGATGGATGAGAGGGTGTCGTTTGCGCGATAAGCGCGCAGCTCAGCGCTGCAAGAAGGACACTACGGAGTGTTCTTGTCGCGGTACTTTTCGTAACTTGCGAGAACGTTTTGGACGTAATTCTGCGTTTCTGCATACGGAGGTACGCCACCGTACTTCTCTACCGCACCCGGTCCCGCATTGTACGCGGCGACAGCTTTTCGAACGTCACCATTAAACCGGTCTAGCAGCCCCTTGATGTATCTGGTACCACCCCATACGTTCTGCGCGGGATCGTACGCATTTGTGACACCAAGCCCGGTGGCCGTTCCCGGCATCAATTGCATGAGCCCCTGCGCGCCGACATTCGAAGTCGCGTTCGCATTGAAACCGGACTCGTTTGCGATGATTGCCTTGACAAGCTCAGGGTCGACATTCCACTGCGTCGCGTTGGTGCTCACGAGTTGATCGATCTGCGCGGGCGGTACCATGGCGGGCGCATTAATTGCGCCTAGCGCTGCACCCGAGGCAATGCCCGGCACGTCGGTTCCGCCAGCCTCTTGAGAATTCTGCGCAGCGAGTTCGGCGCGCACCAAGTCCGCAAATGACGCGGACTGATCGTCCTGCTGGGGCAAGCCGGGCAGCTCGATCGTCGATCCGGTAATTTGCGTGATGCGCTGCTCGATGGCAGCTAGGTCAGAAGCGATGTTCATCAGGCTCTCCCAAGGTATCGGCGGTTTCGAGGAGCATCGCTAGCGCGTCGGAAGCGGCCACGGGCGAGTGGCCCTGTCGCACAAGCGCCTCGAGGCGGACCTCGTGCGCGACCGCCGCTGCCGTCCAAGCATCGCGAGACTCGAATCCGAGCGACCGGAGGTCCTCGCTTGCCGCCAGCGCCGCGAAGGCGGAACGGACCGCCGCCGCCGCCCGTTGGTGCTCGTGTGACGTCACCGACGCCATCGTACGGCTCGCGCTGGCGAGGACGTCGATTGCCGGGAAGCGGCCTGCCTGGGCAAGCCTCGGAGAAAGTTGGATGTGGCCGTCGAGGAGCGAGCGCGCGGCCTCGCTCACCGGATCGCGATCGTCGCCGTCGTTGAGCACCGTTGCCAGCAACGAAATCGAACCACGCGAGAATGCGCCGGCGGACTCGACCAACTGCGCGAGATCGGCAAAGACACTCGCTGGGTAGCCGCCGCGGCCGGCCGGCTCATCCGCTCGCTCTTCGCGTAAGGCGTACGCGACGCGCGCCAGACTATCGAGAATCAACAACACGTCCAATCCGCGCCGCGCAAGCGCGCGTGCGTGCGCGAATGCCGCCTGCGCGGCCATGATGCGTTCGCGAGCCGGACGATCGCTGGTCGCGCACACGATCGTCGTGCGCGCGTTACGTCGCGCGATCCAGCGTTCCGCTTCGCGACCTCGCTCGCCGACGAGCGCCACGACGACCGCATCTGCGCACGCGCCACTGGCAGTAGTTTCGAGCAGCGTGCTTTTTCCGGCACCCGGGGCACCGAATATGCCGACTCGCGCGCCGCGCGCAATCGTCAGCAGCGTGTCGATTGCGCGAATACCGGTATACAGAGGTTCGGGCGTCGAAACGCGCGCGTCGGGATCGATCGGCGGCGCGGGAATGCGGACGCGGACGCCGCGCAATGCCCGCCCACCGTCGAGCGGTGCGCCCCATGCATCAACTGCGCGCCCAAGCGCGGCAGCGCCGAGCACGACCGTATTCCCGCAATGATCTTCTTCCGCCATCGCGCCCGTCGCGATTCCGTTTGCGCCGCTCGCAACGCGTATCGTAGCGCCGCCGTCGCTCATCGACATGACGATACCGCGTTTCCATTCGCCGTTGCATTGAATTCGCACGCATGTTCCCAAGGGCACTGCAGGCATCTCGACAAGAACGCCGCTGCTTCCGACGGCCGTTACGGTTCCTCGCGCTATCATGCGCAGAGCCGCGCAAGCAAACGTTCCAGCCGAACGCCGAGGGACGCGTCGATGCTGCCGCTACGTGTTTCAATGACGGCGTCGCCGCGCCGCAGCGAACCGTCAGAGACAATTCTCACGTCCATAGTGTCGAACAGCGGCGCATCTTCGGGATGAACGCGAATGCCGACGGGGTCGGCGCCGTAACGCGCGATTGCCCGTCCGACGATTGCATGCAGGTCGCAAGGCGCGAGCACTAGTTCACGGGCGAGTATATCTCCCGCGATGTCTGTAAGCAACTCGCCGAGGCAAGCTTCGACCGCATCCGCAAGCGCAGCGCGAAAGCGTTTCGCTTCATCGATTGCATCATCTACCTCGGTGCGTTCGACGACCGGCTTCGTTTCGGACTCGGGTTCAGGTTCCGGTTCCGGAACGACGACGAGCGGTTCGGCGGTGCGCTCGAGCCACGCACGCATCGATACGAACGTCGGGGTTTGCGTGTTTAGCGCAAATCCATCAGGCATGTTGTCCGAGAATTTCCGAGGCGTCGGGCACGAGCGGCGAACGTGCGCGCTGCATTCGTCGTACGATCGCTTCGCGCTCGTGCGGCGGATACAGTTCGAGAACGGCAGCCGCCGTTGCGGCAGGCAATGCGCTGATAATCGCCGCGGCGGCATGCGGAGGCTCGTTCACAAGCGCGCCACGAACCTGTGACGGTGCAATGCCCGCGACGCGCGTCGACATACGCGCGATCGAACTGCGCTCGAGATACTGCTTCGCAAACGTAGCAACGTGCGGCGCGGCGTATTTTCCGGCGACGAGCATTCCGAGCACGATTGCCACGGTCGGCAGTAGCGGTACGATTGCACCATAGAGGAGAAACCACCCATCGTGCGGTTGCGTGCGCGCATGATGGAAATCTACAGCTTGCACCGTTAGCGTGTCCCCGCGACGAGCATCGAAACCGACCGTCGCCGCCGCGAGCGCCCGTACGTTTTCGAGCTCGAGGTTCTTCTGCGCGTCGACGAACACCGCCGTCGTCACGCGTGCGAGCGATCCGCGCGGCAGCCGGGAGAGCGTTTCGTGCACGTCACTGCCGCGATCATCGCGCTCGTCGTTCTTGTCATAGTGCCGGCCCTGACCATTGAACGATTCCGTTGCCGTTTCACGGGCGATCGGCACGCTTCCCAGCGGAGCGCGACGAACATCGCGCTGCTCGCTCTCCGCAGGGACATATTCCTCATGAACCCGCACGATTGCAGCGCCGGCGCCAAGCGCTTCATCGAGCGCCGTTTGTAGCGAGGCCTGCAATGCGTTCCCATCGTCGCTTTCAGCAGCATCGCCGGTGAGCGCTACGCCATGGTCGTCGAGAATCGTTACATGCGCAGGATCGAGACCCGTCACGCTCGCCGCTACGAATGAACGAATTCCTGCGATCGATGCACGGGGGAGATGGGCACCAGGATGCAGTTGAAGGCGGACGCTCGCCGTTACGTCGGCAGATCCCTCGTCCGCAAACTCCGCCGATTTTCCCGGAGCGATGATGACGCGCGCATCGTCCACGCCGTCGATGCTTCGCAATGCTACCTCGATGTCGCCGGCAAGTCCACTGCGCGTCTGCGCGTCGACGACGGCTTGCGGTGTCAGCACGCCGATGTTCGCAAGTGCTTCACCGCTCGTCGCAACGTGGGCGTGCGGGACACCGGCGAGCGATAAGCGTAGCAATATATCGTTGCGGCGCGGCGTATCGACGATGACGTTATCTGCGCTCGGCGTGAACGGCACATTCCACTGCGCCAAACGATCCTCGACCTCGGCGAGTTGCTCCGGATGAAGCGGCTGCGCGAAAAGCGCAGTGCGCGAAGGGTTCGCAACGATTGCTGCGCCGATTGAAAGCACTATAGCGAGTGCAAGCGCCGCGAGCGCTCCAATTCTGATTGCAACCGGCAATGCTGCTGCGCGACGCAACAACGTATCGATCGTCATGATTAGATCTGCACGTTCAGGATCGCGGTAAGCGCCTGCGCGCTACGTTGCGCGGCTGCCGTCGCAACCGACAGCGCGACGTCGGCCCGCGCACGTTCATAGACGGCCGCTTGCAGCGACCCGGTTCCGTTTGCGAGCGCATCCTCGGCGGCCGTGGCACGACCGAGTACGGCGCCGACATCATCCAACGCACGCGTGAATGCCGCTACGTCGGCGCTCGGCTTCGCCGCCACAGGCGGCGCGTCTGGTTGAAGCAACTCGACCCTCATTGCAGGCGCCCCATGTCGATCGTGCGCTGCGCTAATGTTTTGCCGACGTCGAAGAGCGAAGCATCCGCCTCATAGGCACGCGATGCATTCATCACGGCGATCATCTCCGTCACGATATCCACGCTGCTTCCGGCTTCGGGACGCGCCCCCGCGAATTCGACCGTCGTTCCATCGTCATCTGTGTGGAGATCGAACTGCGGCACGAGCCGCTCGAAGTGTCCATTGCGGCCGGCAGCTTCGGCAGCAGCTACGTTTCGCGCGCACACATCGAGCGCGGCGCGCTGCGCATCCATCGCCGAGGAGGCCGTTCCCAGTAAATCCAAGGAATCCATCAGCGCGTCACCGCCTTTACTTCACTCAGACGCGCGTGTACCGCGCTCAGGAGCGCCTCGCTAAAGATCGCAGCTTGAGCGGTTTGCGCCATTGCCGCATCCGCCGAGCGGCCCGCATGACCCGCGTTTGCCGACGCGACGGCAGCTTGCGCGTCGCGTAAGCGCATCAGCGCGCTCGCGAGACCTGGGTGAAGGGATTGAGCTACGTCGAACATGCCATGACGGTAGGGACCGATGATGGCCGCCGCGCAACACCGATGTTACGGCGAGATTACCGCAGCCATGAACAAAGCGCGATTCGAAGCATTCTCCGACGGTGTTTTCGCATTTGCGATCACGCTCTTAATTCTCGGCATCGTCTTGCCGGCGTTCAAAGCGCCGCCCAGCGAGGCGGAACTGCGCGCTGCGCTCCTCGGGCTTTGGCCGAATGTCGTCGCCTACGCTCTGAGCTTCGCGGTCATCGGCATCATGTGGCAGAACCACCACGCGCTTTTTCGCATGGTGGAGCACGTCGACCGGATGAGCGTCTTCGTGAATCTCTTGTTACTTGCCGGAACGGTTTTTATTCCGTTCGCAACGGCGGTTCTCGGCACGTATCCGACGATGCACACCTCGACGTTCCTCTACGGCGCCGTGCTCACGTACACTGCGACCATTTATAACATCGGCCTCGCGCATCTCGTGCGCCGGCGGGCCTTTCGGTCCGACATTTCGCAAGACGTTATTAGGGGCACGATCGTCGCGTACAAAGTGGGCTGGACCACATACCTCATCGCAATGCTTATCGCGCTGGTCGCACCGGTGTTGAGCTTTGCAGCCTATGTTCTGATCGCGCTGTACTACATGATCCCGCATGGTATCGACCGCGACTTAGATATGCGGCAAAGCGAGCAGTGACGTTCTTTTACTACGGCTTCGCGATGGCGTTGTCTATTGCGCTCGGCGTAGCGATCGGCAATGCGTGGGTGCGCGATCACGACTACGGCGTCTGGACGCGCAAAGTCGTCGCCATTCTCGCAGTCACGACCGTTGCGTTCGGACTAGTCCTCGGCTGGGCGATGGAGACGTGGTTGAACTGGGCGCTCAATTCGGGTTCGGTGCGAGCTCCTTAGGCTTCTCGCTGGGCTGTTTCGCCTTTCCGTTCTGACCGGAGTGGAAGCGCGCGTCAGAGGGGGCGACCCAGAGATAGACGTTCGGAATCAACAGTAGCGTGAGAATGAGCGAACTGAGAACGCCGCCGATAATGACGATACCGAGACTCGAGCGCGATTCGGAACCCGGTTCGATTGCGAGCGCGAGCGGCAAGTTGCCTGCGACGACGGAGAAACTCGTCATGATGATCGGACGGAATCGAACGTGCGCGCTCTCCATGATCGCGCGGAACTTATCATATCCCCGTTCTCGAAGCGTGTTCGCGTAGTCGACGAGCAAAATGCCGTTTTTCGTCGCGATACCGATCAGCAAGATCGTTCCGATCAACGAGAAGAGATTCAGCGTCTTGTGCGTGACGAAGAGCGCCGTCAGTGCGCCGATCGCCGCCACCGGAACCGAGAAGATGATGATGAACGGCGACAGATAGCTGTTGTACAACGCAACCATCAGCAAGTACACGAGCAACACCGAGACGATCATCGACGTACCTATGCCGATCAGCGTTTGGTGCATGAAGTCTTGTTGTCCGAGCGGCGCCGGACGCACGACGATGTTCGGCGGTAAATGCAGCGAAGGCACCTTGCGCATGATCGCGTTTTCGACCGCGGACAAGGACGAATTCGGCGCGACGTTCGCGTCAACGTGAATCACGGTGTCGCGATTTACGCGCGTCATGAGCGGCGGCGTTGGCGTCGATTGCAATGTCGCGATATCACCCAGATAAACGATCGAGCCGTTCTGCGCGCGGATCGGCACATTCTTGAGTTCGGCGATGTTCGTCTGCTCGTTCGGCGGATAGATCACCTGGACTTGCTCGAGTCCCTGCGTCGTTTCGAATTGTGTCGCGACGTTGCCGCCGAATGCAGCACCAACCGCTTCCGCTGCGGTGCCGAGATCGACGTCGAGCGCTTGCGCTTTTTGGCGATCGAAGATTACCGATACTTCCGGCGCCAGTTGCGTTCCGCTGCTGTTGACGCTGGTCGCTCCCTTCGTTGCGCGCAACGCTTCGAGCACCTTTTGCGCATACGGTGTCGGATCGCCGCCGGTCAAGTCGGTGACGAGCAAATCTATCGGCTGCGCGTTGCCGCCGCCGCTGCCCGTCGATGGCACGACGGTCGCCTCAACGCCACTGGGTAGCACTTTACGCGTGAGGGTGCGGAATTGATCCACCCAATAGCTCGTCGAGTGCTTACGGTTGTCGTTGAGGAAAATGTGGATCTGTCCAACGTTGCTTTGCGTCACGAAACCGCCGAACGAAGCCGAATACGCACCGGCGACGGCCGTGTCGTGCTGGATGTCGTGTTGGTTCGCGTCGATCGCCTTCTCGAGTTGGAACGTCCCTTGCTCGACGGTCGAGACCGGCGTTCCGATCGGATAGGTGAGTTGGATGAAGATCTCGCCACGGTCGGTTCCCGGGATGAACTCTTCACCGACGACCCCGAACGCAACCATGCCGATCGCGATGGCGAACGTGATCGCGCAGAAGATTGCAACGAGAGCACCATGTTCGATCCCCCACGGCAACGCGCGTTTGGTATACCAGTCGCGGACGGCGTCAAATCGCTCGCCAAACCACTCGACTGGGCGCCACGGTTTCCAATGCGAGCGAAGCGCCCAAAGGCCGGCCAGCGTGGGTGTGATCGTGAACGAAACGAAAAGCGAGGTGAGCGTCGAGATGACGACGACGATCGCGAATTCCGAAAGATTGCGTCCGACTTGCCCTTGAATGAACGCTATCGGGAAGAATACGACGACGTCGACGAGCGTGATGACGACCGCTGCGGCACCAATCTCTTCACGGCCGTGAACCGCTGCTTCTTCGGGCGGCTCCTTCAGCTCGGTGAAATGTCGCTCGATGTTCTCGAGCACGACGGTCGAGTCGTCGACCAGAATTCCGATGACGAGGGACATCCCGAGCAGCGACACCGTGTCGATCGTCATGTTCATAAGCTTCATCACGGTGATCGCGATGGCAAGCGACGTGGGAATCGCGATGCAAACGACGATTGCACTCCGCCAAGAGCGCAGGAAGAAGATCATCGCGATACCGGTAAGGAGGATCGCTTCCGTGAGCGTGCGCACAACCAGCGAAATTTGCTGCTGAGTGAATCGCGATTGCACGTTGATGATCTGAAACTCGATCTGCGGGAACTGCCGCTCGAGTTGCGGCAGCGACTTCAGCACGTTGTTTGCAGAGTCGATCTCGCTCGCTTGCGACGTCTTCTGAATCTGCAGGAAGAGGCCGGGCTTGCCGCTGACTTGGGCGAATTGCAGGCGCGGTTCGTTTCCGGCAACGACATTGGCAACATCGCCGATCCGGACGACGCTATTGCTCGCGCTCCACGGGTTTACTGCGCCTGGCAGCGCGGTTACGCCGCCGTTCATGTTCTCGACTTGCGTGCCGTTCGGCGTTGATGAACTGCCGGCGTTCGATGCGATAATCGGGAGATTGCGAACGGTATCGAGCGAGGTGATGTCGCCACGGACCTCTACCGCCGTTTGCCGGTTTGGTTCGTAGGCGAACCCGCCTGGCACGCGCTGATTGTCGTTCGTGACCGTGTTGATGATGTCGTTTAACGTCAAATTCGCCGCCGCGAGCTTCGTCGGATCGACCTGGATCTCGTACGCGGGCGTAACGACACCGCCGACGTTCGCGAACGAGATGCCGGGGACTTGTTCGACTTGCGGCACAACCGAATTTTGCGCAATCTGCGAAAGCTGCGAGAGCGACAGTTTCGTCGAATGCAAGGCTAGCGTCACGACGACGGACTCCGCGGGATCGCGAAGATTTACAGTCGGCTGTTGAATATTTGCGGGCAGCAGATGTTCCGATGCCTGCACCGCCTTGTTCGTCAACGCGAGATCGGTCGCGGTATCGGACGTAATGTCGAACGTCGCGGAGATCGTCGCTTGCCCTTGCTGCACGACACTGTTGATGGTCTGCAAGTCGGGCGTACCCGCCAGATTCTCTTCGATCGGCTGCACGATCTCGTCGCGCATCTCCGTTACCGACGCGCCGCTATACCCAACGGATATCGTAATCGTCGGCTGGCTGACGTTCGGATAGAGTTCCTTCGGAATGAGGATCGTCGAAAGAATACCCGCGAACATCATCAACGCGACGATGACGAAGACGAGGGTGGGACGGTGGACGAAGAGGCGAGTTAAGCTGAAATTCACTGCTGGTAAGAGACTTTCTCGCCGTCACCGATGCTTGATTGACCGTTCGAAACGACGCGTGTTCCCGAAGAAAGACCCGACACAACCGAGGTCGTTCCATTGCTCGCGAGCTCGGAAACTTTGACCGTCTTCACGGTGCTGTCGGATTGGACGATTTGCACCGCGTCGTGATTGTCGTCTGTGAACGCTGTCTCCGGAATACGTACGCCGCGAACGGCCGGAAGACGTACGCTCCCCTGCACCGCCATGCCCGGACGCAGCGACTCGTCGTTGTTCGGTAAGAGCACCTTCACTTGGAACTCGGTGGAACCCGGCTGAATCTCGTTGAGAATCCCGACCACTCTGCCGCTAATTTGCGAACGGGCCGCGCTCGCGAGCGTGATCGTCGCAAGGCTGTCGTTCGAGATTCCAGCAACTTGCGCGGCGGAACCGCGCAGAATCGCATACGCCGGTTTCACTTGCTGCAACGTGAAAATCTGCCGGTTACCCGGATACTCGCCCGGATTTAAGTTTCGGTTGACGACAACGCCGTCGATCGGCGAGACGATCGTTGCTTTGGAAATCTGCACGCGCACTTGCTGCGCTTGTGCGAGCGCGACTTCCACCTGCGCCTTCGCTTGCGCGACCGTCGCTTGTTGCGCTCCCGGTGCGTTGATGCTAGATCCATTTGCCTGAACCGACGCTTGCGCGGCTTGTACGCTCGACTCGTCGTTTCGGACAGTAGCCTCGTCGGTTTGCACTTGTTGAAGCGAAACGTATCCCTGGCGATAGAGCTGTTGATCGCGAGCGAGTACGCCCTGATCGCGCGAAAGCGTTGCTTGAGCTCCGTGCAGCGATTGCACGCCTTGCGTGATCGCCGCGCTTCCTGAATACACGTTGTGTTCCGTATTGGCCTGATTACTCTGGGCCGTCGCGACGTCCGAAGCGAGCTGCGCTTCCAAATCGGCCGTGTCGAGGCGCGCAAGCACCTGGCCCTTGGTGACGTGGTCGCCTTCCTGAACGTAGACCCCATCGGCGGGTTCGGTAAGTGAACTTTGAATCGCGACCTCTTGGTAAGGCGCAATGAGCCCCGACATCGACGATGCCGGCACGACGTCGCCGAGGTTGGCGACTGCCGTGCTGACATAGGGCGTCGTCGTCTCGGGCCGCTGCCGTCCTTTGCTGCATCCGCCCAGAAGCGTACTCAGAATGAAAAGGCCGCCTATCGCGCCGGCGGCAAGTCGCGCACGTTCTACCATCTTCTCAAGGTCGAATGTTGCCGGTTTACCTTGAGAATAAGCAGAAACGCCCCTAGCGACGCAGCGGAATGCCGCTTGCGTCAAGGGGCACGCCGAGGTAGAGGCGCGTTACTTCGTTATAGTTGGCCACGCCCGCCGCTATGTGGTTGCTCTTCAGGTACGAGTTGTACGTGTGCCAGGAAAGTGTCGCAAGTCGACCGTTGACCCGCTGAGCGTTTCGTTTGCGCAACGCTTCAAAATCGGACCAAACCAACGGCACGAACATCTTTTTTTCGTACTTAGGAAGCGGCGGTAGATACAAGAAGAGTTCCAGCCATCCGGAGTATGCGAGCACCGGATCTTTCGAACGTGTGCACGTCACGATCGCGATGTAATTCGCCTCATCTTCGCGCGCATACGCTGCAACGTGGCTCCATTCGTGCGCGAGCGAAAACGGCCGCTCGAACCAGAGCAGATCGCTTGCGAGTTGCACGTTGAGCGTCAACGGATTGATGAAGCCGCTCGTCGCTGTTGCATTCATGAACGGGTCGAAGATCGTCGGTTTTGCGGCGCCGGTGTGCGGTGTCCATGAATTACCACCGGCTTGAACGACCGGAAGCCACGCATCGTAAAGCGCATCGAGACGAAAACCGCCATTCGTTCGCGCATGCGCGAGCGGCGCAAGCCGATTCATTTCGGCGATCGCGCGCTTGCGCAGTGTATCCGCCGCGCGCTGATTTACGTTGGAGGCGTTGTATTGCAGACGCGTTTCAATCGGGGCGCGGTTGTAGTTCCAACCCCAACTTGCTTCGAACCAAAAATAATAGAGACCGAGGACGCCGATTAGCTCGACGAGCATCAACCCGACGCGCCGCCAGACTTTGCGTTTCGGACGGCTATGAAACGCGACGTACAGCCGCCACGCGAGCAGCGCAATTCCGAACGCGATGGCAACGTCACCGAGCGACCATGGAAAGGCGTTCGTAACCGGAAAGGTCGCGTGTTGCCAGCGCGGGTAGATGCCGTTCACAAATTGCGTTTCGACCCACTGCGCGTTTGACGGCACGAGCAGCGTCACGAGCCCGAGCACGATACCCACGATTGGGAAGAGCGAAAAAGCAAAAGAGCCGCCCAAAAGACGGCTCCCGTTTTTCACGTTGATGCGCAAATTAACGCTTCGAGAACTGGAAGCGCTTGCGTGCGCGCTTGCGTCCGTACTTCTTCGATTCTTTTTCGCGCGGATCGCGGGTCAGGAACCCGTTCTTGCGGAGAATCTCTTTGAACGAACCGTCCATCTCGACGAGGGCGCGCGCGATACCGTGACGCACCGCACCGGCTTGTCCCGTTACGCCGCCGCCTTCGGCTTTGACGATGATGTCGAAGCGGCCGCCGCTTTGCGTCGCCTCGAGCGGCTGACGCACGATCTGTTGGAGTTGCGGACGCGGGAAGTACTCTTCGATCGGCTTTTTATTGACGGTGATGACGCCTTGACCGAGGACGAGCTTCACTCGCGCGATTGCGCGCTTACGGCGTCCGGTGGCTTGAATCTGATTGGTGTCCACAAATACTCCTAGAACAGCGGCTGCGGCTTCTGCGCGTCGTGTGCGTGCGTCTCTCCGGCGTAGACTTTCAAACGCCCGAGTTGAACGTCGCGCATGCGGTTGGTCGGGAGCATGCCGCGCACGGCCTTTTCAATGAGGCGCGTCGGATGCTTCTCGTGGATCTCACGCGCGGTCTTCGTCTTGAGGCCGCCCGGGAAACCGCTGTGATTGTGGTAGACTTTCTCGTCCCACTTCTTGCCGCCGAGCTCGACTTTGTCGGCGTTGATCACGATGACGAAATCGCCGTTATCAATGTGCGGCGTCCACGTCGGTTTATGTTTGCCCGAGAGCGCGCGTGCAATGCGCACCGCGAGCGTACCGAGACGTTGCCCGGCCGCATCAACGATGTACCAGTCCGCTTTCGTCTCCTCGGTTTTCTGTAGCGTCGTTCGCATGAAAAATTTCCTGACGAGAAAGAAGATGGATTTGCGCTGAACGCGCAAATCCGGCCGCACCATCCGGCGCGACGAACTTACGCATCTTAGCGGGTGTCCGCCCCCGCCGTCAAGGGATTTTTCACGAGGAAAATTATTTGACAAGTATTTGAGTGATCAAATATACTTCCGCCTATGCCAACCGACGTTATGGAAACGATCCTCGCGCTTGCCTCGGCCAACGCCGTTCTCAACCGCTCCCTCGAAGTCGCCGGCCTCAGCTTCGCGGAGCTTCGTCTCTTGCTGGCAATCCGGGGCACGGAAACGGGCCGGCGGCCAACCGAGCTGGCTCACGACCTTCACCTTAGCCCGTCGGGCGTAACGCGCGCCTTGCTGCCCCTCGAGAAGCGGGGCATCGTGATGCGAGAGCGCGATCCCGGCGACGCACGGGCCTCGCACGTCTTCCTCACCAAAGCCGGCCGCGAGCTGGTCGACGACGCAATCAAAGCCGCCTCGGAGCGCGGAACGAAGCTGCTACGCCGCCTTAGCGTGGGGCAGACAAAGCAGCTTCAGCGACTCTTGGAAGAGATCGGGCAGTAAACGTTCAGGTCGCTTTCCACGTAAAAACCGGGGGCTCGGCATACGAGTCGTAACCGTCTTCATACGTCACTCCGGCAAGGTACAAGCCGTGAGCCGGCGCGGTGAGCCCAGCGGCGGCGCGCGCCTTTGCGGCAAGCACGTCCGGAATTCTTTCAGGATCGCGACGGCCCAGGCCGCATTCGACCAACGTGCCGACGATCGTGCGAACCATACGGTGCAAGAACCCATCCGCGGATATTTTCACGCGCACGTATTCCCCAGCCTCAACGATCTCGAGAGACTTCACCGTGCGGATCGTAACGCCGCCTTCGGGGAGCATACCGCAGAACGAACGGAAGTCGTGCTCGCCGATCAGATGCGCCGCCCCTTCGCGCATGCGATCGAGATCGAGTTTTCCGTAGACGTGATATGCGCGATGCGCAAGTAACGCCGAGCGGTCCTTACGGTGCAGCAGCGCATATACATACGTACGCGCACGCGCCGAAAAGCGAGCGGAGAAACGCGCATCGACGATTGCAACGTCGCGTATTGAGACATCGGCCGGAAGTGCGCTGTTACACGCAATCGCCAGGCGTTCAAACGGAAACGAGCGGGAAGTGCTAAACGATATTACTTGCCCGCTCGCGTGTACGCCGGTGTCGGTGCGCCCGGCGCCGGTAATTTTTATCGGTTCTTGCAACAGCGAGGAAAGCGCCTGTTCCAGTTCGTCCGCAACGCTGCGCACCGTCGGTTGAAATTGAAAGCCGAAGAATCGCGTGCCGTCATACTCGACGGCGGCGCGAATCGTCGTCGTTGCTAGACGCTCACCGTTTCCCGTTTCGGAACGGTCCGCTTCTCGTCCAGATCCAGCAGGTCCGGCCAAGCTGTTACGTCCGTCCGGTCCGGTGCGATCTGATTGCGAAGTTGGAGGAAATATTCGAGCGATTCTCCCGTAGGTTTCTTCGTCAACCATTCCTGGTTCCAACGCGCGATTTCCTCGGGCGATTTCTTGTTGATGAAGCTCTCGACGTATGCGTAGATCTCGTCGTCGCTCTTCGCGTTCTTGATGACGTCGAGCAGCGCTTCGTGATCGATGCCGAGGAAGCCGAACACGGCCTGGTCCATGCTGCAGTTGTAATGGTACTCGCCAACGTTGCCGTGAGCGGTGGCCTTGCCCTTATCGATGGTGCGGCCAATTTGAACGAGGTCGAACAACTTGTCCTGGACGCTACGGGGATAGGTTTTCGTCAGATCGAGGCTCATGCGATCTCCTTAGGATTGAGTGACACAAGAGCCAGGACAGCGCTTACAAAACATCGGTTGCAGGGGTAACGTAGCTTAGTTTCGACTGAGGCACTCCAGGTGGCGGCAACCGCACCGGCCGTGGGGTGGCGCATCCGGGTCTTGCTGCTCAGCCTCCCGGCAGTGATCGCTGCAAAACGTCTCGCCGAGGTCGACGTAGCAAGTGCACTGTTCGTGCTCGCACTTCTGTCCGTCCATCGGCCTCTACCCGTGCTGACGTTGGAGCGGGAAGAGCAGCACGTCGCGGATCGACGTGTTGTTCGTGAGCAGCATGATCAGCCGGTCGACGCCGATGCCGATGCCGGCCGTCGGCGGCATGCCGTATTCGAGCGCGCGTACGAAATCCCAATCCGGCTCGGGAATCTCTTCGTTTCCCTGAGCGCGTTCGCGAATTTGCGCTTCGAAACGCACGCGCTGATCGTCCGGATCGTTCAACTCGGTGAACGCGTTCGAAATCTCCATGGTGTTGCAGAAGAGTTCGTAGCGATCGACGAGTTCGGGATCGCCTGCCTTGCGCTTCGAGAGCGGCGAGATGATGACCGGATAATCCATCACGAAGGTGGGATCGATCAAATGCGGTTCGAGCACACGTTCGAAGATCTTATCGAGCGCGTGGCCGTGTGTCGGTGACGGCGGCAATCCGAGCTCCTGGAGAATCTCCGCAGCGCCTTTGGGATCGAGCAGGCGTTCGCGCGTAAAGCGCCCTCCGGAATGTTGCGCGATGCCTTCCAGGTAGCTGATGCGCTTGAACGGACGCGCAAAAGAAATCGTACGGTCGCCGACCTTCAGCTTATCGTCACCACCGGTTACGACGTTCACCAGATGCGCGATCAACGCTTCGTTGAACTCCATCATGTCGTGAACGTCCCAATACGCCGCATAGAGTTCCATCATCGTAAACTCGGGATTGTGCGTCGTATCGATGCCTTCGTTGCGGAAGATGCGTCCGATTTCGTAGACGCGCTCCATGCCGCCGACGATCAAGCGTTTGAGATTCAACTCCGTTGCGATCCGCAGTTGCATCTCTTCGCCCGAAAGCGCATTGACGTTGGTCAAGAACGGACGCGCAGCGGCGCCGCCCGCAACGTGCAGCAACGTCGGCGTTTCGCATTCGTAGAACCCATGGCTGTCGGTGAAGCGGCGCATTTCCGCAATGAGGCGGCTGCGCATGATCATCGTGTCGCGAACGTCCGGATTGACGATCAAATCGACGTACCGCTGACGGTAGCGCTTCTCGACGTCTTGCAACCCATGCCACTTGTCGGGCAGCGGCATCAACGCTTTCGAGAGTACCTCGAACGAGCGAACGTGCAGGGTGAGATCGCCCTTCTTCGAGCGGAACATAAAACCGCTCACGCCGATGATGTCGCCACGATCCAGATCGTTCCACGTCGCGAACCCGTCGTCGCCGACTTCGTCTTTGCGGACGTAGAGCTGCAGACGCCCGGTGCGATCGTGGAGATCGGCAAAAAGCGTCTTGCCGGCCGTGCGTACCGACATCAGACGTCCGGCAATGTTCCAATTCTCGGATTCAGCGTGCTGGCCGACGTCGAGCACCTGGTACTGACGCAGCAAATCCTCCGCGGTTATATCAACCGCGAAACGCCGCGCTTCGAACGGATCTTTGCCGCGCGAACGTAAAGCGGCCAGATTGTCCCGTCTGGCCGCTACAAGCGCTGCTTCACTTTTCCCGAGCTCGTGCTCGGTGCCGGCTTCGGCTGACATTGAGAGACCTCGTCAGTCTATGACGCTTTTTTCGCCGCCTTCTTAGCGGGCGCGGCTACGCCGTTGCCGTTTTTGATCGTTTCGATCTTATATTTGACGACGCCGCGTGGAGTGGACACGTCGACGGTTTCGCCCTTCTTGTGCCCGATCAGGGCACGCCCAAGAGGCGATTCGTTCGAGATGCGCTTCGCGCTCGGGTCCGCCTCGGCCGATCCGACGATGTGAAACTCATAGCTGTCGTTGTTCTTGAGATCTTTGACCTTCACGGTCGCTCCCAAGTGCACTTCGTCGGCCGCGTATTCGGACTCATCGATAATACGCGAGTTGCGGATCATCGCTTCGAGCTTGAGAATGCGGCCTTCAATGAAAGCCTGCTCTTGCTTGGCATCTTCATACTCGGCGTTTTCGCTGAGGTCACCGTACTCTTTCGCCTGACGGATCCGGTCGTTGACTTCTCTGCGGTGCACGGATTTGAGCTCGTCGAGCTCGTTCTGGAGCTTCGCCAGGCCTTCGGCGGTGAGAATGATCTCTTTTTCGTTCAAGTACAGACCCTCACGAAGGATCGAGGAAGAGGCTCGGAAGCCTGGTTCAGCGACCCCGTGTAATAAATTTTGCGCCCGGATGGACGCTGGCGCGGTTTGTTTGGGGGACTCAGACCGTTCCCCTGCCCCATGTCGGCAAACCGCCGGTTCTACCCTCGCAGAACCCGACCGCGCCAGAGCGCGAATGGTATACCCAGGAGAATCCCGCCCCATGCATACCAGCGCAAAACCGGGTCCTCCACCGCGATGGTTGCGACTAAAACTCCAAGTAGCGCAAGCGCACCGACCAAGGGGATGACGACTCCCCGTATCGGCATTTTGCGCTCATGAGTGAAGCGCCGGACGGCGGCAAAGGCCGAGAGCACAAAGAGTAGCCCCAAAAAAACTGAGCTCGCATTCAGCACCAGTTGCAGTTGGTCGGCGGCCGTCTTTGAAAAGCCGGTGATGAGTTCGCACACGGTGACGAGCACAGCGACGATGACGAGCGACCACAGTGGTTCGTTGCGGCGATCGAGTTCGCCGAGTACGCGTGGTAATAGGCGATCGCGTCCCATCGCAAACGCCGATCGCGAAAGATAGAGAATCGTGGTCCACAACGTCGTCAGCGTTGAAACCAGCACGGTCACAACGATTGCCACGCGCCACCATTCGCCGCCGAGCAACGTGCCGACGTATGCAAGCGCATCGGTTTGGTTATCCGCGAAGCCCTTCGGCGTTCCGAGATGCATGTAAGCGATCATGCACGTGAAGAGCGCAATCGTCGAAACGATGAGACCCGCGATGCCGCCGCGTCCGGCGGCGACCGGCGAATCGTTGACCTCTTCGCTCGTCGATGCACTCACTTCCCAGCCGTCGTTCATCCACACCGCAAGCGTCATCGCCGTCACGAATCCGCCAAGGGCAAACGGCGCGGGCGCCGGATCCCCGTGCGTCACCGCAACCTGCGCTGCATGCGGCAAGACGACGGCTGCAACGGCCGAAACGCCGAGGACGAGCAATTCAAAGGCAAGCGCGAGAAACGTAACAAGCGCCGTTGGACGGACGCCGACATAGAGCAGCACCGAACTCGCGACGATCCAAATGGCGCCGATCACAGCTGCCCACACGGGATCGTTTTCGTGCGCCGGCGCGACGAGCGCGAGCGTATACAGTCCCGCCGGCACCGCAATCGCCATCGTTGCAAAGAAGTTTGAAAGTAAGAGCAGCCATGCACCGTACGCGCCGATGCGCGCGCCGAACGCCATGCGAATCCAGCTGTATGACGAGCCCGCGTTCGGAGCCACGCGCGAGAGTTGCGCAAACGCAATCGCAACGCAGAGCATTATGGCCGAAAGCACGAGGAATGCTGCGGGTGCGCCGGCGCCCGCCGCCGCGACCATCGGCCCCATCGTCGATGCGAGCGAATACGCCGGCCCCATCGACGCCGATGCAAGCACGGAGATATCGAAGTAGTTCAGCACCTGCGGCAAACGGCGAGTCGCTTGTGCCATTGCTAATGTCTCGATAGATAGAAGCGATGTGTGGCGCGAACGCTCGAGCCTTCGATTCGCACGATGCCGTACGAGTAGGCCGGATTCAAGCGTTTATCGGTCGGCGATCCAGGGTTGAACAACAATACGCCGTCGCGCCGCGATCGATATGGAATGTGCGAATGGCCGAAGAGAATGGCGTCGACGTTGTCGTCTGCAAAGGCACGGAACGCGCGCTCCGGCGTCGAGCGCCCTTTGCCGGCGTGACCGTGTACGATGCCGACCCGTGCCTTGTCGGCCTCGATGATCTTGCGTTCACCGAGCTCTGCGCGCAGCTTCTTCCCGTCGTTGTTGCCGGCAACCGCGACGACAGGTGCGATCGACTCGAGTAACTCGATCGCGATTCGTTCGGTCAAGTCTCCACAATGCGCAATGATGTCGACTTTCGCGCGCTTCAATCCGCGCACGAGCGCGGGCGGCAGTTCGCGCCCGAAGCGGGGGAGATGCGTGTCGGAGACGACGCCGACGATCAATTCAGCGAGAGAACCCGCGGAGTCAAGTGAAGTTCGTGCAGCACGCGTTCGTAATCGGCGGCTGTGACGTCTTCCCACCGCTTTCCGAGCAGCGCCAGCAGCGCCGCTTCGATCACGTTCGTTCCGAACGAGCGTCCCTGGAAATCGGGCGTCGTGGTAATCAGCGTCTTAACGGCGCGATCGCGCAGCTCGTCGATGTTCGCCTGCGTAACCGTGTTGGTCAACACGATCTTCCCATCGAGTCGCGCCGGCATGAATTGACGCATGAAATGGAAATCGCCGGCGATGATGTCCGCTTCTTCGTAGTACTGCGGATATTTCGGCTCGGGCGGCTTCTCTTGTTTCTTCCCGGTCGGATAAAAGAACTGAAACGGCAACTTGCACGCGTCCGGCAGATACTTCTCTGCCATCTCTTCGAACGTCTTAAGATCGCGTACGGCCATGTCTTTATCGAGTGCGAAAATAAAATCACCGAAGAGCACGTCGGCGCCGGCGTCAACGAGCGCTTGCGCCATCCCGAAACGATCGAGCGCGCTCACCATCAGGACCTTCTTTCCACGAAGATCGACGTGCAGCTCGTCACGCATGAACCGTACGGCTTCGCGTTCGAGCGTGTTCTTTAACCCGCTCCCATCAACAACCGGCGTTACTTTCGCAGCATTAAGCAGCCGTAGGCCATCGCGCAACGCATAGCGCTTGGAGCCAGCATAAAGATACACGTCGATGCCACCAAGACCAATTGCATCGACCCTGCCGTCGAGTTCCGACACGCGTTTAATGGCGGCGTCAAGCTTCCCGTCGACGCCTTCGCGCGAAATATCGAAGTCTTCACCCATCAGGTTCACGACAGCACGATGGTCACGCGTTGACGAGCCGAGGGACACCGAAACGATCTTTTTCATGTTGGAAGGCGCTCCGGCCTGGCCTCCGCGCCCCCCACTTCGTGGGGCCCCCCAGCCATGGCGCGCGACACAACTCGGTGCACTGAAGATTCCCCTGGGGCGCGCCAAAAAAGCATTACGTCGTTAGCAATCGTCGATCGGGACCTCGTCTGGCTCAAACTGCCATCCTCCGCATTGCTGCTGCTTCGCGAGTTGCGGCGATTTTTTCGGGCGTGATTGCGGCGTCGAATGCGCGCATGTCGGCGAGGGTGAAGCCGCAATGCGTCGCCATTTCTTCGATGTCGACGACCTTTTGAAGATCGATGCCGCGGCCGAGCGTGTACGATTCTAGGCGGCGTTCGAGTGCGAGCACCATCGTTTCACTCATGCAGGCGAGTGCGGTGCGCGGCGGGAGATTCAAATCGAAGTCTGTGCCCGGCTCGCGAATACGTTCGAAGCGCGGTTCGCCCGGCACACGCATGTTGCCGCCCTCGGTGACGAGCACGTCAGGACGTTCAAGGGCAACGCGACGGCTGACGTCGTGCGGGAGCGACAGTTCGCACACAACGGCGCCGGTTTGCAAGTCTTCGGGTTCGATGATGTCTTGCGTCGATGACGTTGCCGTAAGAATCAGTTGACCGCGGCGAACCGCATCGGGAATATCAGTGGTGTAACTAGACTCGCACGGAAGTTCGTCGCGTACCTGTTCGTAGAACTTCGCAAGTCGCGTGTTATTGCGCGCGACCAGCACGACGTGCTGCACGCGAGAAGCAATAAGCTTTACGCAAGCGCTACCGATGGATCCCGTCGCACCGACGACGACGGCAGTCGATGCTGCGGGATCGATGGCCATTTCGGTCGCGCCACGGAAAAGGCTCTGAATGCCTGCAGCAATCGTGAGCGAGTTGCCCGTCGTCACCGGGATCGGAGAGCGCTCGGCAATCGTGACGCCGCCGTCGCCGACGACACCGGTGAATGCACCCAGTCCCGCAACGTCTGCTCCAAGCTCCGCGCCGATTTCGATCGCACGAATGATGCGCTTGTACACCTCTTCGCGCGGGAAATCCATCATCTGTTCCGGCAAGAGCGGCGCAGCTACGAACCAGCCTTCGGTTTCGCGGCCATCCGGGGTGCGCACGCCTGTTACGTGCACGGCCGCGTATGACGGCATCCACTCAAGGATCTTGCGGATAATCGGCCCGCCTTTTCCCGCAGCGCCCGGCTCGTAGCGCGCAACGTCCTCGAGTGAGAGCGGATGAATGACGAAGCAGAATTTGGGCGTCTTCACGCTAGGCTTTCTCGGCCTCCGCCTTCAGAGCAGCGAGCATCATCTCGCTGTTTTCCTTGACCTTTTTCTCCAGGGTAGGCCCGATCAACTCCGCGAGAGTGGGCACACCGAAATCATAGTCCACACCGAGCACGACGTGCGTTACTCCGTCGCGCTCTTCAAAAATCCATGCGCCTTCGAATTTGTCGAGATCGCCTTCGATCAGTTTGTAGTCGATGCGCAGCGCCGCGTCGTCGAAGCGATCTTCTTCCGTCCACTCGATGGGAGCTTCTTCAACAAGCGTCTTCCAGCGCGTGATCCAGTGATCCGAATGACGTTCCAGGACCGAGACGGTTTCAACGTCCGGCATGAACTGCGGAAAACGCTCTTGATCCTTCGCGAGCTCGTAGACGGCGCGCGCACGCGCCGCGATAGCAATCGTGGTTTCGACGTAGGGCATGGTGGTTTTACAAACGGCCTAGCTTCTCAGAAGCGGTTGCCACCCCTGCCCGCAGAGCTGCGAGCGCGCGATCCACTTCCTCAGCCGTTACGACTAATGGCGGCTCGAGCCGAATGACGCGTTGCTGGTTGAGCGTCCACGCCGCCGTCACACCAGACTTCAGCATCTCGGGAATGATCCAGCCGCCGTAGCCTTCGCTCGTCAACTCAACGCCGACGAGTAAACCGAGACCGCGCGCTTCGCGAATCACCTGCGGAAACTCCGACGCCAACCGACGGCAGCCGTCGAGGAGTTGCGCGCCGCGTTGACGCGCATTTGCAATAAGGTCTTCTTCTTCGAGGACGTTCATTGCTGCGAGCGCGGCAGCACACGCGATTTCGCTTCCGCCGAACGTCGATGTGTGTACGAGCGGCTGCTTTGCGTACGCTCGATTCCACACGTCGGGTCGTGCGATAAAGGCCCCAACCGGAATGATGCCACCCGACAGCCCTTTCGCCAGCGTCATGACGTCAGGTACAACGCCATCGCGATCGCACCCGAAGCGGTACCCACACCGGCCGAGCCCGGTTTGCACTTCATCAGCAATAAACACCGCGCCCGCGCGATCGCACGCATCACGGACTTCGCGGAGATATCCCTCAGGCGGAACGTTGACCCCGCCTTCACCCTGCACCGGCTCAACGATGAATGCAGCCGCGTCTTTGAGCGCTTCATCGAGCGCCGATGCGTCGCCGAAATCAACATGCGCAACGTCCGCTAAGAGCGGGCGGAACGGCGCTTGAAATGCCTCGCGGCCACTGATCGATAGAGCGCCGATGGTCTTTCCGTGATACGCATCGCGTGTCGCAACGATTTTCGATCGTCCGGTGGCGGCGCGCGCGAGTTTCACCGCACCTTCGACGGCCTCGGTTCCACTGTTACACCAAAATGAATACTGCAAATCCCCGGGTGCAAGTTGAGCGAGACGTTTTGCTGCGCGACCCAACACAACGTTGAACATTGTCTTGCCGGAGAGCGACATCAACTCCATTTGCTCGCGAACCGCAGCGATTACGCGCGGATGCGAATGTCCGAGCGTAAAAACGCCGTAACCGCCCGCAAAGTCGAGATACGCCTTACCGTTTTGGTCCCAGATCGTGGTGCCGGACGCGCGCACTTCAATTGGCGAACCTGAGAGTTTCATCACTCGCGCCAACGGCGGATTGATGTACTGCCTGTAATTCTCGAACGCTTCAGCAGCCAGATCGCCGGCACGAGGAGACCTCACAGCGTCCTCCTCGTGTTTATGCTGCAACGTAGGACTCGCGTTCGAGGCGTTCGATCGTTTCTTCGATTACGCCGATTGCTTCATCTCCGCGCGGAATGCGCATGATGCGTTCGCGCAAAATCGCTGCACCCGGAATACCTTTGAGATACAGTGCAACGTGCTTGCGCATTTGCGGCACCGCGCGCGCTTCACCGAGTTCGTCGACCATGCGCTTGTAGTGCACGATGCAGAACCGCAAACGATCCGCATCCGACGGCGACGGCGGCGCTTCGCGGCCTTCCATCAAATCGCGGATCTGCGAAATGAGCCACGGATTGCCGAGTGTTGCGCGTCCCAACATGATGGCATCGACGCCACAGTCGCGCATTCGTTGCAAAGCGACATGCGGGTCTTCGAGATCGCCGTTCCCGATAACGGGAATGCCGACGGACTCTTTCAACCGCTTGATGTGATCCCAGTCCGCGCTGCCCTTGTAGAACTGCCTCGCGGTGCGCGCGTGCAACGTCACCGCTTTTATGCCGACGCGCTCGGCACGTTGCGCAACGTCGACGTAGACGAGTTTGTCTTCCGTCCAGCCGAGACGCATTTTCATCGTTACAGGGCAATCGACGGCATTGACGACCGCTGCCATGATCGCTTCGCAGCGATCGACGTCACGCAGGCAGGCGGAGCCGCCGTTCGTCTTCGTCACCTTGGGAGCCGGACAGCCGAAATTGATGTCGACGATGTCTGCGCCGCATTCGCGCACGACCTTCGCCGCTTTGGCCATCACTTCAGGATCGTCACCCCAGAGCTGCGTCGAGACGGGTTTCTCGATCCCGTGCTGGTCGATCATCTCCATCGTGCGTTTGCTGCCGTACTGCAGCGCGTTCGACGAGACGAACTCGGTCACGGTCAAACCGAGGCCAAAAGGCTTGTAGAGCGCTCGCATCGTCCGGTTTGTTACACCGGACATGGGCGCCAGAATCAGGGGAGGCCAAATCTTATGCTCGCCGATCTCGAGCGCGGGGACTACGGGGGTCATGGCAACCCGCAGTATACCATGACCCCGCGCGCTACCAGTATTTATTACGGTTGTTGCCGGAATTGTCGCAGACGGTCACCCAGACGACGTAGGGCCACGAACCGGTGTCGTCCTCGGTCCAGTCGATGCCCTGGCTGCTCGCGTTGTCGTAGTAGTACCGGCCTGAACACAGGCATAGTTGCCGATGGCAACGG
Source organism: Vulcanimicrobiia bacterium (assembly GCA_024281135.1). The sequence goes on along the minus strand of JAMXLG010000349.1, from coordinate 6,355 downwards.
TAAACATTTTCAGGGGCGTTTTTCACCTATCGGTGTCGCGCACACTCGCATAAAAAAGTTGCAATCCGACAAGACTCAAATTCGGATCAACCTTTTCAATTAATGCACTGTGGCGAGCGACAACTTCGGCAAGACCGCCGGTCGCTACGACGAGCACGTCATCATTCATTTCCTGACGAATGCGCGTGATGATCGCTTCGCTTTGGCCGACAAACCCGTACATGATGCCGGATTGTAATGCTTCAATCGTATTGCGCCCGATCACGTGCTCGGGCGCTTCGAGCGCGATCTGCGGAAGCTTTGCGGTGCGCCCGACGAGCGCATCGATCGAAATGTTGATACCCGGCGCAATCGCAACGCCAAGGTACTCGCCTTGCGCGGAAATCGCCGTAAATACCGTCGCAGTACCGTAACTCACGACAATCAACGGCGAGCCGTAGCGATCGCGCCCGCCGAGTGCCGCTGCAACGAGGTCCGCGCCGACTTCGGCGGGACGTTCGGTGCGAACCGCAATGAGCTGCTGTCGATCCGGTTCGAGAAAATGTGGTCGAACCGAGAAGTACTTTTCGCATACGTCGTCGAGCGTTGCGTCGAGTCTCGGCACGACGCTTGCAATCGCAACGGCGTCGATGCGTCCGACGGGAAGCGAGGCGGTGGCGAAAAGCTGCGTGAAGAAGACGCCGTATTCATCTGCTGTGCGGCGCGCATCGGTGTTCACGCGCCAATGCTGCACGAGTCGATCGCTGCCGTGTTCGAAAATGCCGAGCTTGGTTTCAGTGTTGCCGACGTCGATCGCTAAGAGCACATCAACTCCTCAATGGCGTCCCAGAGACGTATCGCGAGCGCAGATTTTTCAGCCGTTCCGAGTTCCCTGCGGCCTTCGCCGGCCCAGAGCAACGTCAGCGTATTCTCGCCAACTCCAAAGCCGAGCTCGCCTCGCACGTCGTTGACGACGATCGCATCGAGATGCTTGCGCGCGAGCTTTTCCCGCGCGTTGGCTTCGTGATGATCCGTTTCGGCGGCAAAACCGACGAGAAACGTGCTTCCCTTGCGCTCGCCGAGCGCCGCGAGAACATCAGGGTTGCGCACCATCCGGACCGTGAGATCCTGATCCGTCTTCTTCAGCTTCAAGTCCGCGCGCTCGGCAGGCCGCCAATCGGCGACCGCGGCGGTTGCGATCGTAATATCCGAGCCGACGGCTTCGCGCAACGCGGCATCATACAACTCTTGCGCCGATGTGAAACGCACGACACGAACCCCGGGCGGCGGTTCCAAGAGCGTCGGGCCAAGCAGCAACGTTACGTCGGCGCCGCGTAGCGATGCTTCTCGCGCAACTTCGATGCCCGTCGATCCCGTAGACGCATTGCTGACGAAACGGATCGGATCGAATGCTTCACGGGTCGGTCCCGCAGTCACGGTAACGCGCTTTCCTTCGAGCGACCGCCGGCGGTACAGCGTTTGCGCGATCGATTCGAGCAAACGTTCTTCCGATGCAAGCCGGCCGACACCCGACTCCCGCTCGGCAAGAAACCCACGCTCGGGATCTACGAACTGAAATCCTCGCTCGCGCAGCGTTGCGAGATTCGCTTGTGTCGCCGGGTTCTCGTACATTGCGCTGTTCATCGCCGGAGCAATGAGGATCGGAACGCGAGCGGCAAGGAGCGCTGTCGTCAGTAAATCGTCTGCAACCCCATGCGCGAACTTCGCGATGATATTTGCGGTGCCCGGCGCGACGAGAATCACCTGAGCCTCGCGCACGAGCCGAATGTGGGGAATGCGTTCGGGCGCGTCCCAAAGCGAACTGTACACCGGCCTCGCGGTCAGCGATGAAAACGTGAGCGGGCCCACAAACTTTTCGGCTTCCGCCGTCATGATGACGTCAACGATCGCGCCGCGTTGCACGAGCGCGCTCGTCAGTGAAGCAATCTTATACGCCGCAATTCCGCCGCAGACGCCAAGGAGAACCCGCGCGCCGGGCAACGGATCTACTCGATCCATAGATTGTCGATCAGCCGCGTCGAACCGAATCGCGCGGCGCCGATGACGAAGGCAGGCGGTGAAAGAACGTCAGTGGGGGCAAACGTATTTGCATCGACGACGTCGAGATAGTCGAGTTGCGCGAGCGAATCCAATCGAGTGCGTGCAGCAGCCATAGCGTCGGCCTTCGACTTGCCCATCTGCATTGCCATGCGCAACGCCTGAAGCGCGTGATGCAACGACGGCGCCGCTTGGCGTTCTTGCGAACTCAAATAGACGTTGCGGCTCGACATCGCGAGACCATCGGCCTCGCGTTCGGTCGGAACGATCACCACGTTGGTCGGAACATCCAGGTCGCGGACCATTCGCCGTAGCACGGCCGTTTGTTGCGCGTCCTTCTGTCCCAAATAAAGCGAATCGGGGCGCACGATGTTGAGCAGCTTCGACACAACCGTGGTCACGCCGCGAAAATGCGTTGGTCGCGCGGCGCCTTCGAATCGCGTGCCCATTTCACCGACGTCAACCGCCGTCGAAAAATCATACGGGTACATCACCGCCTGATTCGGTAGAAAGAGCACGTCGACACCGGCGGCCGAAAACTTCGCGCGGTCGCTCTCGATATCGCGTGGATACTTTTCGAGATCCTCGCCTGCGCCGAATTGCAGTGGATTGACGAAGATCGAAGTAGCCACCGTCGCACACTCGTCGCGCGCGCGTCTAGCCAGCGCCATATGTCCTTCGTGGAGCGCGCCCATCGTGGGGACAAAGCCAAGCGGTCTCGGAAGCACGTCGAAGAGTGCGCGCGCTTGCAGGACCGTCGTGGCGACTTGCATCGGGACGCTTGCTTATGTGCGCGTCACGCGAAGTACGGTGCGCCCGACTACGAACGGTGCACCAATATCGAGGGTAGCATCGCCGCTGACGACTTCCCCATTCACTTTCGTTCCGTTGCGGCTTTCTAAATCCGTAAGGTGCAGCGTTCCGGAGTCCACGCGTAAATGCGCGTGTTTGCGGGAAACATACCGGTCGAGAGCGATGCACGCTTCTGCGACCGAATCGTCGCGTCCAATCGTGATTTCACTCTCGAACGTCCAGGTTTTTCCATCTAATGGTCCACTGAGGACCTCGAGCAGGTACATGGCGGCGTGGGCCTTCTCTGACGAAGCCGCCCGGCTCCTGGTAGGAATGGGGCCAGGCGACTCTGGTGCTTACGCTACGCTAACAAAACCGCCGCGGCGGACGATTACTCAAAAGGTGACGATGAACGACCGGATCGACGAGCTTCTGGAGCTCATAGAGGTAGAGCCGGATGCCCTGCGCGAGGCAGAATTCATGCAGGCGCAGTCTATTCTTGAGACATTGGTCGGTAAAACGGTCAGTGCAGCCGAAATTCAAGATACTCGGATTGTCATTACGACGTCCGACGGTAACCGCTACTTCTTCTACGGCTTCTTGGGCGAATCGCGCGACACCGCGCGTCCTTAGATCTCTTTACCCCTTCGGGCTACCTTCAACGTTCGTGACGAAATTTGCGATCTGATCGTGATCGTGCGTCGTGTATTGCGTGAATGCAATACCGTGCGCGTATGTTTTCGATGCCGCATCGAAAAACGACAACACGATTTTCGCGCGTACCAACAACTCACGATCGCTGTTCGGGAGTTCGAAGCGAAGCATGATCGGTTGTCCCGCCGGAAGATCCGTGTTCGTCGAAACGCGCATTCCGCCGCGACTTAGATCAAGCGCCTTACCGCCCAAAATCAATTCGTGTCCCGGTACGATGACGGTTACCGGAAAATCAACGCTGGCACGAAAGAATCGACGCTCGTGTGAGCGGTTTTCTTGTGTACTCACTGGAGGAAGCTGATTCTCTGTGGCGGGTAAGCCGCCTTCATTGAATAACGGCCGCGGCGGCGAAAAACGCCCCGAGCATGGCGTGCTCGGTTGTTAGCCCACCTTGCAAGTAGACTTCGAACGGTTCGCGCAAGGGTGCGTCGCATGACAACTCGATCGTCGCGCCGCCGACAAACGCGCCGCTCGACATAACGACGGGATCAACGTACCCGGGCACCGGTCCCGGTTCGGGAGCAAAGCGTGCGTTCACGGGCATCGCCTGTTGGAGTCCGCGGGCGAAGCGCAGCAGATTTTCTTGATTTCCCAGGCGTATCGCTTGAACGATGTCGGTCCGGATGGCGCCCGGAGCCGGATCGACGCTGAACCCCAGCTCTTCGAAGAGCGCTGCGGCGAAATCGAGCCCGCGCAGAGTCTGCTCGACGACAAGCGGCGCCAGGAACAGCCCTTGCACGAACGTACGGCCAAAGCCGAGCGTCGGCCCCAACGCACCGCCTAGTCCCGGGGCATAGAGACGCGAGGCAACCCGGGCTACGACCGCCTCCCGGCCCGCGACATACCCGCCCCCAGGCGCGAGCGAGCCACCCAAGTTCTTGATTAGCGATCCCATGACAAGATCGGCGCCGACGTGCGTCGGTTCACGCTCCTCGACGAGCTCGCCGTAGCAATCGTCGACCAGCACCAGCACGTCGGGCGCGACGGCGCGCATGTGCTCGACGAGTTCGGCGATCTCGTCAATCGTGAGCGAGCGCCTGGGGGCATAACCCCTCGACCGCTGCACGAAAAGTGCGCCCACGCCGTCGTTGCGAACGACGCGCTCGATCGCATCGAGATCGAGACCACCCGTTTGCGTCAGCGGAATTTCTTCGTAGAGAATGCCTTGCTCGACAAGCGAATCCGGTGCGGTACAGATGGCGTTGCGCAGCGTGTCGTATGGGCGGCCGGCTACGGAAATCAACGTTTTTCCGGGAGCAACACAGGCGGCGAGCGCAGTGACGATCGCGTGCGTTCCGCTGACGATCGAGAGTCGCGCCAGCGCGCGCTCCGCGCCGAACACGCGCGCGAGCAACGATTCATATCGTTCGCGCGCCGCATCATCGTATCCGTATCCCGTCGACCCGGCGAAATCGCTCTCCGCAATTCCTTCATCGTAAAACGCTCGCAGAATGTTCGCGCTTACCGCCTCCTGTGCAGGATAACGCAGGTCGCGCACGCGTTCGTGCGCGCGCGAAGCGGCCTCACGCACGCGACCGTTGACGGTAAAGCGTTCGCAGAGTTGTTCGATCACGATGCTTTTTCTCGATGTTCTTTCAGGTAGTGCGCTTCATACGCGCGGACGAATGGAAAATACACGACTGCAGCAATCGCAATGTTGATCACGGCGAGCACCACCGCGCGCGGATCGAGCGTTGCAACATAGGTTGAAATGAGCGTTGGGATCGACGACGGCACGTAGAACGCCGGGCGCCCAACCCATCCCCATGCCATCGAAAAATACGTCGTCGTCGCCAGCAATAACGGTACGATCAGAAACGGCGGGACCAAATATGGATTGAAGACGATCGGTGCGCCGAAGATCAGGGGTTCATTGATATTGAAGAGAGCGGGCACGATCGTGACCCGCCCGATCGAATGAAGCTTTCGTGCGCGAGAAAACGCGAGCAACAATGCAAGGGGAAGCGTTCCGCCAGCGCCGCCGGGGAAAACGAAGAGAAACAGCGATACGACGACGATGTGCGGCAGCGCGACGTGCGACTGAAACGCTGTCGTATTCTGCATCTGCAGCGTGAGATATACCGGCGTCACAACTGCCGCCAGCAACGCCGGCCCATGCATGCCGAACGTCCACAACAACGTTTCGATGAACACGATGACGATGAATGCAAGGAACGTATCGCCGAGCGTTCCAAGCGGTTTGAGGAGTGTTTCGACCAGCGCAGTCAACGAGACGTGACTGAAGTGCAGGACGAGACAGAGCACGATGACGCATGCAGCACCCGCCCACGCATTGCGCAGCAGCTTCGCAAAGAGTGCGAACGCACCCGCGATTCCGATCGCAAGAAACAATCCGCTTGGCCCGATGAGCCGAAGGTAGTCGACGAGCGTCCCCTGCACCGGCGGAAGCGCAGCGATGTACGCTAGCAGTGGCCCTGTAATTGCGGGAGTGAACGGCATCGACACGCGCTTCGCGTATTGCCATCCGAGAGCAGGCGCGAGCGCTGCGCCCATGATACCGAATGCCGGCAACAACGCGGACGAGACGCGCAAGCCGAGTCCCGGACCGAAGATCGGGCCCGGCGCGTGCACGACCGGCAAAAGCAAAAGAAAAGCCACAAGCAACGCGACGAAGCTCCAAGGAAGTGCGTCGCGTGTTGCGGCTATGAACGGAAGGTCGGCGGCGGCTCTAAATCGAGCCGCTGCGCTAGAGGCGGCGGACGACAGCCTCCACGCGGCCGATGATGTCGACATCGCTCGCGTAGATTGGCGCCATCGCGGAATTCTCCGGCTGCAAACGCACCTGGCCGTT
>JAMXLG010000348.1 GCA_024281135.1 Vulcanimicrobiia bacterium | reverse complement strand
GGAACCGTGTGGAACATTTCGAACGACACCGTGAAGAGCACGGGATAAATCGGTCCGTTTTCCACGAAAAGTTTGTCGGTTGCGACCAGCTTGTGGAGATCGAGCGTTTTCGCATCGACCCAAAGCTCGCGCAAGCGGTTGCGATCGGGCTCGCGGCGCGGCTGCAGCTTCAAGTGCAGTTCGTCCCCTTCGCGATCGACTTCCGTTACGCGATAATCGAACTCGCCGCGCGCACGCACGGTAGCGATGACCGGTGGCAGCGACGCTTCGGGAGTCGGTACGAAGTCGGGCGCCAGCGAATGCAGCGGTGCTGGTTCGAAGACGTCAGCGGTCGGAGGACCCGGATCCGTCGCCTGGTTGAAGAGCGGACGTTCGAAGCGCATCTGCCCGACATCGCCTAGCTCGGTCTCACGTCGCTCGAGCGCAGCGTGATCGTACGAACGATACCAAACGTGATCCGTATAACTGTTCGCGTAATCCGGATACCCGTAGTTCGTTTCTTGCTTGCGTATGATGACATACGTTTCGAACGGCGGAGGCGGACGGTGGGAGCGGAACCGGTTGCGGATCGCAGCGAGGAGGTCGTCCGGCGACATCGTCGGCGCTGGGACAGCGGCAATGGACTTCACCGGCGCGGCTCCCGCGTGGGCAAAGGCGACAAAAAATGACACGCCCACCAAGAGCGCGACGAGCCACGGCATCACTCTCCGACGCGAGTTCATCCCATAAGACATACTGCGTTCTACCTAACGATTCCTGAGGTCACGGCGTTACAATCATCCGTCGAAGACTTTGCGGCGTTAAGAAAATACGATGAAACGTGCAATCAGCGCCCTTGTAATGATGCTTGCCCTGCTGGTTCAAGCAGCCCCCGCCTCCGCGGCAACGGAACATGTCGTTCTCGCCGGCGGTTGCTTTTGGGGAATGCAAGCGGTGTTCGAGTCCCTCAAAGGCGTTGAGCGGGTCGTCGCCGGCTTCTCCGGCGGCTCGCCGATAACGGCGCATTACCTGATCGTAAGCACCGGCACGACCGGCCATGCGGAATCCGTCGACGTGACGTACGATCCGTCACAGATTTCGTTTAAGAAACTCCTCGATGTGTATTTTCTCGTTGCGCACGATCCGACGGAGTTGAACTTCCAAGGGCCGGATGAAGGCTCGCAATATCGTTCGGAGATCTTCTACACGTCGGGTGCGCAACGCTCCCAAGCGCAAGCGTATATCGCCTCGCTCGAACGCCGGCATGTTTTCCATGCGCCGATCGTGACGAAGCTCGAACCGCTGCACGGATTCTATGCGGCTGAGGACTACCACCAAGATTATCTGGTGCACAATCCCGACAGCCCGTACATCATCTACAACGACATGCCGAAGCTGCGCGCGCTCAAAGAAAAGTATCCGACGTTGGTCAAAACCGACGCCGCGCCGATGAAGGTGCTAGCGCGGCGCTAACCGGATCGCGCCGTCGAGCCGGATGACTTCACCGTTGAGCATTCGGTTCTCGATTATGTGACGCGCGAGGGCGGCGTATTCCGCGGGACGGCCGAGCCGCGCGGGATACGGCGTCTGCTTTCCGAGCGACTCGCGTGCGGCCTCCGGCAATCCGGCAAGCATTGGCGTATCGAAGATTCCGGGTGCAATCGAGCACACGCGGATTTGGCTTTGCGCAAACTCGCGCGCAAGCGGTAGCGTCATACCGACGACGCCGCCTTTGGAAGCCGAATACGCGACTTGACCGATCTGACCGTCGAACGCCGCCACGGATGCCGTGCAGACGATCACGCCGCGATCCTCTTCGGGTTGTAACGGCTGCTTCATCATCTCGGCAGCAGCGAGCCGAATCACGTTAAACGTGCCGATGAGATTCACGCTGATGACTTTGGAGAAGTGCGCAAGCGGCTGCGGGCCTTCTTTTCCAACGGCACGTTCCGCCGTTGCAATGCCGGCGCAGTTGATCACTCCGTGAACGCCGCCGAAAGTATCGACAGCGGTCGCGATCGCCGTCAACAATTGAGCCTCATCGGTGACGTCCGTTCTACAGAAGCGCACACCGTCGCCAAGTTCCTTCGCAAGAGCGGCGCCATGTTCGCCGATGTCGAGAATCACCACGCGACCCCCGGCACCGTGCAACTCACGTACGCACGCAGCGCCGAGACCCGAACTTCCGCCCGTGACAAGAAACGACTTTCCGGCGATCTCCACGTAAAAACTCTCCTATTATTGAATGCGTTCGATGATGGTCGCGTTTGCCATACCACCACCTTCGCACATTACCTGCAATCCGTAGCGTCCGCTGCGCGCTTCCAACCCGTTGAGGAGAATCGTCAGCAGTCGCGCTCCCGTTGCCCCGAGCGGATGACCGAGCGCGATTGCGCCGCCGTTGACGTTCGTCTTTTCCAAATCGGCGCCGGTTTCGCGCTGCCACGCAAGAACGACGCTCGCAAAGGCTTCGTTGATTTCAATCAAATCCAGATCGTCGAGCGCGAGACCCGTGCGGTCAAGAATCTTCGAAGTCGCGGGAATCGGAGCAGTAAGCATCAGATCGGGATCGTCTCCCAGAACAACTGCATCTACGATCCGTGCTCGCGCGCGCAATCCGTGCTTGCGCGCAAAATCGGCCGACGTCACGAGCACCGCTGCAGCCCCGTCGCTGACCTGCGATGAATTGCCTGCGGTGATCACGCCGTCGGCAGTAAATGCAGGCTTGAGCGATGCGAGTTTTTCGAGCGACGTATCCGTGCGAATTCCCTCGTCACGCGCGAGGCCGTTCACCGCCAACATTTGCGACGTGAATGCGCCGCGATCCGTCGCAGATGCCGCGCGGCGATGCGATTCCAGCGAATAGCGGTCGAGCTCTTCACGTGAAAGTGACCAACGCCGCGCGACCATCTCTGCGCTGCGGCCCTGCGCCGTTTCGAGCAGCGGTACGCGTGACATCGATTCCACGCCGCACGCGATCGCGCACTCATATGCACCCGCGAGAATGCCTTGCGCCGCAAAAGCAACGGCTTGTTGACTCGATCCGCATTGGCGGTCGATTGTCGTTCCCGGCACGCGGTGTGGGAATCCTGCGGCGAGCAGCGCTTTGCGCGCGACATTGAACGATTGCTCGCCGGATTGGCTGACGCAGCCGGCGATCACGTCATCGACCATTGCGGCTTCGATACCGCTTCGATCGACCAGTGCTTCTAAAACGAACGCGAGTAAATCGACGGGTTGAATTGCGCTCAACGCGCCGTTGCGACGCCCGGACGGCGAGCGCACGGCGTCGATAATGACGGCTTCGCTCATCGCACCGCCGCCAGCGGAACGTCGTGTTGTTCCGCTAGCGCTTCCCATTCGCGTGCACTACGTTTCACGAGGGCATCGCGCAACGTTTCTCGCGAAAGATTCGTGATGCCCAGCAGCAACTGCAAACGCTCGATGAAATGCGGTTCGAGCGCCGCTACGGCAACCCACCCGTCTTCAGCCGGATAAATGCCGTACGCGGGGAATCCGCCGCCAAGCGAACCGCCGTCTCGCGTCAATCCATGCGTGTACGGTTCCGCGAACATCCGCGCGCAATCGACGATGCTGACGTTTGCAAAGATGCCTTCGCCGGTTCGAGCGCGCTTGAGCAACGCGGCGAGTGCAACCGAGACGACACGTTCCGCGGCCGCCATGTCACCGACAAGCGCGCGTGGCATCGCCGGCGGCGCAACGGTTCCTGCACGTGCTTGATACGTCAAGTCATGACCCGCGCGATCGTCGTGCGGCGGCGACTCGCCCGTAAGCGCGATCATCGAAAGCGCCGGATATCGCGGATGCACGTGTTCCCACTGTAACCCGATGCGTTCCAACGAGCGCGCGCGCATCGCAGTCAATACGATATCGGCATGCTGCAAGTGCGCGTCGAGCGCAGCGCGTGAACCATGCTCGCGAAAATCGAGTTGGACGATTTCGATTCCGGTCGAGAGTCTGGCGTACCAATTGGGCGCAGCTTCCGCAAGCGGATCGCCGCGCGTCGGCTCGATCTTCGTGACGCGAGCGCCGAGCGCGCGAAGGCGCGCTGCGGCAACCGGTCCCGGAATATTCGTCGTCAGAGCGACGACGTGAATGCCTTCGAGAGCGTCAACGAGAGCATCGGCCATGCGCTCGGAGGTTCGATGAAATGCACGACAATCCAAGCACCGCGTAAGAGGGTGACGCAAAAGGGTTCCGCCCGAAGCAAAAGCGAACGACCGTTCGACGTGTCCAGGCGTAAACCACCGCGCAGGCAACGCGCATCGCGCTCCGGGTTACCGGTTCTTGTCCTCCTGATCTTCATCGCAGTCGCCGCCGGCTGGTTTCTGCTTCGTCCCACGACGCATCGTACGCATCCGCGGAACGAGACGGTAAGCGAAGCGACTGCCGCACCGTCGGAAGCACCCGTCGCAACGGCACCAGCGGAAGAAACCGCAACGCTCGAGCCGACCGCGACGGTGACGCCGACCGAAACACCGAGTGTTCCGCCGTCAACTGCGCCGACGTCATCGCCGCTGCCCGTTGGAAATCCGAACGCGCCGAAGCTCGCGTTGATAATCGATGACTGCGGGCAGTGGCTTTCCACCGAGCGTGGGTTTATTGCGCTGCCGGTTCCTTTGACGATGTCGGTGTTGCCGCACGTGCACGGTTCCGCGACGATCGCGCAAGAAGCGAAAGACGCCGGCAAGGGCGTGATGTTGCACTTGCCGATGGAGACGCTCTCGGGCATGAATCCCGGACCGGGCAAAGTGACGACGGAAATGACCGATGCGCAAATCGTCGCGCAAGTCGAAGACGATCTCGCGCAAGTTCCGCTTGCGAGCGGTGTGAACAATCACGAAGGAAGCAAAGCGAGCGCCGATCCACGCGTAATGAGCGACGTCATCGGCGTGCTTGCGAAACGCGGCGATCTCTTCTTTATCGATTCAAAGACGAACGCAGCGTCGGTTGGCGAGCAAGTTGCATCCGCAGACGGCGTGCGAACTGCCGCGCGTGACGTATTTCTCGACAATAAAGAAGACGTCGCGTATTCAGAAGCGCAACTACGCGACGCTGAGGCAATTGCAAAACGAACGGGAAGCGCAATTGCAATCGGTCATCCAAAAACAACGACGCTTGAAGCGGTCCAGGCGTTGATTCCGCAATTCGAAGCGGACGGGGTTCAGTTCGTCCTCGCGCAGGACCTTACGCGCTAGCGCTCTCTTTCGCGGCGCTGATCCAGCGTTCGGCCCAACGGCCGAGCGCATCCATCGGCTCTTGCAGTTCCGCGCCGGCGCAGGTCAATTCGTAAACCACCTTGACCGGCGAGCCCGACTCGACGTGACGCGAAATCAGGGCTTCCGCCTCCAGCTCGCGCAACCGCTCGGTTAGCAGGCGGTCCGAGATGCCCGGAATCGCACCCAGCAGCTCGTTAAAGCGGTGCGGTCCGTTGAGCAGGACCCGAATGATCGCCCCAGTCCAGCGCCGTCCGACGAGCTCGACGGCCCGGTGAAAGCGCGGACACAGGGCACCGTCGGTGTCCACGTGATCATTATTGCTTGCTCGGCTGGTTGGCATGGCTGCGGTACTCCCTGATACCTCCTACTGCATTAGCTTACCAAAAGTACGTAGGCCACTTCAAGGTAAGCGGGATCGACCGAGGTATCTCTTCTTACTTTCGACATGCGCGTGCCTCTGCCATAGTTCCTCGCGTGTTATGGCCGTCTATGAACACGATTGCATTTTACGGAGCGGGCATGCTTGGTTCCGGTTTCGTCCGCCATCTGCGCGCCCAAGGCTTCAACGTCAACGTTTGGAACCGTACGCCCGAGCGGGCACGCGCGCTAGAGACAACCGGTGCGCGCGCATTCACGGATGCAGCCGACGCTGCACGCGGCGCCGACATCGTGCACATTTGCGTACGCGACGGCGACGCAGTTGATCCGATTCTCGATGCGGCGTTGGGCGGAATCGCGAAAGGCACACCGATCGTCGATCACACGACCGTCGACCCACACGAAGTTCCAGCGAGAGCAAAGCGCTTGAACGACGCCGGCTACCCGTTTTTACATGCACCCGTGTTTATGGGGCCACCGCAAGCGGAAAGCGGCAACGGAACGATGCTCGCGTCGGGACCGAAGGAACTCTTCGAGCGCCTCGATCCGCATCTCGCAAAACTCGCGAACAAACGCAAATATTTGGGCGAGCGTGTCGATCGCGCAGCGGTGTATAAACTGCTTGGTAATTCGATGATTCTCGCGGTAGTCGGCGGCTTGAGCGACATGATGACAATCGCAAAAGCACAGGGTCTCACACCGGTCGAAGCTTACGACCTCTTCACGTTTTTCGACGTCAGCGGCCAGATCACGGGCCGTGGAAAGCGCATGGCGCAAGGCGATTTCGAACCGACGTGGACGGCGGAGATGGCGCGCAAAGACGCGCGATTGATGCAAGCTGCGGCAAACGGCGCGAAGTTGCCGGTGATCGACGGCGTCGAAGCTGCGCTCACCGCTACGGTCGATCGCGGTCTCGCCGATAAAGATCTCGCCGCTATCGCGGCACGTTAGTCGGATACGGAATCGGCGTCCGGCGCGGCAGCGGAGAACCGGTCCAGACCGGCCGCGGCGTTGGAATGGGAGCCGGCGTGAAGACCGGGCTCGGCATCGCGGACGGGGCCGTTGGATTGAATGGGGTCGGCGTTGCGACGACCGGTGCAAAAAGCGAACGGACGACGACGCGCCCGAACGGCTCGTATTCGACAGTCGCACCCAAGGAGCGGAGAATCGGGGCTAGGGGAACGTACGCATGATCGAGCGCATCGGGCTCACGCGAGGGAAGCCGCACCACGACGGAGCGTCCGTCGCGTACGATAACAAGGCTGTTCCCATCGAACCACATCGCGTCGGCGATGCCGGTCACGAACGGGCGCAACGGAGCGTAGACGCGACCGGCACTCTCGAAGGCACCGGTGTAGGAGCGTACCGTTTTTCCGTCGAGCACGACGGTCACCGGCGCCGCGGGTGGGAATACAACCAAGGCGCAGCGATATTTACGCATCGAATGGGACGAGTCATCTCCACCCTGCGAGAAGCGGGGCTTCGATTCTCGCGCGACGGATGCGCGTTTTTGGCACAGGCGGTGGCGTTCAACGCCCTTTTCGCGCTGTTTCCATTGGTCGTCCTCATTCTGACGGTCGCCTCGTACATCTATCCGATGGCGCAAGAGCGCGTGCTGACGTTCTTCGATACGTTCAGTCCAACGCTTCACGAATTCGTGGCCGCGAATCTCCAGACGTACATTTACGGCCGGGGCATTTCGAGTATCATCGCACTCGGGTTTCTCGTATGGTCCGGTAAGAATCTGTTCATGGGACTTGCGTACGCGCTCGATCGCGCGCTAGGAGTGCCGAAAGGGCGCCCGCTCATTCATAACATCGCACTCTCGATCGTCATGCTGCCCGTCATGGCGATTTTTTTGATGATCGCGATGGCGTTGCCGGTCATTCTCTCGATCGCGATGTTCGTGGCCGACGTTCCCGATCAACAGTATATCGGACACCTCGGCGCCTACCTCATCTCGATCGCGCTCGTCTTTATTGCGACGATGGTGCTGTATCGCTTTTTGCCCAATCGCGAGGGCATGACGTGGGGATTCTCGTTACCGGGTGCAACGGTCGTTGCGATCCTTTGGCCGCTCGTGCAGTTCGTGTTTTCGGAGTATACGATTCACGTGAATTTTACGGGCATCTACGGCGCGCTTTCCGTTCCGCTCGCGCTGCTACTGTGGTTTTATGTGATCGGCTCGACGTTTTTCTACGGCGCGGAATTTTCCGCGGCGTGGCATGCGCATTCCGGTAAAGAACATATTCCGCTCATCGTCGATTCCATCGAACCGATCGCCGATACGACGACCACGACGGTTTGATGGCGACGCTGCTCTTTCTTCACGGTGCGGGTAGCACGCCCGACGTATTCGCGCGTCAGACCGCTGCATTTCCGCAATCGCTTGCACCCGCACTTCCGGGACACGGCGCACCCGGCGAACCGGCGTCGATCGCGGAATTCGCGGATGCAATCGCGCAGATGATTCGCGACGACGATCTGCACGATGTGATTCTTGCGGGAAGCTCGATGGGCGGAGCGATTGCACTCGAACTCGCGCTTCGCCACGAACCGCGCCTTGCTGGGGCCGTCTTGCTCGGTTCATCGGGCAAACTGCGGGTCTCGCCGGCAATCTTCGAAGCGATCGACAGTGACTTTCAGCAAGCCGCCCGAACGCTCGCCGGTTACTTCTTCGCAGAGCCTAGCAAGGAGCGGCTCGACGCTGCCGTAGACTCCATGTTGCGCGTCGGGCAAGCGCAGACTCGCCGGGATTTCGAGGCATGTAACGCGTTTGACGTGCTGGAGCGCCTGCCCGAGATCAGGGTGCCCCTTTTGGCGCTTGCCGGGGATAAAGATGTCATGGTGCCGCCAAAGTTCGTCATGGCCGCCGTGGACCGGATACCGGGCGCCCAAGCGCGAATACTCGGAGGAACGGGGCACTTGTTCTTCATCGAGCAGCCCGAAGATACGAACGCGGCGCTTCGCACGTTCGTTAGCAGTATTGAATCGTTGTCCTCGAAGTAAAGGAGAGCCGTGCGTCGGACCTTCGGTGTTATCTTGTTATGCTCGAGCCTTGGGCTGATCGCGGCTGCGCCGCCGTCACCAAAGCCCGCGCCGGTTCCGAAGGCGACTCCGTCCTTCGCTCCCGTCCCTGCGGCCACTCCCAGCGCTGCCACTCCCACCGTCGTCGTGTATCCGTTTGAAACGCCGTCCGACGTGGATCCGCGCACGGGTGGTGCGATCGCGCAGATTTATACGCAAGTGATGGCTCAAGCGGGTGGCCTCAACGTGCTGCCGATTCCGTCGAACATCAAGCGCGAAGATTGGGCGAAGTACGCGCACTCGCAACGCGCCGACTATTACGTCAGCGGGTTCGTTCAGCCGATCGGCCAAGGTGCTGCAATCGTAGCGCGTGTCGTCGACGCGAACTCCGAAATCGCCGTGTACTCCGCGACGACGCAGATTCAAAGCGTCCCGGATATCGCTTCGCAAGCATTGACGGCGCGAACGGTCGTCCTTCAAGCTGCCGGCGTGGACCGCCCGAACGTCGTGACCGAGGCGAGTGCGACGCCTTCATCTACGGACACCAAAGGTGCGTCGTATAGCGTCAACAACGTCTTAAGCAACCTGGGTGGCCTCTTCAAGAAAAATGGAAAGAACGTCGCCTCCGGTCCGACGCCTGCACCTGTCGTAAAGCCCCCGATGTCCGTGATCGTCGCTCGCTTGACCGGTAACGCTTCTCCCGGCGACATCAGTGAATCCACCGACGATCTCTTCCGCGCCATGAACGTTGCTTATAAAACGTCGATGACGCGTGCGAACTCGACGAACCTCGCGAAGCAAGCCGATTCGATCTGCGGCACGAATCGCCAAAACACCATTGCGTCGGGCGTTCTCAACTCGCAACATTCCGGCGGCATGCACCCGCACAATTCGTATACGTTCACGCTCAACGTCTACACGTGCTTCGGCTCGGTTCTCTACAGCAACACGCAAACCAACGACAATAGGCGACAAGCGATCCAGGACGCCGTCGCCGCCTACGTGAAGGACCACCCAGAAAACACGTAAACTCCGTGTCATCCTGAGCTTGTCGAAGGAGGGCCGCTTGCGATATCTTCTTCTCGCGATTTCGTTTATAGCGGTCCTTCTCTCGTCGACACTGCGCGCATCAAGCGCAACCGACATCTCCGGCACGTGGCAAGGCACAATGCAGGGGCCGGCCGGCCCCCTTCGCCGCATTATGCAGATATCGAAGACGAACCGCGGTTACAACATCGTCGTTCACAGCATCGATGAGAGCGAAGTTCCGATCGTTACACAAAGCGTGGCGATTAGCGGCGCGAACGTGACGATGCGCTTCGATATGAACCAGGAACCGTGGACGGATTATCATCGCGTATATCACGCCACACTGGGTTCGAATGGCGCCGCCATGGCTGGTGTATGGTCGGTGCCGAACGGTCCGCGGTTCCCGATTACGTTCCGCAAAGTTGCGCATGCCTCGTGGACGGTGATCGAACCGAAGTCGCAGCTGGTGTTCGTTGACACGAACGTCAAGGACGAAGTTTTCGATTGGGGCGGATCAGGACGGCCTGTCTTGTTGCTCGCGGGCCTCGGCAACACGGGTCATGCTTGGTACAGTATCGCACCAGAGCTCATGAAGAAGTATCACGTCTACTCGATGACGCGCCGCGGTTTCGGTAACTCGAGCAAACCCGACGCAACGAAAGCAAATTACTCGGCTGACCGCCTCGGAGACGATGTTATCGCAGTCATGGATGCGATGAAGATGCAAAAACCGGTGCTCATCGGCCATTCAATCGCGGGCGAAGAACTGAGCGACATCGGTACGCGATATCCGAAGAAAGTGGCCGGACTCATTTATCTCGAGGCGGGCTATTGGTACGCATATCAGCGTGGCGGCGGAACACCGCCACCGGTTCAAACCCCACCGCCCGGTGTGCCGCCGATGCCGCCGGTCGGCAAAGCGATTCTCAGTGGCGAAAAGCACGTATTTTCCGGTCCGATCAACGTTCCGA
>JAMXLG010000347.1 GCA_024281135.1 Vulcanimicrobiia bacterium | reverse complement strand
ATGAACGCAGCATAGCGCGTCCGGCTATCAAGACGGATCAAGTACACTCCAGAAAAACATACAGGCTCGCGTAGCGAGCCTGTATGCCGTCGCGTATGCGGTTTCCCGCATACCGGGTGTGGGCGACGTCTATGATGTTAACCGTCCGCAGCAAAGCGCCCACGTTCTAAGCCTGCGGCGGTGTAAACTCGATGGTTCTAGCCTAACAGACCGCGACCTTCCACGACAGCAGGCAAGCGGATATTTTACACGCCCCTTAAGCAAGCCAGATAGGCGCGCGCTTTTCGATGAATGCCTCGATGCCTTCCTGAGCGTTTCGCAGTTGGGCATTTTGGACCATGACATCCTTCGTATACGCGTACGCGGCCTGTTGATCGAGATCGATCTGTCGATAGAAAGCCGTTTTCCCGATTGCAACGATTTCGCCGCTGGCTTCAGCGATTTTGTCGGCGAGGCCAAGCGTGGTTTCGCGCAGCTTTTCCGGCTCTACGACCCGATTGACAAGCCCCCAATCGAAGGCGGTTTGCGCGTCGACCATGTTACCGGTGAGAAGCATTTCCATTGCCCGCTTCTGCCCAATCGAACGTGAGATCGCAACCATCGGCGTGCTGCAAAAGAGCCCAATCCGCACGCCGGGCGTCGCAAAGCGAGCGGTCGTCGACGCTACCGCAAGATCGCATGTTGCGACAAGCTGGCATCCGGCCGCCGTGGCAACGGTATTCACTTCCGCAATCACCGGCTGCCTAATCGATTGCACGCGTTCCATCAATTGCACGCACGCATCAAAGATCTCGACATACTCATCGCGGCTACGCTCACGCAACTCTCGCAAATCATGCCCCGCCGAAAACGCCGCCCCCTCACCCGCAATAACGACGACGCGCACATCCTGATCACGATCCAACTCCGCAAGCGCCCCATCCAGCTCCCGCATCATCTGCAACGACAACGCATTCCGCCGCTCCGTCCGCCGCATCGTAACAATCGCGTTCGACCCGACCCGCTCCACCGACAAATTCGCAACATCCATCATCCACCTCGAGGCCCGCTCGCCCCCAAAATCATTTTGCCCCGAGCTGCGGCCTGTGGCGAGGCGACTGCGTACGAAGTGGACTATGGTCCACGAAGTATGCAGTCAACGAAGTCCACAGACCGCAGCTCGGGGCAAAATGGGCGATGACGGGCTCGAACCGCCGACATCCTCCTTGTAAGGGAGGCGCTCTCCCAGCTGAGCTAATCGCCCGCACGATCCCGGAGCGGCTCCGCTAGCTTGTCCGTGGCGGCGCACTTCGCCTCCAAAACGCACGGTTGCGCTGATAACAAAACATAACGGTGTCCCGACGTATCACGGTCAAGAGCTTTCCTACTTTGCGATTCGCAACGGCGGTATCTTCAGCACTGCTTTGACCCGCTACGGGAGGGGTACAACGCGTTTACAACGATCTTCGCCGAGGGACGGCTCATGAACAATAGCGGACAGACCCACATTTTGCGCATTCTCGACCAGCACGGTGACACGCACCTGGAGTTCGATCCGGAAAAAAAGACGGAAGTGCGCGACGTCGAGGCGCGTTTCGTGGACTTGATGCAGCGAGGCTTCGTCGCCTTCGACGTGTCGACGCAACCCGGAAAAGTTATCGAGACATTCGATCCGAACGCTAAAGAAATCATCGTCTCGCCGCGTTTTGCCGGCGGCTGAACGTCCGTGACGCTAGCGCTAGCGCTCTGTATCGTGTCGATCTTCGCGGCGCTGCTCTTCGTCGTCATTTCCGGCGAGGATTTCGGCCTTCCGGCTGAAGCGAAGGAACGCGCGAGGCGACTGTTCTTCTCGAAACTCGATGCTGCTCAGCGCCGAAGCTGGACGTTCAGGCGACGTTTCGACGTGGTGGCCTCGAGCGGCCGAAGATATACGATAAAGCCGTACGGTACGTTCAATATTCGCAGCGGCCCAGAACTGTTCTGCGTTCGCGTAGACGGACACATGCCGAGCTACGATAAGCTTCTGGCTCAGCGGCTGCTCTTAGAAGCTGACGAGCATCTGTTTCTCTCGATCGCAAACCGTCGACAACGCTAAAGCTTACGGAAGCACCTTCACGATGCGGTCGATGAGCACGCCGACGTGGTCCTGGTTCGGATTCGGCTGGCTGTTCAATGCGACGGTGAGCACGAGGTTGCGTTGCGGTGCATAGAGATGCACGACGCGGTATCCAAGCGTCATTCCCTCGTAGAACATAAAGCGCCCGAGCGGAGGTTTATACATCTCCCCTACACCAAGTCCGAACGTGCGCGGCTCGCTTTGAGATGCTTGTGTAACCGGCTTCCCCGTCGTCATTGACACACACGACATCAATTCGTCGTGCTGCTTCTTCGGCAGTATCTTCGGGCCGTACAAGACCTGAACCCATTGGTCGAGCGCGCTAGGCGTCGCGACGATTCCGCCCGCCGCCTGCGTCCACGAAAGGCTGAAGTTGCGAACGTCGCGCTTGAAGAGCAGTTGCAAGCCCTTATTGTCCGGCTCGTCATTGAAGAAATATCCGGAGGAAACACGTCCCTGCTGGATCGCCGGCAGTACGTTGGGATCGTAATACATGTTCGTCAGGTTATACGGCTTAAAAATTCTGGTGCGCAGTAGGTCACCGTACGACTGACCCGTTATTTTTTCGATGATCATCTGGGTCAGGATGTAGCCCGTGTTCGAGTAATTCCAGCCCGTCAAAAACTTTGCCTGACCGTTCTTCGGGTAGACGGCGGCGACGAGTTCTGCTGCGGAATAGTTTTTATACGGATTTTCGGCGTATTGACGCTGGAACGCCGGGTCGTTGTCGTACGTCGGAATCCCGCTCGTCATGTTGAGCATTTTCCGGACCGTCGCGTTTTTCCACGCCGGATACTGCGGAAGATAGTTCCCGATCGGTGCGTCGAGGTCTAATTTGCCGGCAGCCTGCAGTTGAAGCGCGAGTACCGCGGTAAAGGCCTTCGTGTTGCTGCCGATCTGAAATAGCGTCGACGGTTTCGAACCGACCGCGGCCACCATAGGCGCATCGCCACCGATGTTGGTGATGCTGACGGATGCCGCATCGATGTGCTCGGCAGCGCCACGCTCCTTAACATACGTTTGCAGAATTTGCGTGACTTGCGCTTGAAGCGAAACGTTGGTCGCCGCGGTGCTTGACGCAGGCGCGGACAGTGCGAAGCTGGCACACGCAAGTGCAATAAGGATCCGCAAAGGAGTCATCATGGACGTCACCTCTCAACTGGAGATATCGTACCGGACCTGCGGAATTTGGCGCTATCCTGATTGCGCAAAAGCGCTAGGCGGTCGGTCGCGGAACGAAGAACAGCAATGACGATGCAGGCCCGACCCGCGCGACGAAGTCGTCTTGCCGATCAAGTCGCCCTTCAAGTGCGCGAGTTGATAGCCGCCGGCACCTATCGCGTCGGCGACCGGCTGCCGAACGAATCCGAACTCAGCGAACTCTTCGGCGTCGGCCGCTCCACGGTCCGCGAAGCGATGCGGGTTTTATCCAGCAGAGGCCTCATCGACGTACGCCACGGTGACGGCACCTACGTTGCGGCTCGAACGATGAACGAATCGCTGGAAGAACGGCTTAGCCGTGCCGAATTGAGCGACATCTACGAAGCGCGCTTGATGCTCGAATCCGCGCTATCGGTGCTCGCCGCGCAGCGCCGCGATGCGAGGGACATCGCAGCAATGCGCAAGTCTCTCAAAGCGCGCGACGCTGCAATTCGCGCGGGCGATGTTGCTGCCTACGCGAATGCAGATTTCGATTTCCACCTTACTGTTGCAAGGGCGGCGAAAAACCAGGCACTTTTCGAGGTCTACGAGTCATTCGTACAGGGCGTTCGTCCGCGTCTGCAATCAGCAACGACCGTCGAGTATATTCGCAACGAGGGCGACCGCATGCACGCGGCGCTTTGCGATGCGATCGCCGAAGGTGACGCCGGCGAAACGCGGCGTTTGGTGCGCTCGCACCTCAAGAAATCAGCCAAGGATCTCAGCAACGCCCTCGGCTAACGCGCTACTCGTGATTATGAGAGAGAATGCGATTGAGCACCTCGGGTTCGATCGCATCCGGATGGCTGAAGTCGAGCTTCGCGCTTAGCGCCGCGGCGTACGCAGTCTGTTTGTTGCGTTTCGTGGTGTCGACTTGCGCCGAAAGAGCGGTGTAGGGGCGTAGGTCCGCAGTTGTTGTAAACGCGGCATACATCGGCGTGGCCATCGCGTCGTAGGTTGAAAGCGGCTTCATTCCGAGCAACACTTCGATCGTCCGAAGAATGCTCACCGTCGCAAAGTGCTCGTGGCGAACGCCTCCGCGCGCGTATGGCGATGCAACAAACAGCGTCGTGCGTTGATCGCTCACATGATCGGGTCCGTCTTGCGCATCGTCTTCAATGGCGAAGATGACGGACGACTTCCAAATGCTCGAATGCGAAATCGTATCGATGAGTTGTCCGAACGCATAATCATTCTGCGCGACGAGCGAGGTGGGGGTGAGTTCGTTCGGCTTGCTGCCATAAGTATGATCGTTCGGCAACCAGATGAATTCGAACTGAGGAAGCGTTCCCGCTCGTACGAACTGAGCGAATTCGCGACGCCATTCTTTCACGCGAACGACGTCACTGATGCGCAGGTCGAAGGACGGATAGAGCGGATCGAAGAGACCTTGCAAACTCGGCACGTCGGCGACCCACGAATTCGGCGTTTTGCCGGGATCGACGAGTTCGCCGTAGTCGCGAAATGAAATATGGTCGCGACGCGCGGCGTCCCACAGATACCCCGACGACGTTACCGACGGTCCGTCGCCTTGCGTAACATCCTCTGCGAAGCTGCGGTGCGCATAGATTAGCGGCCAGAAACGCTCCATGTAGTCGTTCGCAAAACCTGCGTCCGCCCACATGTGGCCGGTCGCGCTGACCTCGCCGCTCGTGTACGCGTTATCGAAAAGCCCGAAGCGCGCGGCGATTGCGTGTTCGTTCGGCGTTACCTTGCGACCGAACCACGTGAGTTTCGCATCGCCGTTCCCCTGCGGCATGTCACCGAGTACCTGATCGTACGAACGGTTTTCTTTCAGGACGAAAAACACGTGCCGGATCGGACCGTTCACGCGAATGATCGATGCGGGCTGCGGATCGCTCCACGCTTGAGAACCTTGCGGATTGCCGTTCATCGCGAAGGAGCCGGGAAGATCGTAGGCGCGGAGCGAGCCTAATTCGATAGAGCCGATGTAATCCGCGTCGTTTCCGCGCCGATAGTTCGGATTCGGACGCGCGCCTTCGCCCTTTCCGTTCAACACGAAGAGCTTCCCATGGGACGCCAACACGTCCGTCGGATACCATCCTGCCTGCATTCTGCCGACGAGTTCGTCGTTATGCAGAATCGCAACGGAATTTGCTGCGCCGAGCGTTACAAAAACATCTCCGTCACCGGAAGAGATCGCATTGGGTGAAACGCCGAGCACATCGAACGGCGCTTGATCGCGCACCGAAATCTCTTTAATTGGACTCAAGGAATGGGCATCTAGGATTGCTACAGCGTCCGCGTCGCCTTCGGCAACGTACAACTTGCTTCCGGACGCGAGCAGAGCGCAAGGATGTAAACCAACATGACGCCGTTGCGTGATTTGAGCGGACGCAACGTTCACCGCGACGATCTCGTTCGTCGGACGAACTGCTACGAAGACCGACGCGCCGTCGGAGCTAAAGGCAATTCCGGCGGCTTGTCCTCCAAATCGAACGGCAGGCGCGCGTCCAATCGCATCCAGCGAACCGATGCGCAACGAAACATCGCGCGCGGTCGCGACCGCATACGTCTTACCGTCGGGTGAAGCCGCGACGAAGAGCGGATAGGAGTCTTTCGGAAAAGCAATACGCTCGACAGTTCGAGTACGCGTGTCGACTTGCAGAAGCGCATCCGCGTTCGCGCCCGCAACGAGGACATGTTCGCTATCGCTCCACACCGGACGCCCAAACGCACCGGGCAGCGAAATCACTCCGACGCGAGCGAGATCCGACGTGCGATACAGCCCGAGCGACGGCGGATTATATCCAGACTCAACGACCGCAATCGTCGAGCTGTCAGGCGAGAGCGCCATGCCCTGCGGCATCGTCCCGGTTGCAACAACCGCACCGTCAGGCGGCTGCACGATCCAATCATTCGGGAGCACAACGGGCGCCGCCGCAAGCAGCACGACCGACAAAATAACGGATAACGGTCTCACCACGTCCTCCTAGCAGTCCTCAGACGTCTGATGTTTCCACCGACGACAATCTCCGGCCTTTCAGTACAGCAAACGGGCGGTCGCACAACTTCCGAACGTTCGACCAGGGTTCGTAGTCTTCTACACCGGGTACCCAAAGCGCACGTGAGTCCGACCTACCGCGCTGCTTTCACCGGCGATCGCCGAAACGTTCCACTTGCGCGGAACGCGATCGCCAGTTTCGCGCGCATTTGCGGCTTCTCGATTGAGGAAGTAAGCGACATTCGCTTGGCCGCCGGCGAAGCCCTCAGCAATGCCGTAGAACACGGCCGCGCCACCCGCTCCAACGGCTTCTCCGTACGCTGCACCTTCCTCGATGAAGAACTCACGATCGAAATCCGCGACAACGGCGGAGGCTTCTCGCTCGAAAGCGACCGCGACGAGACCCCAATCCACCAACGCACCCGCGGCTTCGGCATCTTTTTGATGCGCCGCTTGATGGATGGCGTGCAATTCGACAAGAACGGCACGTGTGTGAGGCTCATCCGCAGACACGTCTCCTGATTGGTGGCGATTGCGCCGGGAAGGTGGCTGTCGGAACGCGTTACTTTGAACAGGGAGACGCACAAAAACCACATCGTGTGGTTTTTGTGCTTGACTGATTTTTGCGCAGAACAAAGTTTTGAAGTTCACATCCTGTGAAGGCGCAAAAATCAGACACTCCCAGTTCAAAGCAACGCGTTCCGACAGCCACCTTCCCTACGTTACGTCAAGCGAACGACGTATCTACGGCTTTGCTGAAATGCAGAAGTGGTGCGCGGGTGCATCGCTTCTGCATTTATATCAGACCTAACGATTGGGTCGCCTGAGTTTGCGTGTTATCTCTGTCGCGGGGGCTCTGAGAATTCGCCGGAGCCCAGGATGGGCGGGAGGCGAATTTCAGGCAGTAGGATTTTCACACGATGTGAAAATCCGGACGTCCCCGCGACAGGGATGACACGCAAACTCAAGCGACCCAATCGTTAGGACGCCCGCCACATACGCCTAAGGCTTCGCGGACGCGATCTTCTTCTGCAGAAATTGAATCGCAGCGGTGAGTTGCGGATCGTGGGTGAGGTCGCCGAAGCGGGAGCCGTTGGGTTCGTCGACGGCGACGTCGGGGTCGATGCCTTTGAGGTTGATGTCGCGGCGGCGCGGCGTTAGGTAGTGGGCGGTTGTGATTTTGATGGCGGCGCCGTCGGCGAGGGGCGTGAGTGTTTGCATGACGCCTTTGCCGAAGGTGCGTTGGCCGATGAGTGCGGCGATGCCGTCGTCTTGTAGGGCACCGGCCATGATTTCGGACGCGGATGCGGTGTACTTATTGACGAGGACGGTGACGGGGACGTTGAGCGGCGTACCTGCAGTGGCATCGATGGTTTGGTCTGGTTCGCCGCGTTGTTGTACGGTCAGGAGCGGACGCTTCGTGATGAAGCGCGAGCTCATGTCGAGCGCGGAGTCGACGTAACCGCCGCCGTCGTTACGGAGATCGATCACGAGCGCGCGCGCGTTTTGCTGGCGCAGACGATCGAGCGCGGCATCAAATTGATAGGGCGTATCTTTGCCGAACGCGATGACGTAGACGTAGCCGATACCGTTCGGCAGCATCTTGTCGACGACGGTCGGCGGTTGAATTTCGCTGCGCACGATGGTGAAGTCGCGCTGCGCGTCGGTGCCGCGCGTGATCTCGAGGCGCACCGGCGTTCCAGCTTTACCGCGCAAGAGTTTGCTTGCGGCATCTACCGCGAGACCTTTGGTGCTCATGCCGTCGATCGTGTCGATCAGATCGCCGGAGAGTAGCCCCATCTTTTCGGCGGGAGTTCCCGGAACGACGTAGCTGACGCTGATCAGATTGCTCGGGCTGTCTTGCGCGACCATCACGCCGATGCCCGAGATCCGTTCCGGATCGAGAGCAGCGTTGAACGCCTTGAAATCGTCCGGCGTCATGAACACGGTGTACCGGTCGCCGACCGATCGTGCCATGCCGGCGATCGCAGCATACGCGTAATCCGTCGGCGTCTGGTGCGTGGCATCGGCGGACGCGACATCGGCGATTGCCTGATCCAGTGTGGCAAGCGCGGGTTCCACGCCCGAATTGATCGGAATTTCCGGTACTGTTACCTTGACGTGGTGCTTATTTGCTTCGTCCTGCAACGCACTGCGCGCCGCGTCGATGAGCGACTGCTGCTCGACCGGTTTGTAGTACGTGCGTGCGAGCAGCCGGTAACTTTCGTTGACATCGGCGGCTACCGCAGCGGGAAGTGTGGTCTGCGCAAAAGCTGGCACAGACGCCGCGAGAATTAGAACTACAGCACACGCGGCAATGCGCGCGCGTCGCAAGCGAGGCGGGGTCATATTCAACACTTTATCGGTCTCGGCTCAATCATACCTGAGACAAAAGCACTAAGACGAGCCCCGCCCCTCACGCTACTGCTTTGTTCAACAAAGCTAGCGGTCGGCGAACCAGGCGACGATGAGTCCTGTAAAGACCAACGCCATTCCGATTCCCGAGAGCAACGTCGGTACTTCTCCCAATTGAATCCACGACGCGATAACGCCAATAACCGGATTCGCGAGTGTCCCCATACTGGCTTCGCGTGCGGGCAATTCATCGAGAACGAAAATCCAGAGAAGATACGCCACCGACGTTGCAAGCAATACGTTATAAACAACCGCAAGCGTATACGGCAGGTTCCACACGACCGGGTGCTCGGGAACAATGAGCGCGATTACAGTGAGCGCGATACCGCCGAAGAGCAATTGCCACGTCGTCAAGTTGAAGAGGTCAATCGAACCGCCGCGTTGCACGCGCTTTGCGACCACAACACCAATCGCCCATGATAATCCCGCGAGCACCGCAAGAGCTTCCGGCATGCCGAGAGAGTGACGCGGACCGATCATGCACGCAATGCCGGCGAACGCGATTGCGAGCGCGACGCTGTGCAGCACCGTCAAGCGTTCGCCGAGGACGCGCCACGCAATGAGACTCACCCACAGCGGCATCGTATACGCGAGCATCGCCACCTCTCCCGCGCCGGCGGCGACGACGGCCCACGTCACCAACCCGATGAAGATTCCGGTTTGAAACAAGCCTATCCAAAAAAACGCCGCGGGCCGTTGCGGCGCAAGGCGTTTGCGCAAAGCGAGACCTGCGACTGCGAGCGCGAGACCGCCTCCAAGGGTGCGCGTTGCTGCAAACACAAACGGCGGCGCATCGTGCACCGCGATTTTCATGACGACCCAGTTGTAGCCCCAGAGAAGCGCGAGCACGACAAGTGCGACCAGCGCAAGTTTCCGGCGCGTGTTATCGCTGCGATGCACGCCGCAAACGATCCATGATTGCGACGCCGATTCCCTCGTCCGGAACGCTCTCCACATCGATGCGCGCGACATCTTCGCGGTCGAGCTCGTGCAACGACTCGAAAAGCCTCGAAGCTGCTTCGCGTAAATCACCGCGCGGCGAAAGCGTCCGCACGGCGGCATATCCTTCCACCGGATAGCGGAACGCGAGTAATCCCGCACCGCTTCGCTCGCTTGGTGCAATGTCATTCGCGTTCGTCACGATGCGAATCGGCTTCGACGGCGCATAGTGCGAAGGCAATCGTCCCGGCGCGAGTGGTTTTGTTTCGTCCGAAAGTTCGCGCGAAACGGCACCGATGACGCCTTCGATTTCTTCAACGGGAATTGCGCCGTGACGTAGTAGCGTTGGCTGCGGCTCGAGGAGCAGAATCGTCGATTCCACGCCATAATTCGTCGCGCCGCCGTCGACGATCAGATCGACGCGCTCGTCAAGCATGCGTTCAACGTGTTCGGCGAGCGTCGGACTCAAATATCCAAAGGGATTAGCGCTCGGCGCAGCAAGTGGAATTCCCGCTCGTTTGAGCAGGGCGCGTGCCACCGGATGTGCCGGCATCCGCACCGCCACGGTCTCGAGTCCCGATGTAACGATCTCGGGAACGCGTGCCGTCTTCTTCATAACGAGCGTGAGCGGTCCGGGCCAAAATCGCTCCATCAAACGACGTGCAGACTTGGGGACCGATGCAACGACCGTTTCGAGCATCGTCTGGCTTTCCACGTGCACGATGAGCGGATCGAATGTCGGGCGACTCTTGATTTCGAAGATTCGCGCGACGGCGTTGGCATCAAACGCATGCGCGCCCAAGCCGTACACCGTTTCGGTTGGAAACGCGACGACCGCGCCCGCGCGTAAGAGCGCGGCAGCGCGGTCGATCGTTTCAGTTGTCGCTTGAAGTACGGGCACTACCCGTGGGATTGGCGACGTACCACCGAATCCACTTGAACCTGGACAGCCGTTCCGGCAGAGATATTGACGTCTTGGCGGTTGTTCTTTGCGAGCAGGAAGCCGCCGGCAGCGCCGACGACGCCACCAATACCCGTGTGAAAGATCGTCTTACCGATCGCGTTGCCGACGAGCATACCGGCGAGTGCGCCGCCTGCTTCTTTCAACGTGTTGTTCTTGGTCGAGACGTTCGCATTTGTGACGGTGGTTTGGACCGTGTATGTATAGTGGCTAGACACGAGACGGTTGAAGTGCAATTGAATGCGACCCGGACGTCCTTGGCTGGCCTTCTGGACTGACGAGACGTAACCGTAGAGCGTTGCGCCGCTCACGCCGCCACCGCTGACGTTTGAGAGGCTCACCGGTTCGCCCACGTATGCGTGATTGCTGGAGAGATTCTGGTTGATGGTGCCGTTCAACACTGATCCCGAGGTCAGCGCTTGCGCGGCGACCATTGTCAGCGTCATGAATCCTGCAAGGGCGGTACCGGCTAGAGTTTTACGCATGGATGCTTGTCCTCCGATCGAGCAAACAGAAAAGGGCTCGCTCCTGCGAACCCCTTTTCCCTTTTTTGGCTTAGGTCTACCGGCGGGGCCGCTATTGAATCGCATAAACCGGGACCTTCCCCTTAATAACGGACACTTTGATCGTGGAGTTCGCCTTGATCTTGCTGAAATCAGCCGAGCCCGTGGCTGTCAGCGTCGTTTCCGCACCGTTGTCCATCATCACGGTCGCGTGCTGAGCGTCTTGAACCTTCTCCACTTTGACGACATACGTGCCGTCCGGGATCAGGGAGGCGTCAATCGTCGCGGCGCAAGCAAGCGACGGAATAAGGGTCAGCGAGGCAAGAAGTCCGGTAGCAAGGGCGCGGCGCATTGGTTCCTCCGAGAGACGGGCGGGCACGCGGGTTAGCATGCTACCCGCCGCCCGCAAAAACCTACGACAGAAGCGACACCCGAGTCGCAGCCGAGCGAATCTTTACATGCCCTTCCTAGATAGTACTGAGACGTCCCCTTGTTCGGTCAGCATAAAGACGAGCGGTGCATGCAAAGTCGTACGCAGCGGATTCGTCACCGTTCCCTGAGCACTCGTCAGATCGAAGCGCCCGTGAAAACCCTCCGGAACGTTGAGCGTGAGGTTGCCTTGCGTCGATTCCATCCGCACGAGATTCCCGGCCCAATTGGGAGCGAGCGTTGCATTGGCGTTGCCATTCCCGCAGGTCAGTTCCACCATGCCGGACGCGTTGCTCACCGTCACATCGCCTCGATCGCTCTCGGCAGTAAGCGCCGAGCGCGCGTCGTCAACGACAATCGGTCCGTCCGCATTGTAGATCTGCATCGGCGCCGTCACGCGATCGACGTGCACGCGACCCGCAAACTCGCGTAAGTCGACTTTCATTGATGCGGGATAGGTGATTTCCAGTTCGTATCCCGACGCGCCGGCAAACGGAAGAATGTTCTGACTCGGGCCCGTTACCGAAACCGTCAAACGCGCACCGGTCTTCGACGTCGTGAGGTGCAGCGGTGGAACCTTTGGTCCGTAATCGACGACGTGGAGTTTGATCGACGAGACGCCTGATCCGGCGATGAGCCGTACGCTCCCGCTCACGTTCAGCCGAACCGTCGTGGCATTCAACGTAGGAATGTCACGCTCGAGGATTTGTGCATGCGCGGTAACGCCCGCGACCAGAAATACAGCGGCGAGCGCCGCTAGGAAGAACGCGCGCTTCATGCCCTTTCATACTCGGCCGCCCGCTTCAGGTCCTCGACAAAGAGCGCGTACTGACGATGCCGGTCGTCGGAATCTCGTGCGCGTAAAATCGATGACGGGTGAACTGTGGCGACGACACGATCGGCCAGCGGTGACGAGACCAGCTCGCCGCGATGCTGCGTTAAACGAAATGCGGGCCCCATCAACGTATATGCCGCCGTTGCGCCGAGCGCGACGACGAGACGCGGTTTGACTACCTTTAGTTCGGCTTCGAGCCACGGGCGGCACGCATGAATCTCGATGACTTTCGGCTTCTGATGAATGCGCCGTTTGCCTCGCTCAACGAACTTGAAATGTTTGACGGCGTTTGTAATGTAGGCATCTGACGGACTGACGCCGGCTTGTGTCATTGCGTCGTGCAACACCCTGCCCGCAGGACCGACGAAGGGATGACCGGCGAGATCTTCGCGGTCACCCGGCTCTTCGCCGACGAGCATGAAACGAGCGCGGGCCTTGCCTTCACTGAAGACGGTTTGCGTCGCGTAGCGATAGAGATCGCAGCCGTGGCAATGTGCGGCTGCCTTGCGAAGGCTTGCGAGCGAGAGACGTGGGGGCAAGTATACTGTCGCCATATCTAGGACGATACCCGCGCCCGCCGAATCGCTGAGCGGCTTTGGACCTTCTCCGCTTTTCCGACCTCGAATGTCATTACGGAGCCCGCGAAATTTTCTCGGGCTTGAGCGGCGTACTCGGCGAAGGCGAGCGGATCGGACTCGTCGGACCGAACGGTGCCGGAAAATCGTCGTTACTGCGACTCCTCGCCGGCGTCGACACGCCGTTCGGCGGATCCATCGTTCGCGCACGGGGAACGCGATTCGGCTATCTCGCCCAAAGCGTAGCGGATGAAACGACTGCGACACTCGCGCAACTCATCGATGCTGCACTGGAACGTGCGCCGCACGAAGAACGCGGCTTGCGAGCAAAAACGCTGCGCATCATGCTCGCCGCCTTCGGCTTTACCGAAGACGACCTCAACCGTTCGCTGCGAACGTTCTCCGGCGGACAGCGCGCAAAGGCCGCGCTTGCGCACGTGCTGATCGACGATCCCGACTACTGCATCCTCGACGAGCCCACCAACCATCTCGACATCTCGACGGTGCGCTGGCTCGAGTCGTACATTTCGTCCGACAAGCGCGCATATCTCATCGTTTCGCACGATCGCTACTTCCTCGACCGCGTAGCGGGACGTATCTGGGAACTCGATCGCGGCACGCTCTATACCTATCCGCCGGCAACGCCTGCGTACGCCTCGTTCGTCGAGGCTCGCGAAGAACGGCGCGCACGCGAGCGCAATGAATACGAAGCGTTTATTGCGGAACGCGAGAAAGCGCGCGCAACCGTTGCGGGATTGCGCACGACGCTCACTTCGTCCAACTACAGCCGAGTGCGCAGCCGCGAAAAGCAACTGGCGCGAATCGAATCGCAAAGCGTGGCACCACCGCCGCCTCCACGGCGCTCGATTTCGGTCGGACTAACGGCATCGCGACGCAGCGGCAATGGATTTGCGTTTGAAGCGCAAGCATTGACGAAAGCGTACGATCGTACGCTCTTCGAGAATCTGACGATCGACGTCGAAAGCGGCGAACGCATCGCCGTCGTCGGTGCAAACGGCTCGGGAAAGTCGACGTTTCTGAAAATACTTTCGGGTGACGTCACCGCCGACAAAGGCGCTGTTCGTTTCAATCCGGCATCGCAAGTCGCAACGTTCTCGCAGAATGCGCACGAAGATCTGGAGGGCGCGCAAAGCGCTGTCGAAGCCGTCATGCGCGCGGGCGACGTCAGCGACGAACGCGCGCGAGGTCTCCTCGGCCGCATGCGCATCAGCGGCGATGAGGGCGACAAACCGATCCAAGCATTTTCGGGCGGCGAGCGGCGGCGCATCATGCTTGCGTGCCTGATGGCGCGCGCTGCGGATGTTCTTTTACTCGATGAACCGACAAACGATCTCGACGTCGACAGCCAAGAAGCGCTGGAGTCGGTCCTTGCGGCGTATGAAGGAACGATCGTCGCTATTTCGCACGACCGGTATTTTCTCAACGCTCTCTGCGATCGCGTGCTCTGGATCGAAGACGGTGCGTGGGGCGTGCTTGAGGGCGGCTATGAAGCGTACGAGGGGCAAGTGCGTGACCGGGAACGCGTCAAGCTCGAAAGCCGTGTTACACCACGACGGGAAAAGACGTCGTCGTTGACACCCCTCAAGAGGCGCTCGCGGCTCGAAACGCAAATCGCCCGGCTCGAACGCGAGATCGAAAAACTCGATGCGCGCAAAGCTGAAATCGACTCACTCTTCGCCGACCCCGCACTCTACGAGGACCGCGCACGCGTCAAAGAACTAGAAGCCGAACGCGAAGCGATAACCGCGCGCAGCGCGCAAGCCGTCACCGAATGGGAAGCGCGCCTACTCGAACTCGAAGAACTCGACTCTCCCGAGTCATAGTGCCGCGGTTCCGATCAGTCCGTTGCGTGTAACGAGAGCGGCGAGTTCGGCCTCGGAATAGCCTTCCGTTCCGGTAGGGCGTATTGGGAGCACCATATACCGCGCATCGGCGGTGCTGTCCCACACCGTGATTTTCGTTTGGGGCGGCAGCGTCAGCCCGAACTCTTCTAACACCTTGCGCGGCTCGCGAACCGCTCTGGAGCGATATTCCAAGCTCTTGTACCACGTTGGCGACGGGCCGAGCAGCGCGATCGGGTAACACGAACACAGCGTGCAGACGATCATGTTGTGCTGATCCGGCGTGTTCTCAACGACGCGCAGCGCGACGCTCGACCATTGACTGAGATCGATTCCCATTGACGCTATGGCGCCACTTGCATCTTCGAGCAAGCGGGATTTAAATTCCGGATCCGCCCACGCTCGCGCCACGATCGCATAGCCGTTTTCCGGGCGCGCAGACGCTAGAAACATTTCGACCAACGAATCGAGTTCGGCTTCACTCGTGACGCCGTTATGCTCCAGCGTTGCAACCAGCGCTTTCACGCGGTTCGACACGGCAGCGCTGCGTTCGTGATCGTGCTCGTGCGTGCTCATTCGACGACCTCCAAGTATTCCTCGAACAGATCGGCACAAATCGTGCCTGCGTCATCGCCTTCGAAAATTGACGCTGAGGGAAATGCGACCGTGTAGAGAGCGCTCTTTTGCGCAGCACCGCCGTGTGCGACGACTTCGTCGGGAAGCGCGTACGATCCGACGACACTCACTATCACGCCGCGCGCATTTTGCAGGTATCGCGGAAGCCGCGTATGGCCGCTCCGCGCCTGCGCCCGGGTGCGCACTTCCATTCCGATCGAAAGCGTCACCGAAGCACGCCTTTCTCGGCAAGGAGCGTCTCGATCGCGTAGAGCCAGCGTTCGTAGTAGGACGCCTCGCGATAGTGCTGCGGATCCATTCGCTCGACGGCGTAACGAAACTCGTCGAGCGTGTAGGTTCCGCGGTTGAGGAAGACGCGATTGAGCGCAAAGACACGCGCCTCCCACTCGTGCTGAAACGGCGCTTCGCCGTCCGGCTCGAACTCGACGCGTCCGAACTCCGCGGACCCACCGATATCATGCGGTTTGTCCATGCCGGGTTCTTCGCAGGCGCCGGACGCCGTCCATGCGTGTCGAAGAGCAAGGCGATGCAGTGGAGCGACGCGATCGCCATCGAAGACTTGCGCCGGCTGGCGAAGCGCCGTCTTCCCCGCGTCGTCTTCGACTATATCGACGGCGGAGCGGAAGCGGAAATCACGATGCGCAGAAACGTCGAGGCGTACGAAGATGTGAGCTTCCGCCCGCGTTCCGCGGTCGCGAACGCGCCGTGTAATCTTCGCACGACGATCCTTGGCATGAACTTCGACCTGCCGTTTCTACTCGCGCCGCTCGGCAGCAGCCGCATGTTCTATCCGCGCGGCGAATGCGCCGCCGCGCGTGCGGCCGGCAAAGCCGGAACCGGATACGTGCTCTCAACGCTTTCGGGTTGTCCGCTTGAAGACGTCAAAGCGTCCACACAAGGACGCGCGTGGTATCAGCTCTATCTCGTCGGTGGACGCGACGTTGCATCGGCATCAATTGCGCGCGCACGCGCCGCCGGTTTTGACGCGCTCGTTGTGACGATCGACACGACCGTGGCCGGCATGCGCGAACGCGACGTGCGCAACGGCGCAAAGCAGCTGTCGACCGGAAAGCCGCTTACCGCGCTCCCCTACTCGTGGCAGATACTGTCGCGGCCTCAATGGCTTCTCGATTTTCTGCGAGACGGCGGCATGATGCGTTTTCCGAACGTAGTGCTTAAGGAAGGGCCAATGGAATACGCCGATGCAGCGTCGGCACTCGCCGAATCGAGCGTGAGTTGGAGCGACCTAGCGTGGATAAAAACCGCGTGGGGCGGACCGATCATCGTAAAGGGCGTGCAGTCATCCGAAGATGCGCGAATGTCAGTCGAGTGTGGCGCGGACGCGCTCGTCGTCTCGAACCACGGCGGCCGTCAGCTCGACGGTGTTCCGGCATCGTTGCACATCCTACCCGAAGTCCTCGACGCGGTCGGAGATCGCATCGAAGTGTTGCTCGACGGCGGCATTCGTCGCGGCAGCGATGTCGTCAAAGCGCTCTGCTTCGGCGCCAGAGGTGTATTGATCGGACGCGCATACGCATACGGGCTTGCGGCAGGCGGCGAAGCGGGCGTTACCAAAGCCAT
Organism: Vulcanimicrobiia bacterium; assembly: GCA_024281135.1. The sequence continues at coordinate 909 of JAMXLG010000347.1, read as the reverse complement.
TGAGATAATACGCTCGGATATCATCCGCACGCTGAATCTACTCGGCTGCCATGATGTTGCGGCCCTCGATCGCTCGTATTTGTCATCGCTCTAGGCTTGACGCAATGGTTCTTTCGTGATACTTAAGTGATTACTTAAGTATTATGACGACAATCGATACAGCTCTCGATCTTGTTTTTCAAGCACTGGCCGATCCGACGCGACGAGCCATCATTGCGCGTCTGAGCCGGGGACCGGCATCGATGAGTGTGCTCGCCGCGCCGCTGGAGATCTCTCTGCCGGCGGTGCATCAGCACCTTGCAGTGCTCGAAGCGAGCGGACTCGTACGATCCGAAAAAATCGGTCGCGTTCGCACATGCCGGATCGAACCCGCCGCGCTCGCGAGAGCAGAACGATGGATCGCTTCACGACGAACCGCGTGGGAGAAGCGGCTGGATCGGTTGGGCGAATTTCTCGAAAAGGAAGAACAATGAACCGCTCCGCGACATTTGCGACATTCACGATCGAACGTTTCTATAAAGCGACACCGCAACGCGTGTTCAATGCGTTCAGCAACATGGAAGCTAAAGCGCAATGGTTCACGGGCAGCGACGAGTGGGAACAGCTGCGGCGCGAAGATGCGTTCGTGGTTGGCGGCGAAGAACGTCTCGTCGGACGATTGACGGACGGATCCATCACCGATTACCGAGCCCGATACGAAGAAATTATTCCGAACGAGCGCATCATTCAGACGTATCACATGTCGCTCAACGAGGTACCGATCAGCGTCTCGCTCGCGACGGTGCAATTCTTTCCGGAAGGCGACGGCACGAAGCTCATCTTCACGGAACAGCTGACCTGCCTCGACGGCTTCGACGATATCGACGGCAAAGGGCGCGAACACGGCGTCGGATTGCACCTCGATCGACT
>JAMXLG010000346.1 GCA_024281135.1 Vulcanimicrobiia bacterium | reverse complement strand
CCGCCACTACCTTAGCGTCATGGGAGCGTAAGGAGACGCTGGGGCTGCTGCTCGCTGCCGGCGTCGCATTCCCGTCGCTGCAAGGCCTTGCGTGGCGTAACATCGGGCCGGCTGTCGCCGGCGGCCGAACGTCGGGCGTGGCCGGCACCGACGCCGACGTTAATCTTTATTACTTCGGCGGCGCCGACGGCGGTGTCTGGAAGACCACAAACAGCGGACTAACCTGGCAGAGCGTGTGGCCCAACGACGCGGTGGGCGCGATTGGTGCGATTGCAATCGATCCACGCGATCGCAACACCGTTTGGGCTGGAACCGGCGAACCGAACTTGCGCAACGATATCTCCTATGGCGACGGCGTCTGGGTAACGCACGATGGCGGCGCGCACTGGCGAAACGTCGGTTTGCGGGAAACCTGGGCGATCGCTCAGATCGTCGTCGATCCGCAAAACTCGCAGCGCGTATGGGTCGCGGCGGTCGGCAACCCTTATCGCGACAGCTCCGCCCGCGGAATCTACCGAACGAGTGACGGCGGGCGCAGCTGGCAGCGCACCCTCTATCTCGGGCCTTCGAGCGGCGCATCCGACGTTGCGATCGACGCGCACGATCCAAATGTCGTCTTTGCCGGCGTTTGGCAGTTTCGACGCGTTCCGTGGAACTTTTCCAGCGGCGGTCCGCTCGACGGGATTTTCAAGTCGATCGACGGCGGCGTTTCATGGCGCCGGCTGCGCGGCGAAGGCTTGCCGCGAGGTTACATGGGCCGCATTGGATTAGGCGTAGCGGGCCGTCGCGTCTACGCGCTGATTCAGTCAAAGGAAGGAGTGCTGTGGCGCTCGGACGACGGCGGAACTCGCTGGCGGCTGATGACCCGCGATACGCTCGTCAATCAACGTCCGTTTTATATGAGCAGGCTCGCGATAGATCCGTCGAATCCCGATCGCGTCTTCTTCTCTTCCGAGGATCTGATTGAGACGAACGACGGCGGTAAGACCTATCGCGACGTCACGAGCGCCGTTCACCAAGACCACCATGGCTTATGGATCTCACGCGACGGCCGGCGCATCATCGAGGCAAACGACGGCGGCGCACCGATTTCTATCGATGACGGCAAGACGTGGGACTGGCGATTCAACGTAGTGCTCGCGCAGATCTATCGCGTCGGCTACGACGAGCAGAATCCGTACCGCATCTGCGGCGGGATTCAAGACAACGACTCTTACTGCGGGCCGTCGGATTCGCTCAGCCCGCTCGGCATCCAGAACTCCGATTGGCGCGACGTTGGAAACGACGGCGATGGGTCGTGGGTTTGGCCGGAGCCCGGCCGTCCCTCTTCGATCTGGAACGTGGGCGTGAACGAGCTCAACGGTCAGCTCGGCATCTTTGACCTCAACTCGCGGCAAAACTACGACATTACACCCGACGACACCGATACGAACGGACGCGCACTAGCCGGATTGCAGTATCGCTCGAACTGGGAAGCGCCGATCGCCTTTGGCGGCGATACTGCTTATTACGGTGCCAACGCGTTGTTTGCGACTCGGGATCGGGGCCGCAGCTGGACGGCAATCAGTCCGGACCTCACGCGCAACGATCCCGAGAAGCAACGCGTCGCGGGCGGACCGATCAACACGGACGTCTCCGGTGCAGAGTTCTATGACACGATCTTTGACATCGCGCCGTCGCACGTGCAGCCCGGACGCATTTGGGTCGGCACCGATGACGGTCTGGTACAGCTGACGACCGATTCGGGCGTCCATTGGCAAAACGTCACGCCGCAGAGCGTCGCGCCGTGGGGACGCGTCGATACCGTCGAAGCCTCCAGCGCCGATCCGAATCGAGCGTACGTCGCGATCGATCGCCACATCATGGGCGACCCACGCCCCTATATTCTCGCGACCGACGATTCCGGCACAACGTGGCGCACGATCGTCAACGGTCTGCCGCACGATCAATACGTGCACGTGGTGCGCGAGGATCCCGGGAACCCGGACGTGCTTTACGCCGGACTGGAGCAGGGCGTCTGGTTCACGCTCGACCGTGGCGCTCACTGGCAGAGCCTGCGCTTGAACATGCCCTCGGTCGCGGTCCACGACATACGCGTTCAACCGCAACGCCGCGACTTGGTCGTTGCCACGCACGGACGCGGCTTCTGGATCCTCGACGACGTTGGCGCGATCGGGACTCTGCGTAACGCGGTTGCCGCCGCTTCGCCCGCGCTCTTTCCACTGCAAACCGCGTATACGTGGTATAGCTGGTGGACGTCGTACTATGGAACGCATCCCGACGAATGCTGCGTGGCGGCCGGAATGTATTCGGGCGAGGATCCTTTGGAGGGTGCCGCCCTCACGTACTATCTTCCAGCCACGGCCACGGCGCAGATCGAGGTCTTCGACGCAAACGGCCGGCGCGTTCGATGCTTCGAGGGACCCGGCGATGCCGGCGTGCAGCGCACCTCGTGGGACCTAACCGAGACCGCGCCCGTGCCGTGGCAGCGAGCTCGCGCGTGGAATCGCGGCGGCGATGGGCCGACGGTCGTGCCTGGGCGCTACACCGTCGCGTTGCACGTAGGTGCAACGAGGGTCGAAGAGCCGCTCGAGGTGCGGCCCGATCCGAGGGCAGCCTGGACACAAGCGCAATATCTCGCGCGCTATCAGTTCGTAAAGGCCTTGGACGACGAGTTGAGTGCGATCGATACCGCGTTGAATCGAATGGACGGACTGCCCTATCGCGACGCTGCCCTCTATTCGATGTTCACCTCGGGAGTGG
>JAMXLG010000345.1 GCA_024281135.1 Vulcanimicrobiia bacterium | reverse complement strand
AGAAACGATTTCGCCCGCAGAGCTAAACGAACGCTATTTTGCAAACCGCAAAGATGGATTGCGGCTCACCGGAACGTCGGAGCAATTTCTTATCGCGAAAACGTAACGCCCGGCGGGTTTCGCCGGGCGTTTGATTCGTTGCGATCCTTCGATTAGCCGCGAACGGTTACCGGGAGTCCCGAGATGTTCGGGCGCGTGCGGTTCATCGGGCCTTGGACCGGTTGCGGCGGTTCCGGTGCGGTTCCGAGCGGCAAGTAGCGGTACGCGAGGACGTAGGCGAGATAGTCATTGTACGATTCGCATTCGTTCATGATCGTGAAGCAGCGCACGATCCACATCGGTCCGCTCACCAGGACGCCGACGCCCGAAAGCAACGCGAGGGTCATGAGAATGCCGCGCTTCCACTCGCCCATGTAATATGACTCGCCGCCGACGATGCCGAGCACTAGTGTGAGAATGAGCGCGAGTTGCGGGTCTTTAGCGAAACGGCGGTAGTCGTATACGAACGCTCCTTGGCTTTCCGGGCGGACGTACTGCAGAAGCGTCTCGACGTACGGTGTCATGGTTTTGTTCCTCCACCTTTCACTACGCTGCCGGCGCCCACGTGTTTCAGGCCGGAACGAGCGATTCGTAGGCTCCTCGTAGGTCCGCGGCGCTCGTGACGGGCGCCGCGCAGGTCGTCCCCGCGCAAACGTAGGCTTGCGGGGTTCCGTCCCCCGCCTCGGCATAGACCGTCGTAAAGGCCGCCGGCAGCCGCCGTGCCGCCTCGCGAAGATCGCTCGCGGCCTCGGGCGTCCCGCGAACGCGCACGCTCACGGGGGTCGTGAGATACCGGCGAAGCGCGCGGGCGTACGTCGCGGCGAAGCTGCCCGCGTTTTCGTAGGTCGCCGCATAGAGCGTCAACGTTCGTTCCGCAGCCTCATGGTAACCATCGGCGCCCGTCATCACGCTCAGTCGCAGCAAATTCTCGGCCATGGTGCCGTTGTCGATCATCGGACGATCCGCGAGATCGAGCCTGCCGATGACTTCCTCTCGGCGAGCATGATCGAAAAACCCACCGTCGGGTGCACCGAAGTGTTGCGCGATTGCATCGGCGTGCACGCGCGCGCGTTCGAGGAGACGCGTTTCACCCGTTGCTTCGTGGGCGTCGAGCAGCGCGCGAACGTACGCAACTTGGTCGGTCAAGAGTCCCCTGATCCGTGGCTCCTCGCCCGGTGCGACGACGTGATAGAGCAAACCGTCGGGATCGCGCATACGTTCGTGAAGTGAATCGAGCGTAACGAGCGCTTCGCGCGCAAGCTCGTCGTCGTCGGTTGCAACCGAAGCCCATGCGAACGCACCCGTGAGTGATGCGGTCCAATTCGAATACGACCGCGGATCGACGAATGGCGCTTCGCGTGCGCGGCGTTCGTCGAGCGGCAGCGCGAAATATGCTTCGTCGGCATCTTGACTGCCGGAAAAAAATCCTGTGTGGGGATCGCGCAGCACCGTGCGTACGTACGTTATCGCAGAACGCAACGTCTCGTGTGTATCTTGCGTCGGTGCCCACAATTGCAGCTGCGAAAGCACGCGCAACAAGCCCGCGTGATCTTCCGCCATCTTCTCGAAGTGCGGCACCGACCAGTCGCGCGTCGTCGAATACCGGAAGAAGCCGCCTTCGACATGATCGTACATGCCGCCACGCGACATCTCGAGCATCGTGCGCGCCACCATGTCGTAGCTGTTGCGGTCGTCGCGCGCGCGCCATTCGTAGAGCAGAAATTCGAGCAACTCCGGTTGCGGGAACTTCGGCGCATCGCCGAATCCGCCGAATTCCGGATCGTATGAATCCGCGATCGCACCACGCACGTGGTCGACGATCGTCTCCGAAAGCGCTTCGGGCGGCGACGTTTCGAACGCGACCCGGTGTCCTCGCAGTTCCTCCGAACGCGCAGAGATTTCGTCCTTCTTCTCCCGATAGAATCGTGCGATATCGGAGAGCGCCTGACGCATCTGCGCCGGCGGAAGATACGTTGCGCCGGTGAGCGTCGTGCCGTCCGGCGCAAGGAACGCCGTCGTCGGCCATCCGCCCATGTTGTAGCGCGAGTTTACGTCGGGGCGTTCGTCATTGTCGACACGCACCGCAACGTAATCGTCGTTGATGAGCGAAATGACGCCGCCGTCGGAGTATGTCGTTTCATCCATCACGTGACACCAGTGGCACCACACTGCGGAAATCCCGAGTAGTATTGGTTTATCTTCACGCGCGGCCCGATCGAAAGCGTCGGGACCCCAGGTCATCCAGCCGATTTCGGCCGCACGGTTCGGTCGCGGTGAGAAGTGGAATTCAGCCATCGTCTTCATGAGCTCCACGGAGGAACGACGTTAGATAAAACAGTGCAAAGAGCACGAACGCCGCAAACAGGTAGAAGCCTATGGTACTCGCTCGTGAGAGGCACGTGAAGACGAAGGCGCCGAAGAATGCTCCAGCCACTGCAGCGTAGGCACGATGCGACGCGGGCGACATACCATATACGTCGGTGTCGTAATACCCGCCGGGCGTCCGGCTGCGCTGGAGGGCAAAGAGCGCGATGATACCCGAGGCCACGAGCCCTAAAACGCTCCACATCACGCTTGACCGTTTCGTCTGTAGCGCGGTTTGCGCTTGCGAGCCTCAGGGAAAACCGTACTCGCTCTACCGCGAAGGGAGAACAACACACTTATGAGCGATCCGGTAAACGTCAGGGATGAAAGTGGAAGCAGCGGCGCGGCGATCGGCATTACGTTGATCGTGATTGTTGCGGTCCTCATTGCGCTCTTCGCATGGCATCCCTGGTCAATGACCAGCACTCCGACGACGCACACCACGACGACCACGAACGGTGGAAACGGCGGAGGCTATCGTTAGTCAATGGCCGGAATCCTTTGGGCGATTATCGTCATCCTGTTCATCTTCTGGCTGGTTGGGCTATCTATGCATCTCCTTGGCGGGTTGATCCACATCGTGCTCGTGGTAGCGATCATCCTCTTGATCATCAACCTGTTGACCGGCCGGGGCGCAAGGGTGTAAGAGTCGGCATAGATGCCGACGTCACGAAAGAAGACGAGCGACGCGAGCCGGACTACCGGCTCGCTCGCGACGTATAAGAAAAAACGCGATTTTAAGGTCACGCCCGAACCGAGCGGCGCGAAAGCGAAGGCCGGTAAGCGGCTTCGATTCGTCATTCAAAAACACGACGCAACGCGGCTTCATTACGATTTTCGTTTAGAAGCCGCGGGCGTTCTTGCGTCCTGGGCCGTGCCGAAGGGACCGACGATGGTTCCCGGCGAGCGGCGTCTCGCGATGCACGTCGAGGACCACCCGATGGACTACCGCGACTTCGAGGGTGTAATCCCCCAAGGTCAATACGGCGCGGGCGAAGTGATCGTGTGGGACAACGGTTGGTATGAACTTGCGGAAGGCGAGGACGCCGCCGAAGAGATCGAGCACGGCAAGATAAAGTTCATCATGCACGGCCACAAGCTGACCGGCATCTTTACGCTCGTGAAGATCAAGCCGAAAGAAGGCGAAAGCGGCGACCCGTGGCTCCTCATCAAGGATCACGACCCGGGTGGCGATCCGACGCGTTACGATGTCAACGATTACCCGGAATCGGTCATCAGCGGACGCACGCTCGACGATATTCGCAAGCAAAAGAACCCGAAGACGTGGCAATCGTCGAAAGCAAAGGAGCCACCAAAACGCGCGGCAGTGCGCGCGGAAGCGAAACAGAAAGCCGATCCGCTTCCACGCGTCAATGGCGTCGAACTCGCGACGTTGATCGACGGCCCGTTCGACGATGAGGAGTGGCTCTTTGAAATCAAGTGGGACGGATATCGCGCGATCTGCACCGTTGATGAAAAAGGCAAGTTGACCGTTGTATCACGCAACGGTTTGGATCTGCTCAAACAGTTTCCGGATTTAGACGGATTGACCGATGCGTTCGAGAGCGTACCGATCATCGTCGACGGCGAGATCGTCAGTCTCGATTCCAAAGGACGTTCCGATTTTCAGCGCTTGCAAGAGTACGCGCAGCACGGTCACGATCTGACCTTCGCTGCATTCGATGTACTGTATGCCGATGGGCGCGATCAACGAAAGGTACCGCTCGAAGAGCGCAAAGCGCTGCTCGAGCGTTTGATACGCGACGACGACCTCGTGCTCTACTCGAAGCACGTCGTCGGCAAAGGCAAGGCGCTCTTTGAACAAGCAAAGCGCAGTCACTTAGAAGGCATCATCGGAAAAAAGCGGACGTCGCCCTATATCGAGCGGCGCACTCGCGATTGGGTGAAGATCAAAGCACAGCTCGAACAAGAATTCGTGATCGGCGGGTGGACCGATCCGCGAGGAAGCCGCAAAGGCTTCGGTTCCTTACTGCTCGGCGCGTACGAGGGAAAGAGCCTTCGCTTTGTCGGTTCGGTCGGAACGGGGTTCTCTGTCAAGCTCATCAGCGATATCATGAGGAGGCTCGAACGCTTGGCGCGCGCCACGTCGCCTTTCTCGAATGACGTCGTCGCGAACGCGCCCAAGCACTGGGTGAAGCCGGAATTGATCGCGGAAGTGCGCTTCGCCGAGTGGACTCGTGACGGGTACTTGCGCCAGCCTGCCTTCCTTGGTCTGCGAGCTGACAAGGACCCACGCGAGGTAGTAATCGAGCGACCCGAGGAAGGGTAAAAGGCGCACCATGACCGAGCGCAACTGCATCAAGATCGAACTGGAAGGCGAGTACGACATCAGCAACGTCGACGAGCTCACCCGGCTACTCAAAACCGGCGAGAACGGCGAGGATGTGGTGATCGATTGCTCGCAGCTGGAGTACATCGATTCGACGGGCCTTACCCAGCTTTTCAAGCTGCATCAACAGATCGAGCACAGCGGCGGCGTCGTGTACCTGACGGGCACCAATCCGCATATTCGGAAACTTTTTTCAGTCACGCGTCTCGACACCGTCTTTAAATTCAGAGACTAAGCGCATGGCGGGAAAGCGCACCGATGTCGCCGTTGACGGCCGAACGCTCTCGGTTTCAAACCTCGACAAAGTGCTCTTTCCCCGCGACGGTATCAC
>JAMXLG010000344.1 GCA_024281135.1 Vulcanimicrobiia bacterium | reverse complement strand
GGCTCGACATGCTCGGGGGCGTCGAAACCCTCGAGATTCAGGTTGATCTCTTCGTGGCCTTCGTCATAGGCTTCGTCATGCAAGCCTGAGACTTGCGCGTCGAGCGGATCGATCTCCGCAACGTCGGCGGTTGCGGTTTTGCGCTTGTAGCGCGCAGGCGAGGTGGCAGCCGGACGCGTTGCCTTTTGCTTCTCGCGTCGCGCGCGGCGCGCGGCGACGATGTCTTCGCGCGATGCGCCGCGGCTCGCGGTCGTCGGCGCGTTGCTGCTCGATGACGCGGGAGCGGTCGAGAGCGCAGCGCGACGCTTGCGCTCCGCCGCCGCGAGCTGACGCTTGCGGAAGACGACGACGAGCGGCGCCGAGTAGAAGATCGAGTGATACGCACCCGAGAGAATACCGACGAGCAGCGCGAACGCGAAGTTCTTCAAGCTCTCGCCGCCGAGCAGCAGCAGCGCGACGAGCGTGATCACGACGGTCGCGACGGTGTTTACCGAACGCGTCATCGTCTGCTTGATCGATTCGTTGACGATCGTCTCGTACGGCGCGCCGCCCATGATCTTCGTATTCTCACGGATACGGTCGAGGATCACAATCGTGTCCATGACCGAGTAACCGATGACCGTCAGCACCGCAGCAAGGAACGCGTCGTCCGCCGGACGGTTGGCGATCGCGTAGATGCCGATCATGACCGCCGCGTCCCGAACGAGCGCAATAACCGTCACGAGACCGAAGATGTAGTTCCAGTTGAAGCGGAACGCGATGTAGATGAACTGGATGCTGAGCGCGATCAGCAAGGCCCACAGTGCGAGGCGTAGATACTCACCACCGAGTGTCGGTCCGAGAGCCGTGATGCTGAGTTTGCTCGCATCGTACGTGCCCACTTTTCCAAGCGCGTCTTTGAGCGGGACCGAGTTGTTCGCAAACGACGTCTGCGTTTGGATCTCAAAGCTCTTGCCGTCGCTGCCCGCCGTGGTGATGCGCTCGTCGGAGAGATTGAGCGATTCAAGCGCACCCTTCACCGCATCGCTCGTCGTAGGTTGATTGTACGTCACATGCACGTCGGTACCGCCCGTGAACGAGAGGCCGAGACGAAGCATATGCGACGGCTGGAAGCCGTGGCCGCCTTCGAAACCATGGTAGATCATCGCAGCGACGCCGAGCGCGATGACGAGATACGAGATCGCCGAAACGGTGCGGAACCAGCTGACGATGTTCCAGTTCAGTCTGCGAAATAGCATGTTGTGGTCCTATGCCCCCGCTTTCGCGAAGATACCGACGTCTTCGGATTTGACGCCGTAGAGCTCCGGTGACGTGAGCACGTTGTTGTCGACGAGTGTGTCGATGAAGAAACGAGTAACGAAAACGGCGGTGACTAGCGATACGACCGTTCCCCAGAAGAGCGTGAACGCGAAGCCTTTCACCGTGCCGGTACCAAGCATGTAGAGCACGCCCGCACCGACGATCGTCGTGAAGTGGCTGTCGAACACGGCCGAGAACGCGCGCGAGAATCCGACGCGCACGGCCGAACGGAACGATTTACCGTTCCAGAGTTCTTCCTTGATGCGTTCGAAAATTAGGACGTTCGCGTCAACCGCCATACCGATCGAGAGCACGAAACCGGCGATACCCGGGAGCGTGAGCGTCGCATGCGAGATCGCGAGAATCCCAAGCATCACGAGGACGTAGATGGCGAGCGCGATGTCGGCGAGGAAGCCCGGCAAGCGGTACACGAGGATCATGAAGAGCAACACGAGACCAAGACCGAGCATCGACGCCTTCAGCGACTTATCGAGGTCGATCGCACCGAGCGTCGGTCCGATCGTTTCTTTCTCGATGATGTCGATGTGCGCAGGAAGCGCGCCGGCATTGAGTTCGTTGGCAAGCGTTACGGTGTAGTCTTGCGTGAACTGGCCCGTGATTTGCCCGCTATCGAAGATGGGGCTTTGAATCGTCGCGGCCGACACATAGCGATGATCGAGGAAAATCGCGAGCAGTTTGCCGATATTCGCTGTCGTCATCCGGCCGAACTTCGACGGATTCTTCGTCTGGAACTGAATGTTCGGATTGCCCGACTGATCGTAGCCGGCTTGCGCGGACTTCAGTTCTTTACCGGTGTACACGACCGAACCCGACGCATCGTATGCGCCTTTCTCGACGTACACTTTCGCTTCGGCGCGCTGCTTCGCCGTGATGCCGGCCGAATTCGCCGGCGAGTTTACGATCTGCAGCGCGTTCTCGGCTTTGCGATACACGTCCGGCGGCATGATCTTGTAATCGAGCACTGCGACCTGTTTGAGCAGTTGTTCCGCTTGGTCGGGATTCTTCAAGTTCGGAATCTCGACGAGAATGCGGTCGCTGCCGACGTTACTGATCTGCGGCTCGGTGACGCCGAGTGAGTTGATGCGCTGGTCGATGACCTGGCGCGTCTGCGCTTGGACCTCCGGCGTGATCTTCGTCACGTCGTTCGTCGGCGAGAGCTGGAGCAGCAGGCGCGAGCCGCCTTGCAAGTCCAGACCTAAGTGAATGCGCTGGTCGAGCGGAAGAATCGTCCAAATTGAATAGGCGACGACCGCGATAATCACGAGCGCTTTGACAAATGGTTTAATCGTATTCCAGCTCATCGTCTAACTATGAAAAGAAGGAACGCCAGGCCAAAGCCCGGCGACAACCCTAGAAGTGTATCAGGAGCGTCCCGGCGGGTCAAACCGCAAGGGGCCGGCGCTCATGGTTCACCACTTCGGCCGGAACTAACTGCAATTCCGGCGGCACTTCTCCGTAGGCTAACACTTCAGCCCGTATTCCGGAGCGTATAAGGAAGTCAGCCAGCACGGGTCGTAGGGCTGCGGTGCAGACGACTGCCGCCCGGTCTCTAGGCATCCGAGCGCCGTACGCTTCTACGGCGTCGCGCAGCGCCAGGGCCCGCTCGGGGTCGGGGGCGATCTCGGCGCCGGGGCCCGTCCACGCCCTCACCAACTCGCGCTCGTATCCGGGGTCGAGCAAGAGCGGCTCCAGCTTTACGAGCCCCCGGCGGCGTAGGAGGTCTGGGACGATCGCGCGGCGCGCCGCTTCGGCCAGCTCCCGGGGATCACGTGTCGGCGTCTCGAGCATCGCTTGCAGCACGGCGACCGGATCGCGCGGCCATGCTCCTTCGCGCAGCATATGAATGTAGGCCCGATGGAGCGAACCGAGCGGGAAGGCGTCGGTACCGATCTCTTTCACGAGCGCGGGCATCGTCGCACGAAGATGTTCCAGCATGGTCTGCAGCTCTTGGCGTCCGACGAGCTCCGATGCATAACGGCGGACTATCTCGGCGACGTGCGATCCGACGATCGAAATCGGGTCGAACACCAGGCCGCCCACATCGACGAGCGCCATGCGTTGCGCGGGGTCGATCCATGACGACGGCAGTGCGTACACGGGTTCGGGTTGGACCTCGAGTCCGAAGCGCGTGAGGATCGACGCATCGGCCACCACGAGCAATCGTTCTAAAAAGAGACACCCTTCGCCGACGATGCGATCGCGCACCCGAATCGCGTAGGTGTGCGGATCTCGCGCGAGATCGTCGCGCAGACGCACGCCCGGAAGCACGATGCCGATCTCGGTTGCGAGTGCGCGCCGCACTTCACCGATTCGATCCAGCAACGCGTCGGCCAGCGGCGGCGCAAGCAACTGCGCAAGATCAGCGCCGATGTCGATCGACATCGCATCAACGCCGACCATCCCAAGCGCAAGCTCCGGACGCCGCAGCGCTTGCCGCTTGGCTCGTTCCGCATCCATAGCCGCTTTGCGAACGCGCGCGCGTCGTATCCGAACGGCGAGCTGCGCCGCGGCAAACGCGCACGCACCGAGCGACAAAAATACCGGGCGCGGCAACGCGGGAACGAACGAGAGCACGATGAGCAACGCACCGGCGCTGCGCAAGACATCGGGGCGCGCAAACAGCTGAGCCGCAAGATCTGCGCCGAGCGCGCCGTCGGATGCCACGCGCGTCACCATCATGCCCATCGCCGTCGAAATCAAAAACGCGGGAAGCGTCGTGACGAGCGCGTTCCCGATCGAGAGCAATGCAAACGTATTGAGCGCATCGAGTGGTGAGAGCCCGTGATATGCGATGCCGACGACGATTCCGCCGGCGAGATTGAGCGCCACGATCACGAGCGCAGCGATGGCATCGCCTTTGACGAATTTTCCGGCACCATCCATTGCACCGTAGAAATCCGCTTCTCGCTGTACGAGTGCGCGCTTATGCCGCGCACCTTCGGCGTCGAGTGCGCCCGCATGCACGTCGGCATCGATCGCCATCTGTTTACCGGGCATCGCATCGAGCGTAAAGCGCGCGGCAACTTCGGCAACGCGCTGCGAACCGCTCGCTATCACGACGAATTGGATCGTAATCAGAATCGCGAAGACGATCAATCCGACCACGAGGTTACCCTGGACGACGAATTCGCCGAAAGCTGGAATGATCGCGCCCACAGCGCCGGGCGTCGCGCCATCCGTCAAAATCAGGCGTGTCGCCGAGACGTCAAGCGAAAGGCGAAAGAGTGTCGCGACGAGCAACGCCGGCGCGAATGCGGAGAACTCCAGCGGGTCATCGATCGTGACGGCGAGCAACAACACGAGCGCCGATCCGAAGACGTTGATCCCGAGCAGCACGTCGAGCAGCCATGGAGGCAGCGGGACGATCAGGATTGCGACGATTGCCAGTAGACATCCGGCGAACGCGTAAACGGGAAGTTTCGTCATTCCAAAGCACCGCTGCGAATGAGCGCGGCTACGATTTCCGCGACGGCAACGTAATAGTCGTTCGGAATCGGTTCGCCGACGTCTGCTTGTGCGAAGAGCGCGCGCGCGAGTGCGATATTTTCGATGACCGGCACGCCGGCTCGCGCGGCTTCTTCGCGTACGCGTAACGCCATTTCGTCGGCGGCGCGAACGATGACCAACGGAACCGGAACCTCCGGAGGCCGGTATTCGAGCGCGACCGCGACGTGCGTCGGATTCACGACGACGAACGATGAGTCTTTCACCTTTGCGATTGCTCCGCGCAGCACGTTCCGGTGCAGCGCCTTGCGCCGCGAGCGCGTCGCCGGATCGCCGTCGTTTTCTTTTAGCTCGCGCTTGAGTTCGTGCAAACTCATCTTGAGCTTCGTGAGCCAGGACCGGCGAGCGGCACCGTACTCGACGACCGCGAAAACCAATCCAACACTCGCTGCGACAAAAACAACATGCTCGGCACCGCTCCACGCTGTCGTAGCAACAGCCACGGCATTCGATGACGCGCTCGCCACGGCGAACACCGCGCGTATCGAACCTGCGATGGCGATGCCCGCCAAAACGAACGCGACCACGGCGCGCACGGCGTGAGTAGCCGCCTCGCGCGAAAACATGCGCTTGATACCCTCGACCGGTGCGATGCGTGAAAAGCGAAACGACGGCACCACGATCGTAAGCCCACCTGTTTGTATCACCGTTGCCGCCACCGCCGCGCAAGCGGCGGTCGACGTAACCGCAAGTCCGCACGCGACTAAGCCGAGCGCCTCGACATTTGCGGAGGAGCCGCGCGAAGCATTCGTAATCGCATGACGCGCAAGCGCGGTAAATGTAGGAGCGATTCCGGCGACGCAAGCCGCCCCCGCGATAAAGGCAAGGTTCGCAGAGAACTCTTGTGAGCGAGGAACGTTTCCCTCACGACGCGCTTTCGCGATTCGCGACGGCGTCGCGTCGAATTGCTTCTCGGAGGCGTCGCTCATCGTATGACCGGCATTGAAACGAGCGGATGCGCCGCTTGCGAAAGCGTGATTGGTAACGAGATTGCGGTCACGATCAGCACCACGCCGAAGACGAGTGGAAACGACAGCGTAAACGTTGCGAAGCGTGGCACGGTTCGAGCGAGTGCTGCAAGCGCTATTTGCGTCACGAATGCGAGCGCAATCGCCGGCGCTGCAACGGCAAGCGCAACGGAAACGATCGTCGTCGCGACTGAGATCGCGAACGGGCTCCATGCATGCGCATCAAACGGTGTGCCGGGCGCGATTCGTTGGAAACTCTCCGAAAATGCGCCGAGCGCCGGACGATAGGCGCCGAAGAGAAAGTAGCCGCCGGTAAACGCAATCGACCAGATCCGCCCGAAACCGCTCGGCGCGACGACGTCGACGTTCGGCGCAATCGCTTTGACGCCGACGTAATCGTCCAACATCCGTCCGCCCGCGTACGCACCGTCGTAGAGCAGCGAAGCGGCCATGCCGATCGCGGTTCCAATCGCGAACTCCACGATAAGGGCGACCATGAGCGCTGCCCCGTCGAATTGGCGCGCCTGGACACCGGGAGCAATCGCGCAGACAAGCACCAGCGCCAGCGCCGCTCGCAACGCACGAGGCACGCTCGGATGCGAAAAGCCGGGCGCGCGAAAAACGAACCCGGCGCATCGCGCAAACACGAGCAGTGGCGTTGCACTCATGGCAGATATAAAAGCGCGGGGATCGCAGCCAGCGCGTGATGGAAAAGACTTTCGCACGCGCGTAACGCGAAACCGCCGAAGAGCGCAATCGTCATGCCGACGGCTATCATCTTTGGAAGCAGCGTGAGCGTTTGTTCCTGAACTTGCGTGGCTGCTTGCACGACCGCAATCGCCGTTCCGACAAGCGCCGCAACGGCAAGCACCGGAATGCACAGCATCCCCGCCAGCACCATCGCCTCTCGCAGCAATCCGGCAAAACCATCCATGCGCCGACGCTATCGCTGCGCGGTTGCCAAATTGTTACGCGGGTAGAACCCCTACATGGCCGGGGAACGATTGTGAATATCGCATCCACTCGCCGCATCGAAGGGTGGAATCGTTGCTTTAACGCATGCTACGGCGATGAGTCTCGCGCCGTTTCATATTCGCGTGAATTGCATATGTCGCGACGTTGCGGAAGCGAATCTCATGCTCGACGGCGGAATAAGCGTTAAGATGATCTACGGGGTGTAGATGGTGGCGGACGGCGCGATTCCTTTGCTCGTCGGTGTTACGGGGCATCGAGACGTTGCAGATGCACACGTCGACGCCGCGCGCGAACTTGTCACGCAACGACTGGGCCAGCTTGCGCGCGATTATCCGCATACGCCGATCGTCATACTTTCGCCACTCGCCGAAGGCGCCGATCGCATCGTGGCAGACGCTGCGCTCTCGCTCGGATTGGAATTGATCGTTCCGCTTCCCATAAGCCTCGAGCAGTACCGTGAAGATTTCACGACGCCGGAATCGCTCGCCGCATTCGACGCGCTCCTAGCACGCGCGCAAACGAGCTTCGTCGTTCCTCACGCGTCGCCCGCGGCGCATCGCGACGAGCGATACGCAGAACTCGGCACGTTCATCGCCAAGACGAGCGATTTACTCATTGCGCTGTGGGATGGGCTGCCGGCCCACGGAATCGGCGGCACCGCCGACGTCGTCGATGCGCGCATCGCGAACACCGAACCCATCGACTGGATCATCGTCTCTCGCAACGGCTCCGCGGACCCCGAGGAACGGATCTCCGGAAGCCACCACATGCCCGAGCCGGCGACGTGGTCGCGTGTCGACGAATTTAACCAAGATGCGGTCCGCGATTTTCCTAAAAAGCCGCGGCCGTCGCTTTTTACGATTGCCGATGAGCTTGCGATGCGGTTCCACGCCGAGCAGAATCGCGCGTTGGACTGCAGCTTTGCTTTCATCGCAGCGGCCGTGATCGCGCTTTTAGCGTACCAACTCGATAACGCGATGGGTAATCGCAGCGGGATTCCGCCGCTCGCGTTCCTCATTGCAAATATCCTTGCGTTTGCGGCCGCATTCTTCGTGGTCTGGTTTGCGCGAGTCAAGCGATATGAGTCCAAGAGTCAAGACTATCGCGCGCTAAGCGAAGCATTGCGCATCCAACGGTTTTGGGATGCGCTCGAACTGGGTGGCGATTTGAGCACGCTTTACGAACGCAAGCACGAGGCCGAGCTCGAGTGGGTTCGAAAAGCGCTGCGCTCTTCAGCGCGTTATGAAGGCTGGCGCACCGAACGGCGCATCAACGAGCAACGGTGGATTGAACGCGCTCAAGAGGCGCGCGACGGCTGGATCACAGATCAAGAGCACTTTTTCGTGCGCGCGAAACACCGCGACGAGAGGAAAGTCGAGCGGTCGCGGCGAGCAAGTGGCCTGTTGATTCTCGTAGCTAGCATACTCACACTTGCACTCGTAGCGCTGGAATTTCGAAATCCGCCCTCGCACGATGCGCGTGACATCATCATCTTCGTGATTTCCGTTTTCGCCGCGGTTTCGGCGCTGATTCACGGCTACGCGGATAAATCGGCAT
>JAMXLG010000343.1 GCA_024281135.1 Vulcanimicrobiia bacterium | reverse complement strand
GATTCGCGACGTGCCGGATCACGCGAAGATTTTCATGTGTGGACGCAGCCGTTTGCGCGACGTCATACGTATCGTCGATGCTCCCATCGTCGACGATGACCACCTCATAGCGGTATGGCCCGTTTCGCTCTGCAAGATCGCTGAGAATCGTTTGCAGATGCTCCCGCAACGCCGAGCCCTCGTTAAATGCGGGAATCACGACCGTAGCCAACGGGCGTACGGGTGGCGGCAGACCGTTCTCTCTTCCACCGATCAAGCGTACTGCCATCCTGGGAACCCTCATCACGTGCTGTGGTCCTGAAAAATATATACCGCCCGGGGCTAACCGAGAGGCTAGAACGAGAAGTCCTCTCGCGTGGGCACAACCGCCCATGAATTCAGGACTTTCGGGCACATTCAAAGCGCGCGTCGACTCCTCTATAATGTCGTGATGTCGGGTGTTCACTGGGTTCGTTAAACGACACCGCGAGGTACGGATGTCTGTCGGCAACTCGATCATCATAACGTTTTGGACCCTGTGTTTACGCGCGCTCAGCCTCTATCAGCGGACACATGTATTTAGGTACCGAGCCGGCTAGAGTAGTCGCGGTTTCGACGAAAATGCGCAGGCGTGTTGCGATGATCATGCCGGTGTATAACGAGGCGCGCCATTTGCCCAGAGTGCTGCAGAGCATTGCTACACAAGAGTTTGAACGCGATCGAATGTTCCTTATCGTCGTCGACGGCAACTCCACCGACGGCAGCGCCGACATCGTAAAAGCGTGGTTTTCGAGCGCGAACGTCCCCGGTTGCGTTCTCCCGAATCCGCGCCGCAAGATTTCGATCTCACTAAACATCGCGCTCCGCGAGTCATCTGAGGACGACATCGTCCTTCGACTTGATGCGCACACGATCTATGGATCAACGTATGTTGCCGACGCAGTGCGCGCGCTCGACCGTGCACCTGCGGACGTCGCCTGTATCGGGGGCGCACACCTTCCTGTGCCTGGCACCACGTTCGAGGAGCGCGTTGTAGAAGCACTGTACACGAATCCACTCGGCCTCGGCGGTGCCGATTTTCGTATCGGCGACGACGTGCGCGAAACCGACTCTGTGTACCTGGGCGCTTGGCGACCAGGCGTCCTCATTCGCGCCGGAGGCTTCAATGAAACAATGGAGGCCAACGAGGACGGTGAGCTCGCAGCGCGCGTGCGGCGGATGGGGTATCGGATCCTGCGAGTGCCGTTACCGTGTCGATTTCTGATCAAACGCGGCGTATTGGCTTCGATTCGTCAATGGAACCGCTACGGATTCTGGCGCGCTAAGATGCTTCAACGGCAGCCGCAGTTCATTCGCTTTAGACACGTGGCAAGTCCGGCCGGAGTCCTCGTTCTCGTCGCGCTCTTGTGCTCGCCATGGCAACTCCTTTTGCTGCCTTCCTTCGGTGTTTACGCGCTGTGCGTGTTTTGCGGGCGAGCCAAAGACGAACCATCGCTTGTAACGGTCGCGACGTTGGCATTTTTCCCGGCGTTGCAGTTCGCGTGGGGACTGGGCATGCTCATCGGAATGGCGACGGGTCGAGGTTCCGAGTGGCCTCCGGCCGGTTCACGTCCGCTACATTCGCAGATGAGATCGTAAAGAGCACGCGTTGTCTTCTCTACGTTGAAGTCTGCGGCGATACGTTCTCTGGCTGCGTTTCCGAGTTCGCGGGCAAAAGCGCGGTCGCCAGCTATTCGCACGAGCGCGCCGGCGATCGCGTCCGGATTGCGCTGTTCGACGAGCAGGCCGGTGTTCGAATCTATAAGCTCCGGAATGCAGCCTGTCGCCGTTGCGATGCATGGAACGGTCGCGGCCATGGCCTCCATGAGTGCGATAGGAATGCCTTCATGCTGCCCGAGGCCCTCAAGCTCCAAGCTCGGCAAAACAAGAACATCGTAGCGGCCGGCGCGCAGCTCTTCGAGTATCATGTGATGCTCGACGAGCCCACGAAGCGTCACAAGCGCAACGAGGTTGAGCTTCGTGAGGGATCCGCGCAGGTGCTCTAGGAGCGGGCCGTTCCCGGCGATGTCGCAGTGGAAGGCTAAACCGTGATCGCGTACGATCGCAAGGGACGCCAGGAGATCGTCGAGTCCCTTAATCGGATCCAGGCGCGCGATACAAACAATTTGAAGCGGCCGATCGGTGTCGCGTGCGGCGAGAGGTGATGGCGGGACTTCGACGCCGAGATGAATCAGTTGCAGCTCGCGCGCATCCAGCTGCGTATTTGCTGCCAAATGTCTCCGATTGCGCTCGGCGATCACACGAACGAATCTGGCCGAGCGCACTTTTTCGCCGAGCAGATTGTCCGAGAAGATATCGTGGGCGTGGGCGGTGCAACTCCACGGAATGCCGGTCATCATCGACGCAACGTACGCAATCGTTGACGACGTCGTCATCCAATGCGCGTGGATATGATCGATCTTCTGCTTTCGCACGTAGCGCGCGGCCGCGAGCGCCTTTGGAAACAGAACGAGATTTCGAACCTTCGCCGCGATCGCATACCGCGGCGATGCGATGCGCCAGAACGCGCGCGCCGCGAGAACCGGATGGCATGCACCTTCGAGAAGCGCGTCGAGAACGGTGCGCGCGCCCCCCGGCGGAATGCGGACGTTGATCGTGCCCAGGTCCGAAAAGACGGCTTGCCGGAACTGCGGGCGCGCTGGAATGACGTGAAGTTCTTCGCAGAGGCGCGCGAGCAGGCGCACTTCCGGAGTGAAAAACGTTTCACCGATGTATGCGTACGGAAATCTCGACGTTAGGTACGCGAGCCTCATAACGAAAGGGTATCGTTAAATGCTGCTCCGTTACATGGCTCCCCACGGCGCTTCTATTGGGACTTTCGCCCGTCGTCTAGGTCTTTAGTTGGAAGCGTAGAGCCGATACCGGTCTGGCGAAGCGAGCCGGAACGCGGATATCATCGACTGGTGGCCATTACCGCAGGGCGCAATGTCTCCGCCATCGGCAAGCACGTTTTGCTGGCGGCCGTGCTCGTCGCCTGGATCGCACTAAGCGCGAAGTTATTGACGCGCGAGCTGGTGCAACCAACGTTGCTGGAGATTGCCGCAACTGCCGCGATTGCGTTGGCCCCGTTCCTTCTGTTGCGGTTTGCGCGGGTGCCTATCTACCTGCTTGCAGCGTACGCAGCGCTCGTGCCGTTCGACGA
>JAMXLG010000342.1 GCA_024281135.1 Vulcanimicrobiia bacterium | reverse complement strand
CCTCCGCCGGCACCGGCCGCAGCGGAATTCCCGACGCGATCCAGCGCGAAGCGGTCGTCGCACGGTACAACGATCTCACATCGGTCGACGAGAAGACGAGCGGGATCGAGGGCGACCTGGCCGCAATTGCAGTCGAGCCGATTGCCGCAAACATGGGGCTCGTCTTACCGGAACCAGGTTTTCTCGAAGGGCTGCAAAGTCGCGCGCGAGCATGGGGTGCGCTCCTCATATTCGACGAGGTCATAAGCTGGTTACGCTTTGGGTTGTGCGGCGCGCAAGGACGAAGCGGCGTCTCTCCGGATTTGACCGCCCTCGGCAAGATCATGGGCGGCGGCGCCCCGATCGCCGCATTCGGGGGACGCGCCGATGTGATGGCGACGCTTGCGCCGGTCGGCGAAACGTTCACCGGCGGCACCCACGCGGGGAACCCATTCTCGGTCGCGATGGCGCACCGCGTTCTCGATCTGCTCGAAGAGCAGCCGGAAATGTACGCCGCGATGGAAAGGCTTGCCGCACGGCTCGCGCAAGGCATTCGCGCGATCTTAGACCGCCGCGCTCTGCCCTATGCCGTCGTGCAGCGGGAATCGATCGTCGATTTCAAATTCCGGGCCGGACCGCCGAGCCGGAACTACGACGACGCGCGCGCGGCCGATCGAAGCGCGTATGCAGCTTATTATAAGGCGATGCTCGGACGAGGCATCCTGCTTCCACCCTCGCAGAATGAAGTGATGTTCGTTTCGACGGCTCACACGAACGCCGACATCGACGATACGCTCGGCGCTATCGATGAGTCGTTAGGTTAAGTGACGCGCGGCGCCGTGCGGCGCAAGAGTTGCGACGTCACCAGCGATACGGGAATGCCGAAAAACACGATGTGAGCGATGAGAATGTTTGAGAAATAGCCGAAGTTCGGGAAGGGTCGAATCGGTGCGTGACCGAGATGGATGACGGCGCGCATCACTGCCATCGCGACGATGCCGAGTAGCGCTCCGGAGAGCAGCGGTTGTGCGGTTATCCAGCGCACGCGCAATGCCGCCGCGACGAAGAGCGCGGCCCAGATGATGCTGACGACGAAGTGCATCGCCGTGCCTAGCGCCGCGCTCGCCCAGCCTCCTTGAAATGCGGCCATCCCGAGCGCGTTTGACGCATCCCATTGCATGACGAGCAACGGCGTCGCATTTCTAATCACGAACGTTTCGGTGACGATCAGATAGAGGTCGATGCAAACGGCGCCGCAGAGGCCGGCAACGATCGCGGTTTCAATCGCGCAAGCGCGAGATCTCACCTCGTGCTTCCGGAAACTTCGCACGATTCGAAGGCGAAGTCGTAGACGCCCAGGCCGTCGCCCTTGGGGAAAATTTGCAGCGTGTGCTGCCCGAAGCGCTCGTTGGTAATGAGATCGTAGGCGCGCGGTACGTCGACATTTACATAAGAGTTTCCGTGGTCGTCGTATCGAAGATCGCTCCCGGCGTCGCTTTTTGCAACCGGGTGACCATCTTGAGTCACCTCGGCGCGCACCGAGCCGCCGTTCTCCGGCTTGAGCACGGCAACGAGTTGGATGGCGTGATAGCGAAGCACTAAGTAACCGTTGTTCTCACCCGAAACCGCCGCCTCCGGTGTCATATGCCAGTATCCTTGCAGATAAACGGCGCCGTCCTTCGGATCCGATCCGTCATAGGCGTAGTTCGTGTCCATGGCGGGATTGTCGGACGGGGAGGCATTCGCAATTCGTCTGCGCCCGACGATCAACTCGGGCGTTTTGGGATAACAAACCGCGCCCGGCTTGTCGTAGCTGTCTTGCGGCAGCAACGCCATGACCGGCGGCAGCGCAAGCTGTGGCTGCGCGCTTCTGAGCAGCGTTTGGATTCGCGCTTCGGTTTCTGGATAGCCGCCTTCACCGGCGAAACTCTCGACGAGTCGTCCCTGTTGGTCGAAGAGATATTCGTGCGGCCACTCGTAGTTGCCGTAGCGCTTCCAAATGGTCGCGTGATCGTCGAGCACGACCGGCCACGTCACGCCGAGGCGATTGGACGCTGCGGCGACGTTCGCTCGTTTACCCGAGAAGTCGAACTCGGGCGTGTGCACGCCGATGATAACCAACCCGTGGTCGTGATAGCGCTTATACCACTCGCGTAGATAGGGCAGCGTGCGCAGACAGTTGATGCAGGTGTACTCCCAAAAGTCAACCAGCACGACTTTGCCCTGCAGCTGCTCCGGTGTAAGGGGAGCGCTGTTGAGCCAGGCTCCGCCGCCCTCGAAACTCACGATTCGTTGCGGTTCGGCGGCGCTGGATCGCCCGCCGAGCAACGCCGCAAGGATGACGATCAGAAATCCTGACCGTCGCAAGAGATGCGCTGCCGCCCAAGCGTGGGGGCGGCCCCCGTTTTTGGGAGCCGCCCTCGAGGAACCGTTCACGGAACTCGTTTCTCTAGATTTTGACCTCAGCGTTGAAGTAGAGGTTGATCGGTGGAGGTCCTGCGCCGATCGCACCGTTGTTAGCGTTCAGCGGTAGATAGCTCTGGGTGTAGGGCGTGCGCGCACCATTGGCTTTGAAGTCGTTGATGCCCGTGCCGTTGTAGAAGTTGCTCGGATAGAGCGTGCTGTTGAGCGAACCGCCGGCCGG
>JAMXLG010000341.1 GCA_024281135.1 Vulcanimicrobiia bacterium | reverse complement strand
TGGCGGGCTTTTCGCAGATACTGAAACGGATCGCAGACATAGAACCGATCTGCTTCAAGAAAGCATCCGACGCGCTGCACTGGCTCACCGGCGTCGACCCTGCCTTTATCGTTGTTAACAACACTCTCGCGGATATTAGTGGTCTCGATTTCATCCGGCGCTTGCGTCTAGTACAGGGCCGTGAAGCCACACCCGTCATCTTTACAACCGGGAAGGCCGGCGACCGCGACATCCGGCGCGCAGCGTTCGAATTGAACGTTCGCGCATATCTCGAAAAGCCGATCAATCCCTCGGAATTTCTCGTGCACGCGCTCCACATCGTCGATGTCGCTCGTGAAAAGTCCGATCTAAACGACCGTCTTCGCGAAGCTACGAAGCGCGCCGAAATGGGAGCGCCGAGTGCGTCAGTCGATCTACGTTCCGTCATCGACGCAATGCTCGACGTGGCGGCGCTGCACGATCCGACGATCATCGGGCATCACGATCTCGTTGCAAAACTTGCCGTCGTCCTCGGGCGCGAAGTCAAGCTCACCGGCGAAGAGCTGCAGATTCTCGGGCAAGCCGCGCGCATCTACGACATCGGCAAGGTTGCGATTCCGCAACGTATTTTGGAAACGCGTGCGCAAGCGTCGGCTGCCGACCGCGTGACGATCGAACGTCACTGCGACGCCGGAACGCGGCTGCTTGCCGGCCGTGAAACGCCGGTGATGCGCGCGGCGACCGTAATCGCACAAACGCATCACGAGCGCTACGACGGGGCCGGCTATCCGCGCAAGCTGCGGGGTTCATCGATTCCCATCATGGGGCGCATCGTCGCCGTCGCAGATTCACTTTCCGCTCTGCTGCGCGCGCGCGCCGATCGTCCGGCGCTTTCGCTTGCGCAGGCAATCGAAGTGATCGACAAGGGATCGGGAAGCGCGTACGATCCGTCGGTCGTCAACGGCATTCGCAGCGGACTCAACGACATCTCGCGCATCGTTCACGAAACGCAACAAGGCGCGCAAGCGAGCTAACGCACCGGAGTTGCGCGGCTGGGAACGAAAGGCTGTTCCCATGAAGGCTACGGTTTATCACGGCCCGCGCGACGTTCGCGTGGAACGCGTTTCCGATCCGGTGATCAAAGCGCCGACGGACGCGATCGTTCGCGTAACGCGCGCAGCAATTTGCGGTTCGGACTTATGGTTCTACCGCGGCGTGACGCAATGGGAGCCCGGCGATCGCACCGGCCACGAGTTCATCGGAATCGTTGAAGAAACGGGCGGCGACGTGCGCACCGTCAAGAAAGGCGACTACGTCGTCGCGCCGTTCGTTTCGAGCGACGGAACGTGCGAGTATTGCCGAGAGAATTTGCAAACGTCGTGCATTCATATGACCAACTGGGGTGACGACGCGAACGGCGGACAAGCAGAAGCAGTTCGTGTTCCCTATGCTGACGGCACACTCGTCAAGCTCGCCGACGGGATTGCGGATGACGAACGGATGCTTGCATCGGTTTTGACGCTGACCGACGTGATGGGAACGGGACATCACGGTATCGTCACGGCAAACACGCGTACCGGCGGAACCGTCGTCGTTATCGGTGACGGCGCCGTTGGATTGTGCGCCGTCCTTTCCGCCGCGCGTGTGCTTGACGCTGAAGCAGTCATTGCCGTCGGGCACAACGAGAAGCGGCTGAAATTAGCCAAGGAGTTCGGTGCGACGCACACGTTCAATTCGCATGACGATGGAGTCGGCGAAGCAATCGTCGAATTAACGAAAGGCGGATCGCCGTCGGTGGTTGAGGCGGTCGGCAATCAATCGAGTATGGAATTGGCAATCGACATCGCGCGACCAGGCGGTACGATCAGCTTCGTCGGTGTACCGCATCATGTGAAAGAGCTACCGCTGCGGCCGATCTTCTTGAAGAACGTCTCGCTGCACGGTGCGCTCGCGCCTGCGCGTGCATATATTCCGACGCTGATGCGGTACGTTGCGGATCGTTCGATCGATCCGTCTCGAGTGTTCGATCTACGTTTGCCGCTCGATCGCGTCGCGGAGGGCTACGCTGCGATGGACGAGAGGCGCGCGATCAAGGTGCTGCTTGACGCGGACGTTCACTGAATACGGGGATCGCCGCAACCCGGCGATCCTTTTTCTTCACGGTATTCGGCTTGGGCGTGAGATTTGGGCGCCGCATGCGAGGTTGCTCGCGCAACGATATCACGTCGTCACCGTTGATTTGCCGGGCCACGGCGCGCTCGCGCACGTCGATTTCTCGGAAGCAACGCTACGCAACACGATTTCGAATGCGGTCGAAAATATTTGCGCATCGCCGCCGCTCATCGTCGGCTATTCGCTCGGCGGGTACGTCGCGATGGAGTACAGCGCGCATCATCCCGAACACACCGCGGGCCTTGTGCTGGCCGGATGCGCGATGGATTACGAAGGGTGGCGCCGCTTTCCTTACGAGATGAGCGCGCGGCTTTCCGAGATGGTGCCGCGTCCCTGGCTCGACGCATTCTTTCATGTTTCGTTGCGTGTCACGCTCCCGAAGTCGCTCGCGCAGGTCGTCGAACAGATCCCCTTCAACCGCGACGTCTTCCGGCGCACGGCCATCATTGCCGGCAACAATAAGCGCTTCAGCGAGATGCTTGCGACATACCGGAAGCCGGTGCTTTTCGTGCAGGGCGAATATGATGTGGTCTTCCGTATGGACGAGAAGCGCTTCATGTCGCTGCTTCCGCAAGCGCGGCTTCGTGTAATCCGGCGAAGCGATCACACCGCCCCGTTACGGAAGGTCAAGGAATTTTCGGACATCGTAGCTGATTTTGCAGAACGCATCTTCTAAGGAGGCATGTGGAGCAAGCCCAACCGGCTCAGCTGCTGCGGCGGCTCGGCGTTCTCGATCTCACCCTCATTACGATCGGCGCTGTTATTGGTTCCGGAATCTTTCGCACGCCCGCGATCGTCGCGCAGCGCGCACACTACACGTGGCTGATTCTGCTCTGTTGGTGCATCGGCGGAGTCATGGCGATAATCGGTGCATTCGTCTTTGCAGAGCTTGCCGCACGCCGTCCGATCAGCGGCGGATACTATGCGCACTTGCGAGATGCGTACAATCCGCTTGTCGCGTTCCTCTTAGGCTGGGGCGCGCTCACCATGACGTACGTGGGGAGCACGGCTGCGGCATCCGTGCTTTTTGCCGGATATCTCATCCCGCTCACGGGCTTGCACCTCGATGCGCGAATCGTCGCGGTCGTTGCCATCGCAGCCGTCACAGTCATCAACGTACTCGGCGTACGTCAGGGAAGTACGTGGCAAAACATCCTCGTTGCGCTAAAAGTTTTCGGTATCGCCGCTGTCATCGTCGGCGGACTGATCGTGGCGCATCCGCTCGCAACGAACGCTCCGCCACTGCAATCATTTTCTTCGCCGCTTGCCGTCATTGCAGCAGCAGGCCTCGCGATGTTACCCGTGCTCTTCTCGTACAACAATTTTCAGTCAGCAACGTTCATGAGTGCTGAAGCCGTCGATCCGGGCGTGACGATTCCGCGCGGGCAGATTTTCGGCATGCTCTCGGTACTCGCAATCTATGTGCTCGCGACGCTCGCGTACTTGCACGTGCTCGGTCCCGAAGTGCTCGCAAAGACACCCACGCCGGCGGCCGACGTGATGCGCGTTGCGTTCGGAACGCCGGGAAGCGTCGCTGTTGCTGCCGCTATCGCTACCTCGACGCTCGGCTTCATGAGCACGGCGGTATTGCTCGCACCGCGTGTATACTTTCAAATGGCAGCCGACGGCACGTTCTTCAAACAGATCGCATGGATCAGCCCCAAAACGCGCGTACCCGTCGTTGCGATCGTCGTTCATGGTTCGATTTCCGCTATCATCGCAGCCAGCGGCACCTACGAACAGATTATTAACTGGATCTCGCTGTGGCCATGGCTGTTCATCGGACTCTCGGCCGTCGCGATTTTTATCTATCGCAAGCGGGACGCCGGAAAACCGGCGCCGGGGTTTACCGTTCCGATGCATCCGTGGTCGACGATCGTGCTCATCGCCGCTATTGCGGCCGTTGCGGTCGCCGTCGTTGTTCAGGATCCCCTGGACTCGCTCTACGGGACGATCGTTGTCGCGAGCGGTATCATCTTTTACTACGCTTGGAAAAGGATGCATGGCAAAGCTACTTCGTAAGCTCGGCGTCCGGGATGCGGCGCTCATCGTCATGGGCGGGATCGTAGGGTCGGGTATCTTCGTGAATCCGTCGCGCGTAGCGCGGTTCGTTCACACCTCACCGCTGATTCTGCTTACCTGGGTTATTGGCGGACTGATCGCATTGATCGGCGCGGGAATCTTCGCCGAGCTTGCAGCGCGGCGCCCGGAGGATGGCGGGGTCTATGCGTACTTGCGCGATGCCTATCATCCGGTCGTCGCGTTTTGTTACGGATGGACGTTGTTGCTCGTCTCGCAGAGTGGTGGTTCCGCCGCGGCAGCGGTGACGTTTGCTTTCTACCTTCCAGCCATGACGGGACTACATCTCGCGGCCGCTGCGCAAACGGTCATCGCCGTTATCGTGATCGCCGTCTTCACCGTCGTCAATTGTCTCGGTGTGCGTGAAGGTGCGTCGACGCAAAATACCTTTATGATCGCGAAGATCGCGGCAATTCTTGCCGTCGTCGGCGTCGGAATTTTTGCGATCGGACACGCGGGAACGGCGCAGCCTGCCGTAATTCCGCCGGACTTCAATCCCGCCGTCGCTATTGGGCTCGCGCTCGTGCCGGTCATGTTCGCCTACAGCGGATGGCAAACGTCGAGCTTTATGAGCGGCGAGATGCGCGACCCCGAAAGGACGCTGCCCCTCGGCATGCTCTTCGGCGTTTTAGGGGTCATCGCGCTCTACCTTGGCATGAACGTCGTATCGATCGTCGCGCTCGGTGAACGCGGTCTCGCCGCGACGGACACGCCGGCCTCGGATGTGGTGCGAGTGGTGCTCGGACCGGTAGGCGCACAGATCATGGCCGCAATCGTCGCGCTTTCGACGCTCGGATTCGTGACGAACCAGATTCTCACGTCGCCGCGCGTATATTATCAGATGGCTGCGGACGGAACGTTTTTCAAAATCCTCGCGCGCATCAATCCGCGCACGCACGTCCCGGTGATCGCGATTGCGTTGCAAGGCATCGCTGCGATCGCGCTCACGCTCTCGGGACGGTACGATGCGATTCTAAACTGGGTCACAAGCGTCGATTACGTCTTCTTCGGGCTCTCTGCTATAGCACTGATTATCTTCCGCCGGCGCGACCGCGCGGCCGGCGCGCCCGAGCCGTTCTTTCGCATGCCGTTCCATCCGTGGTCGACATTACTATTTCTGGTCGTCTCGTGGGCGATCGTCATTGACGTGCTCGCAAAAGACCCGAAGGATACGTCGTACGGTATTCTGTTATTGATCGCCGGCGTGCCGGTGTTTTGGCTCTACCGCATCCTGTCGAAGCGGTTCCCGGTTCTATGACCCCGCGCTACACTCGTGACGGGTTGAAAGCCCAAGCTTAACCGGAAGTCGAGTGCCGGCGCAGCTCGCGTCGTGTAACGTTCGACTATTCGTTGTGGCGACCTTACGCTGCATCGTGCAGCGCAACCGGATCCGCACCGGCATGAGGTTGTCTTGAGAGCGCCAACTGCGCTCGCCTCCGGATCACCAGCGCGGCGTTAACGTCGGCGTGGCTTTGATAGCCGCACGCAACGCATACGTAGCGCCTTTTCCGGCGACTCTCACGCGCAATGTGCCCGCATGACGAACATTCTTGCGACGAGAAACGAGCGTCCACCTCGAGGATCATACGCGCAGCCTCTTCCGCTTTCGCGACGATCATCTGCCGAAGCAAACCAAAACTTGCATCTAACAACCTGCGATTCAGCGCCGCCTTCGCTGCGACGTTGCGACCGGGTTGCGAGACTGTGCCTTTCCCACTTCTAGTCATTCCGCGCAGGTTCAGTTTTTCGAGCGCGATCACGTCCGCTGCGTTGACGATGCAGCGCGCGACCTTATGCGCGTAATCACGGCGAGCATTGGCCTCGCGTTCCTTCGCTCGCGCTAACCGTAGCGCCGCAGCGCGGCGTGCGGGATCCTGCCGGTTCCTGATGCGTCCCGCCGCATCACGAT
>JAMXLG010000340.1 GCA_024281135.1 Vulcanimicrobiia bacterium | reverse complement strand
AGCAAACGGCGCGCGCGTTGCGGATTCATGCGACCTCAACGAAAAGGAGCGCTCCCAAATGGGGGCGCTCCAATTGTACGTGACGCGGCACGCGGTTAGTCTGGGTTGAATTCCGCACGGAACAGGTACTGGCCGCTTGTGGGAGCACAATTGACCAACTTCGGCGCATACGTCGACTGATGTGCAGCGCGGAGCGCTTCACGGTCGATCGCACCGTTACCCGACGATTTGTAGACCGTCGCGTCCGTGAGAGAACCAGACGGGGAAACCGTTACCTCGACGAGCACCGTTACCGGGCCTAAACCGAGATCGCGTGCCGAGTCGGGATAATCCGGTGCCATTGCATTGGTCACCGTTGCGTCTTGATTCGGATTTGCGCACGCGGGTTTGGGAGTCGGAGCCGGGGTTGCCGGAGCCGCTGTTCCTTTATTTCCGACACCAGCCGGTACGCCGTTCTCGTTGCCTTTGGTAACGTTGTACTGGCTCTCGTTCGTCGTCGTGGCCGAGTTGTTTGTTGTATGCGGCACGTTGACTTTGAGCTTCGGTTGCACAACCGTTTGCTTCTTCACCGGCGGCGGCGTCTTTTGAGGCGGCGGCGTCGGTGTCGGAGGCGGCGTCGGAGTGGGCGGCGGCGGCGTCGGCACTTTGACGATGATCTTCTTGGTGACGCTCACCTTTTCGACTTCTTCATCAGTGTGATGCTTCGTCAAGTTCGGGAAGAACGGCGAAGCAAACGCGTGGATGCCGAGCGAAAGGACAAACGCGGCCGCCAAGAAGTTGCGCGTGCGTTCACCGGTAGTAATGAATCCAGAATTCTTCGCCATCGCTTACTGCGTTGAGCCCTCCGGCTGACCTTCAACGTGGTTGGCCAACCCGAAGGTAGTGAGATCTACGGATTTCGCAGCGTCCATGACCTGCAAAATCGTCCCGTAGTTCGCGCGCGGATCTGCTTTGATAATGACGCTGGTGAATTTATGGTTAGTCTGATCTTGCAGTTGCGCGAACGCATCGTGCGCCTGCCCGATCGTGACCTGATTCGATCCGACTTGGATATTGTTCTTATCGTCGATGATGACCACGAGCTGAGAAGCTTGGACGCGGTCCTTGTTGCGTGCGTCAGGCAGCTTCGGCTCTTTCGTAACGGCGGCAAGAATGATGAAGATGATCAGGAGCACCAACAACACGTCCGTGAACGGCGTGATGTTGATGGTCGACATCACCTCATCTTCTCCCCCACCTGTCGACATTGCCACGAGTAAACTAAACCTCCACTTGCCCTACGACGTGACGAAGCCGACGTCTTCGAGTCCGGCTTCTTTCGCAGCATCGAGAATACGAATGATAATCCCATACGGCGCTTTCGCGTCCGCGATAACGGAGACGTGATGTTTCGGCTTCTTTCGCGAGACGTCGTACATCACACGATAGATGCCGGTTTGATCGGTCCTCTCGCCGTCGACGAAGATCACACCCTTGTTGTTCACGTCGACTTCGATATCGTTCTTATTCTGATTCTGGTTTTGCGTATTGTTGTTGCTGTGATTCGGGAGCTGCTTCTCGAAGCCGGGCGGCGCGAGAATAGCGGCCAGAATCATGAAGATGATGAGCAGCACGAGAAGCACGTCGGTGAACGGCGTGATGTTGATCTCCGCCATCACTTCGGACTCTTGCTGTGCCGAGAGCAGACTCACGAGTTATCTTCTCTCCGAAGCTACTTCGTGGAGCCGCTCGGCTGATACAGTTCCGTGGGGATCGGCGCGCCCGTGTTGTGGAAGTGCAGCATTTCAGCGAGCTGGTTGGCAGCAACGATCATCTCTTGGTTGTACGCCTTGATGCGCGACTTGAAATAGTTAAAGAAGATAACTGCGAAAATTGCGACCACAAGACCGGCGAACGTCGTGATGAGTGCTTCCGAAACACCTGCCGCAACGACGGCCGGCGTCGAGTTGCCCTTCAACGCGATGTCTTGGAACGCGCGGATGATACCGAGAACCGTACCTGCGAGACCGACGAACGGCGCGATAACCGCGACGGTACCGACGATGCCGAGGTTACGCTCGAGCGCATTCAGGTGCTCCATCAGCGCGATGGAAAGCGCATCGGTGATATCGGCGCGGTTCTTTTCGCCGCGGCGAAGACCGAACTCGAGAATGCGCGGGAGCATGCCCTTATTCTGTTGGCAAACTTTGATTGCGCCGTCGAGGTCATCGGCGGCAATTTTCGCGCCGATCTGACGAAGCAAACCTTTGGTATCGCCATGTTGCGATGCAAAGAACACCAAACGTTCGATAACGATAGCAACGACGATCACGGAGAGCGCGAGCAGGATCCACATATCCGGACCACCCTGCTTCATGACGCTCATAAATCCATCAAACACGAGTTTCCGACCCCTCCCGGGTTACTTAGAGTGCAGCTAGACAATAAGGAAAAAGTGACGGCTTCCGCCGCCCCGTGAGGGCGGACCATTGGCCGCCCCCCGCTAAAGTCCTGGTACTTATTAATCACGCCGCAACCGCTCGGCGTGATTTTTATTGAGGAAGATTCTTAATCTGGTTTTCGATTTGCAGTGCAAGGGCAGTGTTACCAGCTGCCTTTGCAAGCTGATCTGCCTTATTAAGGTAGTCCAGCGCTTGCTGCTTATCTGACGCCTTCTTGCTGTTCGCATAGATGCCGGCCATTGAAACGCCCGCTGCGTAATTTGCCTGCGGATCGTTCGGCGCAGCGGCTACTGCCTTGGAAGCATAGTCGTGCGCTTTCTCGTAGTCCGGCTTTTCCATGCTTAAAACCGCAAACGCGGCGCCGGTGTTCGCCGTGACAGCCACCTTAGGATCACCTGTGGCTGCTGCTTGATCGTAGGCTTTGAGCGCGTCAGGGAAGTTCTTCGCGGTCATAGCCTCGTTGCCGAGTTGGATGTAATGGCTGCCGACAGCCGTCGATGCGGAACTGCCGTTCGGATCGAGTTGCTTCATCTCGGCCGAAGTCGCATTCGCGCCCGCCGTATCGTTGGTCGCGAGATACGCCGAAAGCAATTGCCGATCGATCGCAACCTTCGTCTTTGAATCCGGCGCTTTATCGTGCACCGCTTTGAGCGTGGTGATTGCCTGCGAGTACTGCTTGTTTGCGAGTTGCGCGACGCCAAGCGCAAATTGCGAGTTGCTGTTGTCGGCTAGCGATACTGCTTTTTGCGCGTAGTCGAGCGACTGCGAAGGATTGCTTTGTGACGCCTGAACGCTCGCACTAGCGAACGCATCGGCTGCGAGCGGCTGGAATTGCTTGCCGATCGTATCGACTTTAGCGAACGAAGCCGCGGCCGCCGTGTAATCTTTGTTGTAGTATTGCGCGATGCCGAGCAACTGGAGCAGCGCGGGATTTCCGGGCGACTGGACAAGCGCAGCGTTCGCCTTGGATATCGCTACGTCGTATTGGTGCGCGCGAATCGCCGCGTCGATGGGACCAGCGGAACTCGGCGCATTGGCAAGTCCGCTGCCGCCCGACGCACCGCCTCCGCCTTCAGCGCCTTCTTCCGTATGTGCGACCGACTTGCCGTTGAACTTCAACTGGAAGTCGTAGAAGCTGGTAATCGGCGTGTCGCCGCGATGCGCTGGACGGTACGAAGAGTTCTGGGCGATATCCATCGCCGCAGCATTATCGCCGGGGTTCGTTGAGCTGATGACCTTGATCGCTTTGTGCGAGCCGTCGGCGTTCACTTGCACCTGAACCTTGACCGTGCCGGTACCGGCGACCGGGTGTGAAGATGTCCCGACCTTGGTTACCTTTGCAATCGAAAATTCATTGGCTACCTGTGCGAGGGCGGGAACCGTAGTTGCCGCCATCGCCATCGTGCATCCGAGTGCCACGATGCGCGTAAACGTCATTTTTGTACCTCGAGAAAAGTAGAGTTTGCTACCTTGTGAACGCGTGCGCCGCCGCAAATAGTGCCATTGATCTTACCCTAGGCTGCCAATGTCGCTGCGGGTAAACGCCTGCCTACTGCGGTGGCCACCCCACCGAGCGCGCGTGTCAACGCGCTGAATGCCTCAGGAGTAAGAGACTGTGCGCCATCCGATACAGCGCTACCCGGATCGGGGTGAACTTCAACCAACAGTCCGTCCGCACCGGCAGCAACCGCAGCAAGCGCCATCGGCTCTACCAAGCGTGCGATGCCCGTGCCATGAGACGGATCGACGATGACCGGCAAATGGGTCAATTCCGCAAGCAGCGGGACCACGGAAAGATCGAGCAGATTGCGCGTCGCCGGATCGAAGGAGCGCACGCCGCGCTCGCAGAGCACGAGATTATCGTTGCCCGCGACAAGCACGTATTCTGCCGCCATCAACCACTCGTCGACTGTTGCAGCGAGACCACGCTTAAGCAGCACCGGTTTGCCGGATTCGCCCGCTTCACGAAGCAACGAAAAATTTTGCATATTGCGCGCACCGATTTGCAACATATCAGCGAAGCGCGCAACGATCT
The DNA here is from genome assembly GCA_024281135.1 of Vulcanimicrobiia bacterium. Next base: position 5,979 of record JAMXLG010000340.1, on the reverse strand, counting down.
CGACGTCACGAGGATCGAGCACTTCTGTGACGACGGCTAAACCGTAGCGATCTGCAGATGAGCGCAGAAGCTCAAGTCCGCGCATGCCTAAACCCTGAAACGCATACGGTGATGTCCGCGGCTTGAAAGCGCCACCGCGCAACACGTTTGCTCCAGCACCGGACACCGCTTTTGCAGTCGCTTCAATTTGCTCGGCCGATTCAACCGAACACGGCCCTGCGCAAATCGCAAGCGTATCGCCGCCGAATGACGCGCCGCTTTGGAGCCGCACGATCGTGCGTTCGACGCGAGCATCGCGCCGCGCGAGCTTCAACTCACGGGAAGGGGTTTCAGAACGGTCCACGGTTGTCTCAGCTTCGACGACGCCTGCGCTGCGGACCCGCTGACAAAAGTCAGGGCGCGCCTACTCGCTTCAGAGCTGCAAGCTCTTTCGGGGTCACGGCGCGCGTGCGGCCCACCCCCAGATCGCCGAGTGAAATCGGACCGAAACGCAAGCGCACCAGGGTTTGGACGGGATGGCCAAGGGCTTCGAACATGTCGCGAACTTGGCGATTGCGCCCTTCGTGAATCGTGATGTCGACGACGGAGTAGCCGCTACGAACTGAGACGACGCGTACCTTTGCACCCGAAGCCTTGTACGTTTTGAGCGCGACGCCGTCGTGGAGCGCCTGAACGTCTTCCGGCGTCAGCCGGCCGGCAATCGTTGCGCGATACGTCTTATCCACGCCGTATCGTGGATGCAGTAATTTATTTGCGAGCTCACCGTCATTCGTCATCAGTAACACGCCGGCCGTATCGTAATCGAGGCGTCCCACGGGAACGATTCGTGGCATCTTCTTCGGCAGTAATTCAACAATCGTACGGCGGCCTTGCGGATCGCGCATCGTCGTCATGACGCCGGTCGGTTTGTGTACGACGAGATACACCGTCTCTTCAACCGGCTTGATGGGAGTGCCGCTCACATCCACCTTATCGCCCGGCATTACAAGCGTTCCGAGTTCGCGCACAACCTTGCCGTTGATTCGCACTTTGCCATACGCGATCAACTGATCCGCGCGCCGGCGCGAAGCAATTCCCGCCTGTGCGATGTATTTGTTCAGGCGGACGCCTTCTGAACGATTCACGCTTGTTTTACTTTCGCGTAAAGGTGCGAGTCTAGAATCTGACCGTCTTTGATGATCGATTTGCGCAGGGTTCCTTCGCAGACGTACCCGCATTTCTCGAGCACTCGCATCGACGCGACGTTCGGCCCGTAGACTGTCGCTTCGAGCCGAATGAATCCGCGCTTGTTCAACGCGTAGTCCGTAAACGCCGCGCACGCAGCCGTTGCGATTCCGCGTCCCCAATATTCCCGTCCGAGCCAATACCCGAAGATCGCACCGATTCGCCGCTCGCCATCGTGCGGATCCATGCCGATCCCGCCGGCAACGTTTCCGTCCACCTCGATCGCAAAGTTGTTCACCGCCACGAACCCGTGATGAAGGTTGATCCACCACCGCGCATCTTCAACCGTGTACGGATGCGGAAACCGGTCCGCCATATATCGCGCAACGTCCACGTCATTCGCAATCTCGACAAGGCGTTCGACATCACCGTCTCGCCATGGCCGAAGTCTGCAGATCCCCGCGTCGATTACAGGTTCCATCGATTGACGATGCATAACGATGCATTAAAGAAAAAGGCGGGCAGTCTTGCTGCCCGCCTTTGATTATGGCCTATGACACGTTCGTGTCAACTAGTAGCGGCCGTTGCCGTTTTCTTCGTAGCCTCGCGACATTGAGAGCGCTTCTTTGGTGACCGATTGCAAGAACTCTTCGTTGTTGCGGGTCTGCGCCATCTTCTCGAGGATCATCTCGGTGATGTCGCCGGTGTTGAGCGCAGCGCTGACGCGACGCAGCATCCACACCTTGCGCATTTCTTCGGTCGTGAGCAAGAGCTCTTCGCGACGCGTACCCGATCGCTTGATGTCGACGGCCGGGAAGACGCGCGATTCCGCGAGTTTACGGGTCAGGTTGAGTTCCATGTTGCCCGTGCCTTTGAACTCTTCGAAGATCACGTCGTCCATCTTCGAACCGGTCTCGACGAGCGCCGTCCCGATGATCGTGAGCGATCCGCCGTTTTCGATTTTACGCGCGGCGCCGAAGAAGCGTTTGGGCTTGTGCAGCGACGCGGTATCGAGACCGCCGGAGAGTGTGCGTCCCGACGTCGGGACGACTTGGTTGTATGCACGCGCGAGACGCGTGATCGAGTCGAGGAGAATCACGACGTCTTTACCGAGTTCGACGAGACGCTTTGCGCGCTCCATCGCGAGTTCGGCAACGGCGGTGTGATTTTCGGGATGCTCATCGAACGTCGAGGCGACGACTTCGCCGTCGATCGTGCGCTGCATATCCGTGACTTCTTCCGGACGCTCGTCGACGAGCAGCGCGATGATGTGCGCCTCCGGATGATTGATGGAAATGCCCTGCGCGATGTTCTTGAGGAGCGTCGTCTTACCGGCCTTCGGCGGCGAGACGATCAGCGCGCGTTGTCCTTTGCCAATCGGACAGAAGAGATCGATGACACGCGTTGAGAGCTGAGTAGAGCGATTTTCGAGTTTGTAGCGCTCTTCGGGGAAGATCGGCGTGCCTTTTTCAAAGACCGCGCGGCCTTTGATCGCGTCGGGTTCGAAACCGTTGACTTTATCGACGCGGATGAGTCCGTAGTACTTTTCGCTCTCTTTAGGGCGACGGACTTGGCCTTCGACCATATCGCCGCGACGCAATTCGAAGCGCCGAATCTGCGATTGGCTGACGTAGATGTCGTCGTTGCCGATGACATATCCGCCCCGGCGTAAGAAGCCGTAGCCTTCCGGGAGGATGTCGAGGATGCCGCTGGCCATTTCGAGGCCGGAGCGTGATTGCTGCGCGGCGAGGATCGCGGCGACGATTTCATCTTTCTTCATCGTCGTCGTGTTGCCGAGTGCAACTTCGTGTTGCTGCGCGATCTCGACTAGTTCGGCTTTCTTTTTGCCTTCGAGATCGGCGGCGGTCAACATCGGCGGCCCAGTTTCGATTACTGGAAACTGGTCGTTGTGATGTTGATATTGAGGATTATATCCGTGGCGGCGGCGTGAGCGGCGGCGGCGACCACCGCCCCCTTGCGGCCGGCCATTTTCGTTTGGGCGATGTTCCGTTTGCAGAGGAGTGTCTCTCTCGTAGAGCCGTGCACAGGACGATACACCGACGCTATATCATTGGCGAGGCTGCCAACGAGCATCGATCGCTGTGTACGAGGGGATTAAACGTGCTCACTATAGCATGAGCGGTGCTCGCTATCAAGGTAGGGCTACGGTGGCGAGAGTGTACGAGGACCACTGACAAAGGGACTACCTCGTTCGTAAAACCGTAGGCGGCGATGTGCGGCGCGCGTGATGCCGATGCGGCGGCTGACGCCGATCGGACCTCGTTTACGCGGGGCACGTGCGAGCCAGAGCTCGCGATCATTGAGCAATTGTTTTCCATCGAGCGAGCGGTCGATGTTGAATGCTTGGGCGAGGCGCCCGGGCCCTCGGCAAAGATCGCGTAATGTTTCAGTTCGGCGGCGGCGTTTCATGAGTTCGATGCCGTCCAACGGTTCCAACGCTCGAATCAGAACAGCGGCGCCTTCACCGCGCGATTCACTCGTTACATTGAAACAGTAGTTCGTGCCGTAGATCAGATAGACGTATGAATGAAACGGCTCGAGAAACATCGAGGCATTGCGCTCGCGGGGACCGATATACGCGTGCGATGCCGGGTCACCGATGACGTATGCTTCGGTTTCGACGATACGTCCGGCGCAGCACCCGTCGGCATTATCGCGGACGAGCACCATTCCTATTAACGCACGGGCGAGCTCTTCGGTTCCAACCGGCAGTTCCGACCTTTTGAGCCGTTCAAAATTCACGCGCCCCGTTTTAGGCGGCGGGGTTTAGCACAACCTCCGCGCGAGCGCGGTGTACGAGATCGGGATCGTCGCCGAAGGCGAGCGCGTAGGACTTGAAGCGATTGAGCGCACAGCCGAGACGGACGTATGGGAGCACGATGGGCGGCGGGACGTCGCGATGTTCGTTGCGGTCACTCACCAGATTTGCGTCGGGAACCAGGAACGACACCCGGTCAATGCCGCGATCCGAGAGCAGCGTCGCAATTGCCGCGACAGCCGCATAGGACACGCGACGATCCCAGACACTGTCATCCTGAGCTTGTCGAAGGGCGAGAGGGACGCGGAAGGCGGCTCGCACAAGCCGCTCTCCCGTCCGCGAGGACAGGCGCGCGTAGGCGACTCCGTTTCCTACCCCATCGGCCGCATAGCCGAGCTGCACCTGAACCATGGATCGATTATATCGAACATGTGTTCGATGCGTCAAGCCGTTTGCTGGCTCGTTTTCCCCGTCGGTTCCGGTTCGAGAAGGCTCGCGTACAGCTCGAGCACGCGGTCGACTTGGTGGCCAACTGCAAATCTTGCCGCCGCGCTACGGGCACGCAGCTGCCAGGCGTCGTTCGGCCCGGCGGGCGCTTCTTCCATCGCGAGCGCGAACGCCTCAACGGTCGGCTCGACGATCCGCCCTGCCGTGCCCAACACTTCGCGATTCGACGGCGCATCGGCAGAGATGACGAAGGCTCCGGCCGCGAGCGCTTCCGCCTGAACGAGCCCTTGCGTTTCGGTCGTGCTCGGAAACACGAACGCATCCGCACTGGCATAGAGGTCAGGCAGTTGCTCGCGCGCGACCGCACCGAGAAATCGCGTGCGTTCCGCGACGCCGAGTTGATCGGCAAGTTCTTCCAACTCATCGCGCGCCGGACCGTCGCCCGCGATTACGAGTTTGAGCCGCGGATCGCTCGTTTCCGCGAGCGCATGTAAGAGTAGCTGTCCGTTCTTTTCGCGCGCAAGCCGCGAAACAAACAACAACATGCGATCTTCGTTCCGCGCCCCGATGCGTGCGCGCAATGCATCGTCGCGCCGTCCCGCGCCGAAACGTTCGACGTCGATTCCGCTCGGCACGATTTCGATGCGCGTTTCAACACCCATATCCCGCAAGTGCCGCGCCATCGCAGGCGTCGGAACGATAACGGCGTCCACGAGATTTCCGAACGTGCGCGTTAACTGCAGAGCCGCAAAACGCGTTGCGTGCGGTTCGAACGGAACGTAATGCGCATAGGCTTCTAATTGCGTGTGATACGTGTACACGACCGGCATGCCGTAGCGTCGGGCATAGCGCAGTCCGGTCCATCCCGTGACAAACATCGAATGCACGTGCACGAGCGACAGACGTTTGATTACGTTGTTGACGTTGCGCCGGCTGACCAGCGGCAGCGTTAACCGATACGGTGTATTCGTCGGAAGCGGCAGCGACGGCATGCGAAACACCGCGCGTTCATTCGTGTTACCGCCCGGCATTTGGGGTGCAAAACAGTAAACGGAGTGCTCGCGCTCGCGCAGTCCTTGCGCGAGCGTATCGACCGACTCAACGACGCCGTTGACGACAGGGCGATACACCTCGGTGAAGAACCCGACGCTGAGTTTGGAACTTGGCGAGCGGCTCACGGCACGTCAATTATCTCCCGAGGGCCAACCGTCCCACCACAGCAGGGATTTCCTGCCCGCGATACGACTTTCGGCATATGCCGGCCACGAAACGGGCATGATATAGTGCCCGAGTTACCCCCGGTCGCTCGCTCGATGAGCGGCCAGCGAGCCACCGCCAGATTGGTGTGGTTGGTTCGCAGATGGCGTTTCCACTTTGGGATCCGTCAACACGTAAGTACCCCAACTGTTAGTTCAGCCTTGCGGCTATCGTTCGTCATTTTCTAGGTCTATGACGGGCCTTGGCGGGGGTTGGGACAGGAAAGGAAACCGGGTTGATAGGACGCGGCCCCCTGCGGCTGAGCCACGTGCTCGCTGTCAGCGTCTTGACCGCCGGCTTGGTCACTGCCGGCTTCCTGACCCACCCCTCAC
>JAMXLG010000339.1 GCA_024281135.1 Vulcanimicrobiia bacterium | reverse complement strand
CCGAGATCGATCGGCACGCCGCCGAGCACGAACGCATTGGGCACGATTAACAGATTGTGCAGGTAGCAAGCGCGCAGATACTGCGAATGCATCTCCGCCGGCATGCGCGTCGAATCACTGTTCCACGCCAGTATGTCGAACGCGGGCGGCTTCTTGCCCATGTACCAGTTCGAGACGACGTAGCTCCAGATCAAGTCATTTGCACGCATCCAGTTGAACGTGCCCGCCATATCCGTCGACTCGAGGAAGCCGCGCTCGTTCATCTTTTGTTCGACACGCGCGATCGTTGCTTCATCGGTGAAGATGCCCAGATCACCGGGCTCGGTGAAGTCCACGATGGTATTTGTCACGGTTAGCGATGCAACGCGATCCGCCTCGCCTCTGGCCGCAAGATATGCAAGAAACGACACCGCCATCGTTCCACCGAGGCAAAGCGCCGCCATGTTGACTTGCGGTGCGCCGGTGATGCGTTGCACCGCGTCGAGCGCGGCGAGCGGACCCTTTTCGAGATACGTGTCCATCGTGTACTCACGCATCGACGGATCCGGATTGCGGTAGCTGATCATGAACGTCTGGTGGCCGTGTTTCACCGCCCACTCGACGAACGAGCGGCCCGGCGCGAGATCCATGATGTAATACTTGTTTATCCACGGCGGCGACATTAACAGCGGCCGTTCGTGCACTTTTTTGGTTTGCGGATAATAGGCGAGCAGTTCGATTAGCTCGTTACGGAAGACGACTTCACCCTTTGTCGCGGCCATGTTTTCGCCGAGCACGAACGATGACGTATCAACTTGCCTCGGATAACCGCCGTTGTTTTGCACGTCGTCGAGGAATTGCTCGAGGCCCGCAACGAGACTCTTGCCGCCGCTATCGACGGCTTCTTTGATGACCGCGGGATTGAGCCACGGTACGTTCGCCGGTGCGAGGGAATCGAGCAACATGTTGAGCGCAAAGCGCGCTTTGCGCTTTGTTGCATCGGAGACGCGCGATTGCTCGATGATTTCTTGCGAATACTGACGGCGTACGAAGTACTCTTCGAGCATCGTGAGGAGAAACGGATTCGTTGTCCACGCGGGATCGCTGAATCGTTTATCGCCGCTGGCTGAAGCGACCGGCGGAGGATTTTCACCCTGCAGCCTGCGCATCGTGTTTAACGCAACACCTTGTTCGGCAAGCATAAAGGCCGACATGATCGTGCCTGCCCGCAGTGGATCGCTCATCACGTCGATCGTGACCGAACGCAACGCTTCGAGGAGCGATGCCGGATCGACACCGCTGAGGTCCATTCCGTAGCTGAACTCTTCGAGGGGTAGCGAGCCGATCGTGCTCACATGTACATCCCGCCGTTGACGTCAAAGGTTGCGCCGGTAATAAACGCCGAGCCGTCGTCGACCAAGAATCGCACGACGCGCGCGATCTCGCTCGGATCGCCGAGACGATCCACGGGTGTACGGCTTTTTGCGATATCGATCGCAGCCTGCGGCATCGCCGCCACCATTTCCGTTGCGGTAAAGCCGGGCGCGACGGCGTTCACGGTGATTCCCGATTTTGCGGTTTCGATCGCGAGCGTCTTGGTCAAACCCAACAGTCCCGCTTTTGCCGCGGCGTAATTGGCTTGTCCGAAGTTGCCCATGTGTCCGACGACGGAACTGATGTTGACGATACGGCCGAACTTCCGTTCCAGCATCTGATCGAGTACAGCTTTGATCATAAAAAACGGCCCCGACAGATTCACATCGATGACCGCTTGCCATTCCTCTACCGTCATTTTGCGAGCCGTATGATCTTTCGTAATGCCCGCGTTATTGACGAGTATATCGACCTTTCCGTGGTTCTCTATTATCGATCGCACGGCCGTTTCGCACGCGCCGTAATCGGCGACGTTGGCCTCGTAAAATTCAACCAGTTTCGCCGTGCCGTTGAGCGATGCTTGAAGAGCCGCGGTACGTTCGCGATCCGCCGGAATGCCCACCACCGCGACCAGGGCGCCATCCGTTGCGAGAGCCTTAGAAATCGCGCCGCCGATGCCGCGCGACCCGCCGGTGACGATTGCCACACGGCCGTCCAGGCTGCTAAGAGCGCCGGACGCGAGTTGAGGTGAGCCTAAGTTCATGTGTGAGTGTTGTACCCTTGTGCTGCACTCACCTAGCAAATATTAAGGTTGGCCGACCAGCGACCTCAGCACCCGGTTTTCGATGGCGAGGCGCTCGTTCTCAGCTGCGCGTTCTTCGCTCAAGACGTGATCGTAGGCCACCGCGGCGCGGGCGGTGGTGTTCTCCAAAATCTGGCGTTCATTCGGGTCGATCGCTGCGCCGTTCTCATGCTGGCTGTAAAGGACGTAGCCGATCAGCTGATGGCGCACGAGCAGCGGCATCGCGAGAAAGTCGCCGTGTTCGAGCGTGATGCGCCCGGCATGGAGCCGCAGTGCGAGCGAATCGTCCGGGTCGAAGTCGCGGATGACCGTCACGGACTCTAGCTGCAGCGCGCGAGCCGTTTCGTCGGCAAGCATCTCATCGATGGCGTGCGTCGTGCGCGCGAACATCATCGCCTCGGCGATGCGTTCGAGGTGTTGTTGCGCCGCATGCACCGAGCGGAAAACGTAGCGGTCGACGATCGTATCGATGACGTTGTGCAGCCGATGAATACCGATGCCGATTGC
>JAMXLG010000338.1 GCA_024281135.1 Vulcanimicrobiia bacterium | reverse complement strand
GCGCGATACCGGCATTCGTTCCTGTCGGCGGAAAACGTCACGTCAGGACGGGTGGAAGAATATGTCTTCAAACGGCTGCCGTTTGTTTCGAGGCGGCTGGAAAAGTACAGCCGGATTCGTTTGGTCGCATCGTGCCCGAATTCGCCCTACACGCAGAAGAATTACAATTCAGGCGGTGACGTGTCGCTCGAGACGGCAACTGATGCGCGCCCGGCCACGGTTACGGTGCACCACGCCGCTCCGCACGCAAGCTTCATCGTGCTTCCGTTCGGCGATGTGACAACTGCGCAACGTCTCTCCGACGCCGAACTCGCTCCATGGATCGGTGAAAGCAAGTGAGTGTCGATGATATTCTGTCGCGTCCGCTGCTTAGACGATCGCAACTCGGCATGGCGTTCTACGATGTGCGAGCCGATCGATTCATCTACGAGCACGCGAGTGACTTGCTCTTTGCCGGCGCCTCAACGACGAAGGTTCTAACTTGCGCCGCCGCCCTGCACGCATTAGGCGAAGACCATCGTTTCGAAACGCGCGTCGTGCGCACAGGTGAGATCGACGCGCAGGGTACGCTTCACGGCGACCTCGTGCTGGTCGCATCCGGCGATCCGAATCTTTCCGGACGCATTAACGAGCGCGATGAACTCGATTTCTGTCACTACGATCACTCGCTCGCAGGTGAAGGCTTCGACACCGGCGTCGTGGAGCGCAATCCGCTGCTCGTCATCGATAACCTTGCGGAGCAGGTCGAACGCGCCGGAATCCGGCGGGTTCGAGGTACGGTGAAAGTCGATCTCGCAGCGTTTCCCGACGCGGGACCGGAGCCCGGAACGGGTGTCATGATTTCGTCCATTGCCGTGAATGACAATCTCGTAGATCTCACATTCATCGGCGGCAAACACGAAGGCGATCCGGTTGCGATTATGGTGAATCCGCGGACGCCGTACGTTCGTTTCGAGAATCAGCTTGTCACCGCCGCGGCCGATTCGCCTGCGAATCTGAGGCTCGTTGACCGCTCGCGAAACACGCACTCCCGCGTTGTTGAGCTCGTAGGCGGTGTTCCATCCGAGCGCACCGTTCGTGGAAAGTACATCGTTCCCGATCCTGCGGCATTTGCGGTGTCGGCGTTGGCGCATGCACTTTCTGCGCGCGGAGTACATATAGACGTCGCTCCCAAGGCTTCTGCGGCGTCGTCATATGAAGATGCAGGAGTCGTCGCGTTGCATCGATCTCCACCGCTGCGTGAGGCTGTGAAAATCGTCTTGAAGGTCAGTCAAAATCTCCACGCCGAGATGCTCCCTCGTGTTGTGTCGTTCGGCGCAAGCCAAAAGCTGATCGACACGCTCGGGATTGCGGAAGAAGGCGTGTATCAGGGCGACGGCTGCGGCGCCGCCGGTACGTTTACACCACGATTCATGTGCCGGTTTCTCGCAGGCATTCGGCGTTTACCGTTTGCAGATGCGTTCGAACAAGGATTACCGGTACTCGGTTGTGACGGAACGCTGCACGACGTCCAGGCAGGGAGCAGCGCCGCCGCCGCGCGAGCCATTCGAGCAAACACCGGTACGATGGGATACGAAGATAAAATTACGGGCGGCGCGATGGTCACCGCAAAGGCATTGGCGGGCTATATGACGACCAAGCACGGTTCGGAGCTTGCGTTCGCAGCCTTCGCGACCAATGTGCCGGCGTCGATCGAAGATGCGGGCGGACTGCTCGGCGAGATCGCCGTCGCCGCCTACGAGGCATTCTAATGCTATCGCGAATCGCGGCTGCGGTGGCGATAGCGGTGGTATGCGCGCTCACGGCGTGCAGTAAGAGCACGACATCACCAACCGGCGACACGTTGGTAATCGCCGAACCGTCCGAGCCGCAGAACTTGAATACGCTCTTGCTTGAGGGACCCACGGACGCGATGGTGGGTAGCCTCATCTACTCGTATCTCGTCACCGACGGAACGAGCGGTGAGCCCGTTCCCGACGTCGCAACCGTCGTGCCGTCACTCGCAAACGGCGGAATCTCGCGCGACGGGTTGCATATCACCTATCACTTGCGTCACGATGTGCGCTGGCAAGACGGCGCCAAGTTGACCGCGCGCGATTGCGTGTTCACGTTTAAGGCGATTCTCAATCCAAAGACGTCGATTCCCAGCCGATATGGCTACGACGATATCGTTTCTATTGCGGCGCCCGACGATTACACGTTGAAATTGACGTTGAAGCGCCCGTCTCGCGATGTCATCGCCGGATTTCTTGCACCGGACGGCAACTATGCAATCATGCCCGAGCATCTGCTCGCGAAATATCCGAGCCTCGATCATATCGACTTCAACGACCGACCAATCGGATCCGGCCCATACCGCGTAGTGGACTGGGTGCATGGAGATCATCTCGAGCTGCAAGCGAGTCCCGGCTATTTCCGCGGTGCTCCGGCGATCAAACAGCTGAGGATCGACTTCGTTTCAGACAGTACGACCATGCTCAACCAGCTTCGTACTGGCGAAATCGATGCGGCGTTTTATGTCGACCCGGCACTCTATCCGCAAGCGCGCACGATTCCCGGCGTACACGTGCAGTTGACGCCCGTCAGTGGAATGGGAGCCGTCGTGATGAACACTCAGAACGGACCGACGGCAGATCCACGCGTTCGTTCCGCCATTGCGCGCGCGATTAATTCCGCGTTCATCGTAGACCGTGGTTCGCACGGCGCATATCTTGCGGCCAATGGGCGGGCAATAAGCCTACACGTTGCCTCGAACATCAGCGACCAGAACCCGCCTTACGATCCGGCTCGCGCGCGAGCATTACTAGACGCGGCTGGTTGGCGCACGGGGCCGGACGGCATGCGTAGAAAGAACGGCCAACGCTTGTCGCTCACGCTGACGACGAGTCCCGAACAACCGATGTCGAGCGCAGTTACTGCGTTGATTCAGGCTCAGTTGCGCAGCGTTGGCATCGATGTTGCGGTGCGCAGTTACGCGAACGCATTGTATAAAGCGCCTGCAGCGGCGGGCGGACCGGTCTTCGCAGGAAATTTTTCGCTCGCGTATCTCTTGATCACCGTCAGTGGCGACGGAGATCTCGCCTTTCTCTATCTCTGCCCCGAGCGGCCGCCGGTGGGCTTCGATATCTCACGTCTCTGCGACCCTCGTGTTGATTCGGTTGCGAGCGCGGGAGAGCGCTCCTACGATCCCACGGACGTGCAGCGCGACAACACCCGGCTCGAGCAGCTTCTGGAGGCCGATGTGCCGGAAGTCATACTCTACCAGCCTCAGCGCGTCCAGGTTTTTACCACGGGATTGCATGGCTTTGAGCCTTCGCCCGTTACTCCGTATACGAATGCTTGGAGGTGGTCGTTGCAATGAAGTTCGTGATTGCCGGCGGTGACGTCGTCGACGGGGCGGGTACTGCAGGTCAGAAGTGTGATGTGTTCGTTTCGGGTGGCGTGATCGCTGAGGTCCGGCCGGCGAGCGATAATCACGTCGGATGGGATGTCGTTGACGCGTCGGGACTCACGGTCGCGCCGGGCTTCATCGACGTACATTCGCACGCGGACAACGCGCCGTTCCTCGAGGACGACGACACGACCAAGATTCTCCAGGGCGTCACGACTGAGGTTGTCGGCAACTGCGGCATCTCCCCAGCGCCCGTGAATCCCTCGCGTCGCGACCAGCTAAAGCGAATCTTAGATCGGCTCATGCCCAACGCGTCGTTTTCGGGATCAACATTTTCCGAGTTTCTGGCAGCAGCAGACGCTCGCGGATACATTACGAATTACGCCCCACTCGTCGGTCATACGACGCTTCGGGTTGCGGCGATGGGCGCCGAGAACCGTGAGCCGAATGCGAACGAACTTGAAATGATGCAATCGTTGCTGGAAGAGTCGCTCGATGCAGGTGCGTTCGGATTATCGTCGGGATTGATCTACGCGCCGGGAGCATACGCGGGCACCGATGAGATCGCAAGCTTGGCAACGTGTCTGCGGCCGAACACGCTGTACACCACGCATATGCGCAGTGAAGGCGCTTCGCTGCTCGAGGCAGTGGATGAGGCGCTCGAGATCGGAAGGCGCGGCGGCGTGCGCGTGCAGATCTCGCATCACAAAGCGGCCGGAAAAGAGAATTGGGGCAAGACGGCAGATTCACTTCGAGCGATTGCAGCGGCGCGAGCGAACGGCCAGGAAATCTATCAAGACGTCTATCCGTATACCGCCGGCAGCACGATGCTCGTAGCGCTGCTCCCGCCTGAAGCACACGAAGGCGGCGATGCGGCGATTCTGCGCCGGCTCGAAGATCCGCTCGCGCTCGCGCGCTTCAAAGCGAAAATCGAAAACGATCGCTCGTCGTTCGAGAACCTCGTGCACATGGCCGGATACGAAAACATTCTCATATCCGGCACGGCTAGCGGCGCGTTTGAAGGACAAACGTTGCGCGAAGCTGCTCGTCATCTCGGCGTCAGCGAATTTGAAGCGCTCGTGCACATCCTTCGAACGGAGCAGTTGCGCGCAGCGATGGTGGTCTTTATGATGGACGAAGGCGACGTGGAACGCGTCTTATCCGATCGATACACCGTTGTTGGAACTGACGGCCTCCCTCCCGGCTTTGGCGGTAAACCGCATCCGCGCACATTCGGGACGTTTCCGCGCATCATCGCGGAGTACGTGCGAAAACGGCGTCTGCTTTCGATGGAGAAGGCAATCGAAAAGATGACATCGTTGTCTGCGCAGATCTTCCGGATTCCGGATCGAGGCAGGATCGCTTCGGGATGTATTGCTGATCTCGTTGCATTCGAGGCCGATCGTATCAGCGACGATCTCGACTATCGCGATCCGGTTCGCCATCCCGTCGGTATCCATTGGGTCATGCAGCAAGGCGAAATGGTCGTAAAGGACGGCACCTACCTCGGAAAACGGCGCGGCAAACGACTACGGCCGGCCTAGCGCGTTTCGTCGCGCAGAGCCGGCGTCACCCAAACGAAGAGCGCGAAGAACATGTAGGCGAATGCAGCGATCGCCATAGCGGTGCGTGGATCGCGGTGATCCGCCACCCACCCGAGCGCCAGCACGCCTGGCGCCATGCCTCCTAATACGAATACACGAACCGCGCCCATCATGCGCCCGATTTGGGCCTCCGGCGTGACGCGCATACGAAAGCCGACGATCTGCGAAAATTCGAACATGACGCATCCGCTCGTCACCGCCCAGAAGAACGCGACAGCCCAGAGATTGTGCACGAAGACGATCGGCAGAAACACGAGCGCATCGATGGTGTATGCGATCGCAATCGCGCGGCCGAAGGGCCACCGCATCGCATTACGCACGGCAAACGTCGAACCGGCGAGGCTTCCAATCGCGACGAGTCCCCAAAAGAGTCCGATCTCCTGATCCGTAGCGCTGAAGTCGCGTTTCAAAAACGGAATGACGACGGCGTATGCACCCCATCCGAAGATGTTCATAAAGAACGCTAGGATCGCTTGCGCGCGCATTCCGGGATCGGAAAAGAGCGTGCGAAATCCAAGCCGCACGTCGCTGACCACTTCGCGCAGATTGGGCATCCCGTGCGGGTTGTCGGGACCAAGCGTATTGATCCGCGATAGCGAGAGCTGAGACGCCAAATATGTTAAAGCGTTTAGCGCGAGTGCCGGTAGCGGTCCAAACCAAGCGAAGATCGCGCCGCCAATAACCGGCGTAATCAGATTACTCGTGTTCTCCGCCGCTGTCAGTGAAGCAATTGCTGCCGAGGCTCGCTCTTTGCCGAGCATGTACGGAATGCTCGATGCTTGGCCTCCAAGAAATGCGGCGGCACAGGTCGAGATAACGATCAAGCCCGCATAGATCTCGGATAGTGTCAAGGCATGCGCCCACCACAGAATCGCGAAAAGCGCCATGACGAGGAAACGGATTGCATCGCATGCGATCATCAACGCCTTGCGGTCCACACGGTCGGCAAGGGAGCCGCCGACCAGTGAAAACA
>JAMXLG010000337.1 GCA_024281135.1 Vulcanimicrobiia bacterium | reverse complement strand
TGCGCGTCAAGCGCGACGGCGGCTGGGTGCTCGTACTCCCGGATTCAAGCGATCCGACGTTCACGGTTTACGCCGAAGCCCCCACCGACGGCGACGCCGTAACCTTCGCCGAACGCATGGGAACCCGCATCGAAGAATTGGTTAACGCCTAGTGTCGGTGATCACACGCGTTCCGTCATAAAGGCGACTTTTGCGTCGAGGACGTCGAGAACGTTCGGCCAGGTGAATTGACGCGCCGTCTGTGGAGCGTTTTCGCGTATCCGAGCTTGGACCGCCGCGTTGTCGAAGAGGCGATCGAGATATGTCGCAAGTTCCAACGGGTCGCTCGTGTCGCAGACAATGGCGTTGTCGAACGCGCGCGCGTAGTCTTCTCCGGTCGAACCGCACACCGCAATGCCGCCCGCGGCCATGACTTCGAGACCGACCAGTCCGAACGGTTCTTTTCCGCTATTGGCGAGCACGGCATCGACGGCGCCGTAGAGCGTGTAGAGCATCGCGTCGGGGAGAAAGCTGCGGACGTTCACGATGTCGGCTTGCGATCGGGAAAGCGCATCGGCAATTGCATCGACCGTCGGTGATTCGAACGACACGTCTTCAACGCGCAAGCCACGCTCGATCGCGCGGCCAAACACGACGCCGGCATACGGTTCCTTCCCGCCGCGAACGACGAGCTGAACGTCCGTACCCTCGTCACGCAAATCGGCAACGGCATCGATCGCTTGCAGCCATCGTTTATCGGGATCGAAACGCCCGACTTTGAGCAGCATGTGGCGTCCGGCAAGGACGCGGCGCAAATATGTGACGTCGTTTTCCTTCACTTCATCGAAAATGCGTTCCGGAATTCCGTTGGGGATCACTAACGACTCCGCGCCGCGCATCGCAAGTTCGAATTTCATGTAGCGGCTTACGCAGGTAATATGCGCAGCGTCGGCAAGCGCGGAGAAGTTTATCGTATCGAAGCCGTACGTGTTGTTCGCATTCCACGCGATCGTGACGGCATGGCGCAAGCCCGCGCGTCGCAAATGCGAATCAAGACCGAGAACCGCCGGGACGACCTGCCAGTCTTCCGCGAGTACGAGGACACGCTCGCCTCGTTCCGCCACCGGTCGCACGACGTTTTCGACGAGGAACGGCGGCACGCTCGAGCCGTAATCGTTGATCTTGCCCCATTCACCGTCATACACGCCTTGCGGGTGATATGCAGAAATCCATTGACTCCACCGCCGCAGCGTGAGGCGATCGCCGCGTTGCTCGACCGGCGGTAAGGATGGATCGCCGACATAGATGAGATCCGTTTCGAATCCGTTCTCCGCCAGCGCAACGCTGAGTTCCGACGCGCGTACGCCGAGACCGCCGACCATCGCGTAGCGATCCGGACCCTCGAAGGAGAACACGACCGCGCGTCGCGGTAGATGCGGATAACGAGCCATTGCAGCAGGTCCCTACCCGTATTCGGAGCGTTGCTCGATCAATTTGGCGACGAGCGCCGTCCATCCGGTTTGATGGCTTGCCCCAAGTCCCTTGCCGTTGTCGCCGTGAAAGTATTCGTAGAACGGGATGTAGTTGCGCCAATGCGGATCGCGATTGAATTTCTCGACGCCTCCGAACACCGGACGATTGCCATCCGCGTCTGGAAGAAAGATGTCGATCATGCGCGTCGAGAGCTGGGAGGCCACTTGCCACAGATCCATCATCTGCCCGCTGCCCGTCGGAAATTCAATTTTCGTGCTGCTTCCGAGATAATAGTGAAAGCGCTGGAGCGCTTCAATGATCAAAAAATTCAACGGAAACCAAATCGGTCCGCGCCAGTTCGAGTTTCCGCCGAAAACACCCGTCGTCGATTCGCCAGGTTCGTAGTCGACGCGATACTCTTGACCGTCGAGATTCAGCACGAACGGATGCTCGGCGTGGTATCGAGAGACGCTGCGGATCCCGTACGGGCTCAAGAACGACGATTCATCGAGCATTTTTTGAACGATCCGAATGCCTTGTTCACGGCCGACGATCGAAAGCAGGCGTCGTTCGCCGACGCCGGGCTCCGTCATGCTCGCGACGTTCTGCGCAAGGTTCGGACGTTTTGTTATAAACCACTCGAGGCGCTTTTTGAATGACGGCAACGCGTCAAGCTCTTCGGGCTCGACGATCTCGACCGCAAGCAGCGGAAGGATCCCGACCATGGATTGGATTTTTATCGGGAAGCTGCGACCGTCGTCGCACATCAGCATGTCGTAATAGAACCCGTCCTCCTCATTCCACAGTCCGTCGCCGCCCATGTGATTCATCGCATTGGCAATGTAGAGGAAGTGCTCGAAGAATTTGGTCGCGATGTCTTCGTAGACGGGGTTGTGTATGGCAAGCTCGATCGCGATCGCGAGCATGTTGAGCGTGTAGATTCCCATCCAGCTCGTGCCGTCGGATTGATTGAGAAAGCCGCCGCCCGGCAACGGAGCACTGCGATCGAAGACACCGATGTTGTCGAGGCCGAGAAACCCGCCTTGAAAGACGTTGTTTCCTTTCGCGTCTTTGCGGTTCACCCACCAGGTAAAGTTGAGCAAAAGCTTTTGAAAAATGCGCTCGAGAAACGCCAGATCGCCTCGCCCGTGTTCTTTTTCTTCGATTTGATAGACACGCAGCGCCGCCCATGCGTGCACGGGTGGATTGACGTCTTGAAAGGCCCATTCATATGCAGGCAGCTGACCATTGGGATGCATGAACCACTCGCGCGCAAGCAAGATGAGCTGGTTCTTCGCAAAGTTTGGATCGATGAGTGCAAATGCAACGGTGTGAAATGCGAGATCCCATGCCGCAAACCACGGGTATTCCCAGGTGTCGGGCATCGACACCACTTCCATTGCGTCGAAATTGGTCCACTCGTGGTTGCGCCCTTCGAGACGCGCCTCCGGGGGCGTCGGCTGCAACGGATCGCCGTTTAGCCATCGAGGAACGTGATAGTGGTAGAACTGTTTCGACCATAGAAGGCCTGCAAAAGCTTGACGCTGCACGCGCCGTGTTTCGATGTCCGAATGAAACGGATTGATTTCGTCGTAAAAAATATCGGCTTCTTCGAGACGCTTGACGAAGATGCCATCGAACATGGCTCCGAAGGGACGATCGTTCGACTTCTCGCTGAGGCGTAACAACACGGTTCGGTGTTCGCCGGCACCGAGCGTCATCGGATAGTGCGCGGAAACCTTCGTTCCCGACGATTGAGGATTTACCGCCGTTGTTTCGCCGTGAACGATGAAACGCTCGATGCCGTCCTTTACAAACGGCGTCCGGTTACCGATCCCCCACAGCGCTTCGAAGTTCGTTTCATTTTCGGTGAAGAGCATCTGCGCCGGATTTTCCGCATAGAGGTGATAGTCGCCGAGCCCGGGATGCTGAGCGACGAGCGCAACATATTCGCGTGTCGTGTCGTGTTGCACGATCGAGGGCCGTTCGATGCCCTCGCGCCACGACCATTCGTTTCTAAACCACAGCGTCGGAAGCAGATGCAGGTCGTGCGGTTCACGCGAGCGGTTCATAGCCGTAATACGAATCAATATGTCGTTCGGCGCGGCTTTCGCGTATTCGATCTCGATGTCGAAGTACCGGTCGTCGTCGAAGATTCCGGTGTCGATCAATTCATATTCGGGGTCCATACGCGTTCGACGGCCATTCTCGTCGATGAGCTGCCGATATGGAAACGCCGTATGCGGATACTTGTAAAGCGCACGCATATACGAGTGCGACGGCACGTTGTCGAGGAAGAAGTAATACTCTTTAACGTCCTCGCCGTGATTACCCTGATTGCTCGTGAGTCCGAAGAAGCGTTCTTTAAGCCGGTCATCGTTGCCGTTCCAGAGCGCGAGTGCAAAGCACAAATGCTGGCTGACGTCGGAAATGCCGAAAATGCCGTCTTCGCCCCACCGGTACACGCGCTTCGACGCCATATCGAACGGAAAGTACTCCCAGGCTTCACCGGTCGCACTGTAGTCTTCACGGACGGTTCCCCACTGCCGGTCGGTGACATACGGACCCCATCGCCACCACGGTGCGCTTTTATCGGCGATCCGATCGCGTTCCGGATTCTCGGCATCATTCATCCATGCTCTCCTTGCAAATCGTGCCAGATGCGTAACAGCTCCGCCACGCTCCATGCCTGGGCGATCGTTCCACGCTGATCGTACGGCGCGTCGCCATCGGAAAGTTCCGCGAGCGTTCCCACTCCATAGGTACGCACGTGCTCGGGAAACGGTTGCAGATAACGCGCGGCATCGGCTGTACTGCCGCCCGCATTACGCAGCGCTCGGAGAAAGGCGCCGGTCAGCCAGAGCCAGGCAGTTCCACGGTGGTACGCTGCGTCGCGGCCACGCGGCGAGCCGCCGTAGTGTCCAACGTACGCCGCATCGTTCGGGGAGAGCGAGCGTACGCCACAGGGCGTAACCAGGACGCGTGCAGCGAGATCGACGACTGCGCGTTCGCGTGCGGCATCGAGCGCACGAAAGGGCAACGCGGCGGCGAAAAGCGCGTTCGGCCGAATCGTTGCGTCGCTTCCGTCCGGACCATCGAGCACATCGTAGAGATAGCTCGCGCTTTCGTTCCAATAACGCGCAAAGGAGCGTCGCACGGGCGAAGCGAGGTCACGATACCGTGACGTATCGCGTCCGAGGAGTTGCGCGAATGCATCCATCGAGCGCAGCGCGTTGTACCACAGCGCGTTCACTTCAACCGGCTTGCCGATGCGCGGCGTGACGACCCAATCGCCGATCTTTGCATCCATCCATGTGAGTTGCACGCCGGGCTCACCCGCATAGAGCAGTCCGTCGCTCGCATCGACGCCGATGTGGTAGCGTGTGCCGCGCGCATAAGATTCGATGATTTCGCCGGCTGCATCGAAGACATCGTGCAGCAGCGACGTGTCGCCACTGGCGGCGTGATACTGACGGATGGCTTCGATGAACCAAAGCGCCGCATCAACGGTGTTGTATTGCGGTGGCGAACCAGTATCCGGGAAGTTGTTCGGTAGCATTCCGCCGTCGATGTAGCGCGCGAAGGTTACCAGAATCATCCGTGCGATTTCGAAGCGTCCTGTCGTCAGCGTGAGCCCGCCCAGAGCGATCATCGTATCGCGTCCCCAATCACCGAACCAATGATAGCCCGCTATCACGGTTTTGCCCGGCTCGCCATCCACCGTGCGATTCACGATGAACTGGTCGGCTGCCAGCACGAGCGATTCGATCCACGCCGGCGCGGCATTCGCAGCAGGCTGCGTCAGCCGCCACTGCGAGAGTAGCGCGTTTTCGGCGTCGCGCACGCGTTGCAGGGAGGATGCTCCGTCGATTCCGTCGATCCGTGCGGTTGACGCAACGATGGTTAAGGATTGTCCTGCAGCAAGTGTCGCTTCAATCGAACACGCATGGTAGTGATCCTCTAAATCATCCAATCCGCGTTCGGTTTCGCGCAACAAGCGAAAGCCGTAATACCACTCACGCGCTTCGTGAATTGTGCCGCGATCGATCCCGAGGTGCCACGGCGTGCCGCCGCCGAGCGCAATGCGCGCCGTTTGCCCTTCGATGGAAGTGACGTTGCCGGCATCGTACGCATGCGTGAGCGCGTGATAGTCGCGGTCATTGACATATGCTTTTAACGAAAGTTGTAGCGGCGTACTTGCGCGCGCGGCTGTGTATTGGACGAATGTCGTGGCCGCGCCGTCCATCCACACCCGCCGTTCAATGAGTGCATCGGAAACAGCATACGTCCACACCGGTACGCGGCCCTCGAGCCGGAAGTCCGCGATGTATTGAAAGCCTTCCGGCGCAATCGTGCCGTCGCGCCACCGGTCGGCGCCTAATGCAAAAGATGCATCACCATATGCGGCGGTCGCATCGAGTTTCGCAAGAAGAACGCGCCGTCCGAGCGGTGGCGCGAGGGCGGCGACGAGAAGTCCGTGGTAGCGCCGCGTCAGGATACCCGAAACGGTTCCGGATGCATAGCCGCCGGAACCGTCGGTCACTAGCCACTCGTGGCCTTGTGCAATTTCGAGGTGGCCCCACTCCATTGGGAGCCGCTTTTATTGCGCTCCGTGCGCTCCCTTCAAAGCCGCGACACCAAGTTCTTGACCGGTGTCGGTGAAGAACGTGTTAGCCATAGCCTTGAAATTCTTACTCGTATCAGCGCCGTATTTTACGTCGATGTCGAGCAGCACGTCGCCAGCGACTTGCGGTGGGAACAGCGATGAAAAGAGACGCTGTATCGTGAACGTGCGGTTTTGTGTGCCGGCTTCGATGATTTGGCTTGCAAGCTGTTGACCGTTCAGATCGGGTCGCGTCGAAATCGCGACATCAGCTCTTCCGGATTTTTGCCACGCATCATCCATTGCAAAATCGAATGTTGAAATAAACGAGCTCGTGTCACCGAACTGATCTTGCAAATGCATCATCTCTGCTTGCACCGCCGGAGCACCGAGCATCGAATTCAACGCGCGGACGGTCGAGAAACTTCCCGCACCGCCGCCGGCCGCGTAAAACGCTCCGGTGAGTCCGGTCGTGTGTTGCGTTACGGCGAGGGCTGAAAGCGTCGAAGAAAGGACAAAGCTCAGAAAGGCGCTCGCGAACGCGATTGGTCGCAACATAGCCATACCTCGGTTATTCCCAAACGCACCTCATCGATTCCGGCATGCCGCGGCGCGTTGCAGTAAAAATTTTTGATCGCGCTCATTAACGGCAAGCGTAGCAGCGCGTTCGAACTCCATTGTCGCATCACTATAACGCAACATTCGTTCGAAAAGATCCCCTCGCACGGCCGGTAAAAGATAGTAGCCACGAAGCGCCGGCTCGTCCGATAACTCGTCGACAAGTGGGATGGCTGCTTCGGGCCCGAACGCCATGCCGATAGCAACCGCGCGGTTGAGACGTACGACCGGCGTCGGCACCGCTTGGACGAGCGCGTCGTACAGTGCCGCAATGCGTTCCCAATCGGTGTCACCAAACGTTACCGCGCGCGCGTGACATGCTGCAATTGCTGCTTGCAGCGTATACGGACCGTACGATCTGCACGCTTGCGCGCGTTCGAGCGCGCGCAGTCCGCGTACGATCAGCACGCGATCCCAGCGCCGCCGGTCTTGATCCGCCAGCAAAATCGGTCGCCCTTGCGAATCAGCGCGCGCAGCGGAGCGCGAAAATTGCAACTCCATCAATGCGACTAAACCGTGCACCTCGCCTTCATCAGGCATATAATGCGCGAGGACGCGTCCGAGCCGCAACGCATCTTGGCACAGTTCCGGTCGCACGACGTCGTCACCGGACGTCGCGGAGTATCCCTCGTTGAAGATGAGATAGATCGCTTCCAGCACCGACGACAGACGCGCTGCTCGCTCATTCACCGGTGGCAGCTCGAACGGAATGTGCGCTTCGCTGAGCGTTCGTTTCGCGCGCACGATGCGTTGCGCGATCGTCGGCTCCGGCGTCAGAAACGCGCGGGCGATTTCGATCGTCGTCAACCCGCCGAGTAAACGAAGCGTCAGCGCGATGCGCGCTTCACGCGAGAGAATCGGATGGCACGCGATAAACATCAAGCGCAGCATATCGTCACCGACGTTTTGATCCAAATTTTCGAGTTCCGATTCGATTGACGTCGACAGCGGCGTCTCTCGCACCAGCTGTTCGGCTTTACGTTCGAATACATCATCTCGGCGAAAGCGATCGATTGCGCGACGCTTTGCCGTCGTCGTCAGCCATGCCCCCGGGTTTTCCGGGACGCCGTTTTCGGGCCACTGCGTAAGCGCCGCAACAAATGCGTCTTGCGCGAGTTCCTCCGCGATGCCGACATCGCGAACGACACGCGTCAACGCCGCAATCAAGCGCGGCGACTCGATGCGCCAAATTGCCTCGAGCCGCCGGTCGATCTCGGTCGACATTCTGCTATTCGGGTGGACCCGTCACCTCGATGAGTTCGCATTCACCCGTTCCGGTCAGCGAAAGAAACCGCTCGGTCCACTTCAAGAGTTCATCTTTCGATGCAACCTCGAATACGGCAAAGCCGCCGACAATTTCTTTCGTTTCGGTGAACGGACCGTCGGTGACGTTGAACGATCCGTTGCCGTTCGCGCGAACGCGTGCGGTGATGCCGTTCGGAATGATACCGCCCGTATCGATGAGGACGCCGGCCGTCTTCATTTCGTCGATGAGCGCACCCATATTCGCCATCATCTCCGGCGTCGGTGGTGATTGAGCGGCATCCGGCTTGATCCGATAGATCGAGACGACTTTCATCTGCCGCTCCGCAAGCGCTCTTCTTGCGCGCGCATTTCGGGCGGGAAATTGTCACCGAAATCTTCGGCTTCGTAAATCTGACGAATTTCGAGTACCGCGCCCGGGTCGAAGGGCGCGCGCGAAAACCACTCGACTGCCTCTTCCTTCGATTTCGCCTGGATGAGCCAGAAGCCGGCGACAAGCTCCTTGGTCTCGGCGAACGGCCCGTCGATGACCGTCACGCGGCCCTCGTCGAAGCGAAGGCGAGCACCCTTCGAACTCGGTTGTAAGCCGTCACCGGCGAGCATAATGCCCGCTTTAATCAGTTGCTCGTTGAAGGCGCCCATTTCGGCGAACTCCTCGATCTTCGGGATTCGCCCGGACTCGCTGTCCGCGGTTGCTTTAACAATGACCATGAATCGCATCTATCGGTCTCCTCTAGCATTGTGTCGTTGTGCTAGTGACGTCGAACGGGCGGTGACGGAATCGACACCGGTGTAGAAAAAGTTTTCGGAAGCGGCGCCCAGCGTTCCACGAAGAAGCCTTTCGTGCGATCTGGCGCCGTCGTCAGGTATCCGCGCACGGCGATCGTTTCCTGTGAGGCCGCGGCAAGTTTGCGCATCAACGCTATCGTGCCTGTCTGGTCCGTCAGATGATTCTTTCCGCCATCGAGCATGCCGGAGATCGTTACCTCGTCGCCGTCTTTGAGCTTCTCGACGGCGGCAACGGGGATAGTGTTGATAAAGCGTACCGGCATCGTCGCTTCCGGTTGCGTTCCGTTCGTCAGCATGCGCGCGCGCAACGTGTACTCACCGGGCGCGGGCGCAGTGCCGTCGCCGTTGAGGCCGTTCCAGATGTAGACGGTCAAGACGCTCGGTCCCGGCATAAACGAACGTCGATGCGGCGGAAAAACGGCGCTGAGCGGTTGCGGGCGGATCGTCGTCCACACGACGTCGGAGCCGCGCAAAAGATCGATCTCGTATTCTGCCGGGGACGGAAACGTTGCACTAGCCGGCGCTTTGCCGGGATTATGCGCGACGACTTCGATGTTGACCGGATCGAGAATATCAAACGATGCGCGCTGCAGCTGAAGAGAAAGCGTCAACGCCGCTGCGAAAAACATGAAGCAGTCCTTCCGGTAACGATGTAGGTTCGAGATATGTCGCGGTGTCGACAAAGCGTTCCTCGTCGAAGACGACGATATCCGCAATGGCGTCTTCGCGAATTTCGCCCCGGTCGCGTATCCCAAAGATCGTCGCTGGAAGCGACGTCATCCGGCGCACAGCCTCTTCCGTGTCGATGGTTCGTCGCTGCCGAACGAAGCGTCCGAAGATACGGGGAAACGTGCCGTACGCGCGCGGGTGAATCAACCCGAATGGTGTCTCGTACCCGCCGTAGGCCGCGGCCGACGTGCCGACGGCGCAGAAATCCGCAGAGAGCGCGAGCGCCACATCATCTTCTTTCAGACAAAAGTGAAACGCGCGCGCAGCATTGCCTTCGGCAGCAATGAAATCGAGGACCGCGCGCGAGGGCGCGCGCCACGTCTGTCGCGCGATCTCATCGAATCGCATCCCGCACCAGGCCATCCGTTCTTCGCTGCCGACTTCGGCAAGCATGAGGTCATTCCAAATGTCGCCGAGTCGCGCTTGCATCTCCAATGCAACGACGGCCGCGAGCTCGTCGTTACGCACCGCATCCGGCGTGACGCCGGGGGGCAGAAGCGACGCAAGTTCGATCCACGTCGCGGTGTACGGCGTGATGTCGCATGATATCGATGCACCGCGCGTTCTTGCGCGATCGATGTGCTCCAGCGTTCGTTCCATTCGACCGCTAGCGCGCGGATAGACGACGTGATGATTGTCGATGTGTACGTGAACGTTCGCGCGTTCCGCTAGCGCGAGCGCTTCATCAATCGCCGTTACGACGTCACTGCCATTGTCGCGCAAGCGCACGGATACGCGAGGCGCGCCGCTGTTTGCGGCTACGCTTGCGAGCGCGACTGCGGAATCGAGCGGCGTTTTCGAAAGATCTATAAATGCGCCCGCAGCGCCGGCTTCTATTGCATTTTGAACGTCGCTTTCGACAAGGAAGCAACCGATAGTCCCATGTTCGGCCCTCAACGCTAGGCCTATCAGGTCTTGAACGGTGCCGTCTTCCGCCCAATCATCGAGGAAGGGACCGGCAGATAGCGGCATGATTTCGCCGGTGATCCCTTGGCTGCTCTTCGAATTTGCTCGAAAAGCGGTGAGCCACTTCCCACCGGTGTGGGAACAAGCATCAATGAAGCCCGGCGCCACAATTTTTCCTTGGCAATCAACGCGCCGCCGGGCTTCACGGTCCGAGCAATCACCGACGAGCGCAATGCGATCCTCGGAGAGTGCAATGTCCGTTAAAAATCGAGGCCGTCCCGATCCATCAACGATTGTGGCGCTCTCGATAACCGTCGTAATCACGCTAGGAAATTCCTTGGTTTACCGAGCGGTTGGGCGGGCAATAAGTACCTTCGCATACTTCTTTCGAGGTGAATAAGACACAATGGCGATGCAAGAAGACCCGCAGGGCGGTATGAGCGTTCGCGAAGCCGGTCGCCGCGGCGGCGAGCGAGTGAAAGCTAAGTATGGCACGGAGTTCTACGAAGAGATCGGACGCAAAGGTGGTGAAGCCACCAAGACCAAGTATGGTCCGTCATTCTACGAAGTCATCGGCCAAAAAGGCGGCCAAAAGCCAAAGCGCAAGTCTGGTTCTTCGTCCTAACGCGCATTCATCTCGGGTAACCATGATCGGGAGTTATGGCTGAGAAAAAAGGCGGCGACGCGGACGACCGTAAGGAAATGTCCGTTCGTGAAGCCGGCAAGAAGGGCGGAGATACCGTTCGCGATCGCTACGGTTCAACGTTCTACGAGGAGATCGGCCGAAAAGGCGGCAAGGCGACACGTGATCGCCATGGCGTTGAATTTTACGAGTCGATCGGTCAAAAAGGCGGGAAGGTCGTTAAGGACAAGTACGGACCCGACTTTTACGAAGAAATCGGCCACAAGGGCGGTCAAAAAGTCAAAAAACTGATCGCCGAAGCCAAGAAAAAACTCGAAGAGCCCGGCACCGAACCGGAAACGGAAGAATAGCGGATTATTTGCAGGCGCCGGCGGCAATCAGCCGCCGTGCTTCTGCCTCAACCGCCTTGGCAGAAACGCTCCCATCTGGCTGCAGCGTCATCGCGAGTTTGCCTCGCGTTGTCCATGCAACGCCGTCGGGCTTGTAATGCGCGACCACGCAAGGCGAGTACGCAATGTCTTGCCCTTTCAAAAATAATAGCGTGAAGTTCTGCTTCGGCCACTGCGAGAGCAGCCACGCGACGTGGTTGTCTTCGTATTCAATTGCGACGCCGCGGTGAGCCGGCGTATCCTGATCGCCAAGCGGGGGTATGACCGCGAACTTCAACACTTGGGCGCTCATCGGAACCCACGGCCGATAGGCGATTTTCGTGACGACTTCATCGAACGGCATCACCATGCCGCGGTCGTCGATCATTAGCGTAGGCAGCGAGGGTGAAGCAGCCACCGCCGTGCCGCCTCTGTGGCACCCGGCTAGGACAAGCAACGTTAGCGCGCTTGTCAGAAGCGGGCGAAGTCTGCGCATGCCATGAGTATCGGTCAAAGCAGCCAAGCGCTTCAGGGAGCGCTTATTTCTTGATCCGCACCCCTCCGGTGATGCCCCCCAGGTGGATCTGACCGGTATCGAAGTTGATTGTCACGCTTTGCAGCTTGAGCGTCTGGTCGCCGGAATGCACGTAACTCGGATGATCCATGCGCAGCAACTTCGCACCGTTGGTCCAGATCACGAGATCCGTATCGAACGACTTGTGTTGCGGATCGTTGATGAGGTCGACGTGTACTTTGCCGAGTGCGGTAAAGTTTAACGACTGCGTGTCAATGCTGATATGTTCGGCGGCGACGCGCGCATACGGTTTGCCTTTTCGCAACACGATGCCGTTGCGAACGCCTTCCACGGTTCCGGTCGTACCGTCAGGTGAGAGTTGCGCGCTCTTATAATCGAAACTCCATGACTTCGTTGAGATGCGATTGCCTTGCACGTGACCGCCGTGCAGTGTAATCCCGTTTTGACTTGACGGCAGCGGCGGCGTTCCGCGGCCTGCAAGAATCACTTCGACGACGACGTACACGAGCAACGCCGCTCCCGCGATCCACGCGGCCGTTTTCCATCCGAATTTAAAGCGCACTGCCCCTCCTTGGCATGAAGATCACGATCAAGTAGAGCAGGATCATTCCGATCCACACGCGCGTCGGTCCGATATGCGAGAAGACCGAACCAACCGGTTTGGCAACGTTGCCGTATACGACTCTCTGTTCCTCGAGCGCCGCGCGCGATTGCCATGTACCATCCGGTGCTATGATGCCGCTAATGCCGGTCGCCGCTGCGCGGACGACGTACGCTCCCGCTTCGATCGCGCGTAGTTGCGCGATCTGCGCGTGTTGATACGGACCTGAGGTCGCACCGAACCACGCATCGTCCGTCGCTACGACGAGCACTTGCGCGCCGCTGCTAACCTGCGCATGTGCGAGGTCACCGAACGCCGATTCCCAGCAAATCAACGGGCCGATCGTGATGCCTGCCGAGGTCGGAAAGACGATGGTACCGTTGCCTTCGGCAAAGTGTCCGTTCAACTCACCGATATAGGGCAACCACCACAGCCACTTCTGTCCCGGAAAATGCTCCGCAAACGGAACGAGTTGCCGCTTATCATACGTACCCGTCAAGCCTTGCGGCGTGAAGATGAACAGGCTGTTGTAAAACGCGTTTTCGCGCACGTTGAGGCTTCCGGCAACGAGCGTCGCGTTACCCCGGCGAGCAAGATCCGTGAATGCATCCAACAGATCGGGTCGTTGATTCAATCCGGCATTCGCGATCGCAATGACCGTTTCGGGCCACACGATCAATTTCGGATGATCCGCGAGCGCGATTTGCGTCATCGACACGTACCGGTCGACGGCCTCCTGCAGTGCGCCGGGCTGCCATTTGAGTGACTGCGTGATATTGCCTTGCACGGCCGCAACCGGAATTGACGGCGGCGGCAACGTGCGCGCGGGCCAGGCGATCCACGCGCTCGCCGTAGCAACAACGATACACGCGACGGCGATCGTAAACGCGCGCCATGTCCGGTGTGCGATTGCATACGCGGCATACGCGCCGATCGCGCACAACACAAACGTGACGCCGTTTGCGCCGATGTACGCAGCAAGCGCGCGAAGCGGTGTGCCGGCTTGCGTATATCCCAGCTGCGCGAACGGCACGCCGAGCGGTCCGATCGACCGCGCCCACTCCATCACAGCAAATCCGGCTGCCGCCCCCAGCGGTGCGAGCGCAGGCAGAGCGCGGGTGCGCGCAACCCAACCGAGCAGTGCGGCAGCCGCGAACGCGAGCGCTTCGATTGCGGCCGCGACGACGACCGCGACGTAAGCGAGGGAGCCGACTTCCGTTTGGATCGTCGTGGTCCACCACCAGAAACTGATAGTGAAAAAGATCCATCCGGCGAACCATCCGAGCGCGAAGGAGCGTTTCCAGGAAGCGCCTTCCCAGGCCAAGAACAGCGCGGCGGCCCCGAGCGGGGCAAACGCGGCGATGCCGGGCCGTGGGAATGCGAGTGCCAGGAGGATCGCGCCCAAAACCGCAACGCCAGCGCTTCGCGCCCGTTCTGAGGAGAGCATGATTCGTAGATCCGGTTTTGTCGTCGTCTTAGTCAGTGCGCTCATCGTTGCCG
>JAMXLG010000336.1 GCA_024281135.1 Vulcanimicrobiia bacterium | reverse complement strand
GAGCGGCTCGCAAAGTGGCAAATTCCCGATCGTGTGTTCTTCATCGATGCGATACCGCGTTCGGCTGTCGGGAAATTTCTCAAGCGAGAACTACGAACGTGTTACACGGACCTCTTTAGTCCGGAAGGCTAGAACGGTTTTGACCCGATGATGCCAGTCCGTTCCATCTTGCGATGACACGGCGGGTAATCCATGACGGCGTAATGCTGTGTCGCAGTGTTATCCCAGATTGCGACGCTGCTGGGTTGCCAGCGCCAGCGCACTTGGTACTCCGAAATATAGGCCTGGCTCACGAGATAACGCAGAAGATCCGCGGCTCCCGGATTAGCGTCCTGACCGAAGCGAACGCGTTCCGCGGTGTGAAAGTTGGTGAAGTGCGTCGTGAACGCGTTGACGTAGAGAATTTTTTCGCCCGTCTCGGGATGCGTGCGCACGACCGGATGTTCGGCATCCGGAAATTGCGCTTTCAAAGCCAAACGTTTCTCGATCGGCATCGCCGCTCCAAAGCTCGCTTCAATGCTGTGGCGAGCCCGCAAGCCTGCGATCTGGGTTTTGACGTGTTCGGGTAGATTTTGATATGCAAGCCCCATGTTCGCCCAGATCGTGTCCCCACCGACCGGAGGACACTCGATGCATCGCAGGACGGCTCCGAACTGCGGAATTTCGCGCCATGTCGTGTCCGAGTGCCAGGCATTTTCATACCGGTCATTGGGTTTGTCGGGGCTTTTGTAAATGCGCACGAGGCCGGGGTATTCCGGATCGCTTCCCACAACCGGATGGTCCTCGAGTTCCCCGAAGCGTCGCGCAAACGCTACGTGTTCCGCGCGGCTGAAGGTTTGGTTTCGCAAGAAGAGCACGCGGTGCGTGAGAAGCGCTGCGCGAATTGTCGCGAAGAGCTCGTCGTTATCGATTGCGTCAGCGAGGTTCACCCCGCTAACTTCGGCGCCCAGCGCACATGTGAGAGGCTCAACGCGCATAGTTCCGCTCCTTAGTAGCACGTTCACACGAGAAAGATTGATGAACCGGTCGTCTTGCGCTGTTCGAGATCCCGATGCGCCTGCACGGCATCTTCTAACGCGTAGTGCTGGTTGATCTCGATTGCGATGCGCCCCGCGCCGACGTGGTCGAAGAGCTCTGCGCCAAGCGCCGATTTCTCGGCGGGATCCGCAATGTAGTCCGCGAGCGCCGGTCGCGTGAGGTAGAGCGAGCCTTTCATCGCCAGCACAATCGGATCGAACGCAGGAACGGGTCCAGAAGACGTACCGACGCACACCATCAACCCGCGGCGTTTAAGCGAATCGAGCGAAGCGGTAAACGTAGTCTTTCCGACACTGTCGATGACCACGCACACGCCCGCGCCGTCGGTCAACTCTCGCGCGCGCTTCGCAACGTCTTCGCGCGTGTAGTTGATAATGTGGTCGCAGCCGTGCGCCCGTGCAACGTCCGCTTTTGCGTCGCTCGAAACCGTGCCGATAACGCGCAAGCCGAGCAACTTAGCCCACTGCGAAACAATGAGGCCCAGTCCGCCGGCTGCGGCATGGAGCAAAATCGTATCACCGGGTTCAAAGTCGTGGATGCGCCGCATCAAATACGCAGCTGTCAGACCGCGCATCGTCATGGCGGCGGCGGTTTCAAACGAAATCGTCTCCGGCAATTTCATCAGCGGAGCGGCGGAGATCAAGCGCTCAGTACTGTAGGCGCCGAGGGTATTGATAAAACCGGTGTAGGTGACACGATCGCCGACAGCAACGTTATTCACACCGGGTCCGACGGCTTGCACGACGCCGGCGGCCTCGACGCCCATTCCACAGGGAAACGGAACCGGATAGATGCCGCTTCTAAAGTACGTGTCCGCAAAGTTCAACCCGACCGCGACGTGACGCAGCCGGACTTCACCGAGGCCTGGTTCACCGACGTTGACATCCTCATAGCGCAGCACGTCCGGACCGCCGGTTTCATAAAAGCGTATCGCCTTGGCCATTCCCGCACTTTATGCGATAGCGCAAAACGCTGCTTCTCATTTCACGACAAGTGCTGTACATTTCATGACAGAGGACAGCAACGTTGAGGACATTCGTTCGCGCTGCAGCTTTGACGAATTACTTTGAGGTCGCAGAGCACGCCGGCTTGGACACGGATTCCGTTTTGACGGCCGTCGGACTGCGCCGAGCGATGTTGTCGGATCCCGAAGAACGTATTGACGCGGCCAAAGTGATCGCGCTGCTCGAAGAGTCGGCGCGCCGAAGCGGATTGCCGACCTTCGGACTTCGCATGGCCGAGTCGCGGCAACTTTCCGATTTCGGCGCAGTCAGTCTGCTTCTCAAACACCAAAAAACGCTGCGAGACGCGGTGCAGTCGCTAATTCAGTACCGCCGGCTGGTAAACGAGGCCGTTGCCATTCACATTGAAGAGGCCGGTGCGATGGTGATCCTTCGGCAGGAGATCGTTTCAGAATACCGCGGGACCATGAGACAAGCGACCGAACTTGCACTCGGCGTTCTCGCGCGTTTGAGCAGTTCGTTATTGGGTGGGAGCTGGCGTCCTTACAGCGTGAACTTTACACATGACGCTCCGCCTGATCTGCGGATACACCGGCGCATATTCAAGGGTCGCTTGGAGTTCACGAGCGATTTCAACGGGATCGTTTGCGCGGCTGCAGATTTGGAGCTACCGAATCCGCTTGCCGATTCCGCCCTTGCACGTTATGCGACGGCCCTTGTTGATTCGCTGCCCGGCGCGCATCACGGTTCGATCGTGCTCGACGTGCGCAAAGCGATTCAGGTGATGCTTCCTGCCGGCAGAATCACGATCGAGCGCATTGCGCAGCAGCTTGGTCTGAACGTGCGCACATTGCAGCGACGGCTCGATGACCACGGAGCAGTATTTTCCGATCTCGTGAACGATGTGCGCCGGGATCTCGTCGTACGCTATCTGGACACACCAGGGTACTCGCTCGGCCGTATCGCAGAATTGCTCGGCTACGCGACTCCGGGATCGTTTACGCGCTGGTTCACCGCACAGTTCGGTGTCGCACCCGCGACATACCGTTCGAGCCACTCAAAAACGCGCTCCCAACCGTGACGGTGGAGTTCCACCATTTCAGCGCTTTCGAAACCCGTGTGCGTAACGGTCAAGCGCGTCCCGCAGCTGACCGGTTCGAGCTCGTAGCGGATCACGGTTTCTTCCTTGCACGGGAAACCGTCTTCGTATTTCCGAGTGTATTCGAGCATGCGCGGAGGATCGGCAGCTCGCGTAACGCCGAAGCTTCCCGAAGTGCGTCCGGCTGCGGAACCTGAAACCGCATCATTGTGCGCGAACGTAAAGAAGTAATTTGCTGCACCGCCGGGATATAGATCTTGTTGCACGTTTGTCATTCGATAGATAGAGTCATCACCCCACCACTGCGTTAGTTCGCTGCCGTCTGTCAATGCAGCGAAAACGCGTTCCGGCGGCGCCGGCAGTTCGATCCTGTATGTTGCCGTCATTCTTCAACCGTTGCTTTCAGTCGGCTTAGCGCGTCATCCCACTGTTGTGAGATTTGAGCGAGATATCGCCGCACTTCATCGAGACGTTCCGGCTCGAGCGTCCAAATGCGCTCTCTTCCGTGCCGCTCGCTGCGAACGAGGCCCGCTTCATGCAACGCATGCAAATGCTTAGTGATTGCTTGTCGCGAGATATCGGCGTCCTCGCTTAGTTTGGTAATCGATAGCGGGCCGCCGCTGGAAAGTTTCGTAACGATCCGAAGGCGCGTTTCGTCGCCGAGCGCCGCGAGAACCGGCGCGACGCTCATGACTGAGGAAGCAGCAAGTACTTCTCGATCATCTGGACCTGCATCGCCCAGCCTTCTTCGTTCGCTTCAAAAGCATCGGCTCGACGTTTGATTGGGATATTGTCAAACCCCGACTCGACAACCGTCAGCAGAGTGCCGTCGCTCTTCGGTTCGAGCGTGAATGTCACGAGCGTCATCGGTTCTTGCGAATAATCGACGGACTTATCGATCGCGAACGGATGCCAACGATACGCGAACAGGCTCATCGGTTCAATACGATCGACGTAGAACGCGAGCGGCATGCCTGTGTACTTTTCTTGAAGCTTCGCAACCTCGGGGTCGGCCTTCGTCGGTTTAATCCGCCCGCGCATTTCTGTGCCCGGCGCGAAATCGCCGTCGAGTTCCATGCCGAACCAATTGCCGAACTCTTTCGCGTCACTGATTGCACGCCAAACCCGCTGTTGCGGCGCCTTCAGAAAGATCTGCTTTTCGATCCGATCGGTCGATGTCGTCATTTACGCAACCTCCCAGTTGCGTATCAATGTACCACGGGGTCGCTCGAAACGCAACCCCAGGGTTGCATATGGGCTTTGCTGGTTCATGCTCTCTTCAGAGCCCTCTGCGAACCTATGCGCCAGGAGGCTCGCGATGAGGACGTACGGTGTTTTCCGTTTCACGAGCGCGCCGCCGGAGAAAGTCTGGCGAGTCTGGTGCGATCCGAACAACTGGAGCCGTTGGAATTCGGGCATTGCCTCCGCGCAGTTGAGCGGACCGCTCGAGAACGGCGCGACGGGCAAAATGACAACCGTGCGTGGGAGTTCGCACGACGTGACGTTTTCGGACGTCGTCGCGGGACGGCGGTTCAGCATGTCGATGGACGGCGCCCCGATGACCACGTTTACGTTTAATTGTCTCATCACGCCTGAAGGCGCCGGCAGTCGCATCGAACAGAACGTAGCGATTTCAGGGCCGCTCGCATTTTTGTTCGGGCCGATGATGGGCAACGATATGGCGAAACACTTCGTACCGGTGCTCGATGATCTTGCACGCGCCGCCGAGTCCGCGTGACGACTTAACTCGACATCACCAGTACCTGTTTGCCCGGCGGATCGCGCTTTTCAACCGCGGTGTAGGCTTCGACCGCGCGATCAAACGGCCACACATTCACCGTTTGCATTTTGAGCGTGCCGTCTTCAAAGAGTGGGCAGAGCTGGTTCATCACGGCGGCGATTTCTTCGCCGGTCAGTGCCATCGAGTCAAAGCCGATCAAGCGCGTCTCATTGTGATAGAAGTCAACGAGGTTGAAATTCACGACTTGCGGACTGCTTGCGATCGCGATCTGACGTCCGCCATGCCCTAACGAGTTGAGCGC
>JAMXLG010000335.1 GCA_024281135.1 Vulcanimicrobiia bacterium | reverse complement strand
ACCGTCGACGGCGGAATGTTCGGTGCGAGGCAGTTTTTGCACGGCGTAATGTCGCCGTATCCGACGGTCGTCATTGTCGTCGTTACGTAGTAGAGCGACGCAATGGGATTAAGCTTGAGCGCCCAAGCGAAGTACACTGAAAAGAGTATGTAGAGCACAAAGCCGCCCAAAAACACGGATCGGAGAATCGGCTCGCTGCGAAGAATGCCGACGGTCGCGTCGCGCCAACTCCCCCTCATGCGGGTACGCCAGTCGGTGCCGCGGCTGTGTTCGCCCTGCGGCCATGATTTCTTGATGGTCGAAACCGGACCAAAGACGACGACGCGTGCCTTTTCTTCGAGTTTCTCGTGGAGAATCGTCTCGTCGGGATGCGACTCTTCGCCCTGGCATAAATACGGAGTCTTTCCATCCACTGCCACCACACGCGCGCGTAAGCGCCTTTCTGCGTCGTCTATCGTCATGCCGGCGACGCCGAAGTCTGCGGCGGTGCGCTCGGAAAATCCGAAGAGGCCGCCCGCGTGCTGTTCCGGTTGCAGGTCTAGTTCTTGCTGGAACCTGCGACGCGATTTACGCGCAACGAGCATTTCGAGCGCCGGAAAAGGCAGTGCATAAAAGCACGAGCGATCGACCGCTGAAGCGGCATACGTCGCCGCGGCGTGCGCTGCCGGGGAGATTGCCGTACAGTTGTATTTCAATCCCTCTTGAATCTTGTGCCCGAGAATAGGATTGAATTGGCGGATGGTGACGCGGATGCGTTCGTTGATGTCGCGCGCGAGCAACGCGACGCGCAAGTTGAGACGGTCGTCCTGCGAAACGGCAACGATGCAGTAATTCGGTTGATTCGGCGCCGCGCCGGGCGGTTCGAGACCGGCCGCGCGAAGGTTGCGCGTATCTGCGGGATCGAGGTTGTGGTGGCTGAACGTCTGCGGGTAATCGCGTGCAAGCTGCGCGGCAGTTTGGGTGAGAAGACGCGCCGCCCGCTCATCTTCATGCTTCCACACGAGCACGACACGCTGTCCCGCGGTCTTTAAGATCTCTCTGCAGATCTCGTACGCAAGGTAGTCACCGCCGACGACGATAATGAGCGTCTCGGTCGCCATAGATGTCGCCAGATTCGCCACAACAGGCCGCTCGTCCGCCGCATCCGCTCGCGCTCGTATTGATCGATCGCCTGCGGGCCCATCCGCGCGCCGCGGTACTCGAAGTCGGTGCCGGCAGCGGGCGCAACACTCGCGCGTTGCACGCCGCCGGATTCACGGTCGTGACGCTCGATGATGCGGCCACCGCCGCCGGAGCACTGAGTACGCACGCGCTGCTGCATGGAACGCCGGCATCTATTTCCGAACTCCTAGACCGCATCGCCGCACGCGTTGAACGCGGCGGCGCCCTCTGCGCGACGTTCGGATCGGTGCGAGACGCGCGCTATGGGCAAGGCCGGTTCGTTGAAGACCGCGTGTACGCCCCGGAAGACGGCGATGAACGGGGTGTTCCGCACACGTACCTCGATGAAAGCGGCGTTCGCGAGCTCTTAAGAAACGACTGGACGATCGAATCGATGCACGAAACCGGCGTCGACGCGATCGCCGGCTCTTGGGCGCACGAGCAACAGCCGCTTCGCGATGCGGTGCATTGGTTCGTCGTCGCGACGAAACGCTAGTAACGCGGAATAGACGGATCTACTTGGCGCGCGTAGGCGTCGATGCCGCCGTCGACGTTCGAGACGTCGTCGAAACCGCGCGCAACGAGAAACTGGGCAACGCGTTCGCTGCGTCCGCCGTGATGACACATTACCGCGATCGGCTTATGCTGCGGTAACTCGGTCATCCGTGCGGGCACTTCTCGCATCGGAATCGCGACGCTATCCGGGAGCGCAGCCGTGGCAATTTCGTCCGGCTCGCGCACGTCGAGCAGCACAAAGTCTTTCCCCTCGCGCAGCCAACGGCCGAGGTCTTCGACACTAATTTCTTTCATTACGTCGCGCTTTTGGTGGAAATAAGGTCTTGCATCGGACTTGATGCGTTTGCGTAGAGCCGCTTCTCCATGCGACCGGCGAGAAACGCCTGACGTCCCGCAGTAACAGCGTTCTTCATTGCACGCGCCATGAGCACCGGATCTCTCGCCGCCGCGATGCCGGTGTTCATCAGCAGTGCGTCGACGCCCAGTTCCATCGCAATCGCAGCATCCGACGCCGTGCCTACGCCGGCGTCTACAATGACCGGAACCGTTGCGCGTTCTTTGATGATGCGAATCGTGTAAGGATTACACACGCCGAGTCCGCTGCCGATCGGCGCTGCAAGCGGCATGACGGCGGCGCACCCGAGGTCTTCGAGTTGCTTGCAGACGACCGGATCGTCCCCGATATACGGCAACACGGTGAAACCGTCGGCGATCAGTTGCTCGGCGGCCGCGAGCGTTCCACGCGCATCGGGATGCAGCGTCTGCGCGTCACCGATTACCTCGAGCTTGATCAAATCCGTCTCGAGCAATTCGCGAGCGAGATGCGCGGTAAGCACTGCGTCTTTCGCGCTGTAGCATCCGGCGGTATTCGGCAGAATCCGAAGCTTCGCGCGGTCGATGTAATCGAGCATCGTCTTGCCGGACGGATCGTCGAGGTTGATCCGGCGAATCGCGACGGTCACCATCTCGGCGCCGCTGGCGGCATGCGCTTCTTGCATCGCCTGCATCGACGGGTACTTTCCGGTTCCGACAATGAGTCGCGAGGTAAACTCGTACGTTCCGATTTTGAGGGTGTCGTTCATGGAAATCCTATCCGCCGGCAACGGCTCTGATGATCTCGATCGTGTCGCCGTCGGCAAGTTGCTGCGTTTCGTATTCCGCGCGGCGGACCACGCGCTCGTTGCGAGCGACGGCGATACCGGAGCGGGGAGCGCCCACGTCTTCCAAGAGCGCCGCTACCGTAATTCCATCAGGCAGTTCGCGAGTTTCGCCGTTGATCGTCGCTTTCACGGCTTCGACATTCGCTTCAGTCCGGCACCTTCTTTTTCAAACCGAGCGAGCAACCACGGTTCGAGCGCGCAGGCCTCACCCGTTTCGATAAAATCCGCAACGAGTCGCGCGGTGACGGGCGTGAGCAGGATACCGTTGCGGTAGTGCCCCGTTGCGAGCACCAGTCCCTCGAGCGCCACTGGTCCGAGGATCGGCCGCTCGTCGGGCGTTCCCGGCCGCAGTCCGGCCCACGTCTCTGTCAACGCGAAGGCGCCGAGCGATGGAGCGGCGTCCAACGCTGCGTCGAGTAGCGAGCGAATCCCATCCGCCGTCACGCGCTCGTCGAAACCTGCGCGTTCAACGGTGGCCCCGATGAGGAGCCGCCCATCATCTCGCGGCACAAGATACGCACCCGGTACCCACGTCGCGTGCTTTAAGAAGCCCCGTGGGGTTCCAAGCGCCAGCATCTGCCCCTTGATTGGTTCGATCGGGAGCGCGCAGCTCGCGGGTAAACCCGGCAGTGACGCGCTCCACGCGCCGGTCGCCACGACGACGTGCGCCGCGGGGGCAAATCCCAAATCACTTCTCACGCCCAGCACGCGGCGCGCATCGCTCTCGATAGCTACGTCGCGCGCGTCCCGAACAATCGTCACGCCGGCCGACTCGCACGCGGCAGTCAAGGCGCGGCCAAGTCGCCGATTGTCGACGCATCCTTCACCCACGACGACGAGTGCGCCACGAACGTGGCGGCCGAGCGACGGTTCAGCGACCATCGTTTCGCTGCGGTCGAGGAGGTCGCAAGCGACGTTTTGCTCGCGCAAGCGCGTGGCATGATCGCGCAGCATGCGCATCCGTTCGTCGTTGAACGCTGCATTGACGATTCCGTCGAGACGCAGGTGCACGGACACGCCGCTTGCCCTTTCGATACACTCCGCGAACGCCGGATACAGCGCAAGCGACGCCGCACACAGATCGAGCAGCGCTTGATCTTCGACGCGCTCCGTATACGGTGCGAGCATTCCGGCACCGGCCCACGACGCCGCGCGGCCCGGTTCCCCGCGTTCGAAGACCCGAACCGTCGCGCCGCGCTGCGCTAGTTCATACGCCGTTGCGAGGCCGATCAGCCCCGCTCCGATGATCGCAACGTCGCCCGAGACTCTCATCTGTTTAATCTAACACCGCCCGTGCGCTCACGGGATACGTTTTGTCTGAAGCCACCGGCCATACTAAGTTTATGGACGAGAATGCCGAACGCGCGCGTTTACGAGAGGCCGATGAACGAGGCGTTCCATGGCGCAAATGGGGACCGTATCTGAGCGAGCGTCAATGGGGGACGGTTCGCGAAGATTACAGTGACGACGGAACCGCCTGGGACTATTTTCCATTTGATCAAGCGCGGTTCCGCGCGTATCGCTGGGGGGAGGACGGAATCGCCGGTTTTTCCGACGAGCGGCAAATGTTGTGCTTTGCGCTCGCATTGTGGAATGGCAACGATCCGTTTTTAAAGGAACGCTACTTCGGACTCTCTGGCCCGCAAGGCAATCACGGCGAGGACGTCAAGGATTACTATTGGTACCTCGACGCGACGCCGACGCACTCGTATCTGCGAACGCTCTATAAGTATCCGCAACGGCGTTTTCCCTATGAGCGGCTGCGTGACGAGAATCGCCGGCGGTCGAAAAACGATCCCGAATTCGAATTGATCGATAGCGGCATTTTCGACGAGGATGCGTATTTCGACGTCGTGACGGAGTACGCAAAGAACGACCCGCAGACGATCGGCATTCGCATTACTGTCACGAATCGCGGAAACGAGCGCTCAACGCTCCACGTCCTGCCCACGTTGTGGTTCGCGAACACGTGGAGCTGGGGTGGCAGCTCGCGCAAACCGCTGATGGGCTTTGACGAAACCGCGCGTACGATATTTGCTGAGCACGATGTCGTCGGCGCCCGGTACCTGCAATTTGCAGGTGAAGCCGAACCGCTATTTACCGAGAA
The DNA here is from genome assembly GCA_024281135.1 of Vulcanimicrobiia bacterium. The sequence continues at coordinate 36,078 of JAMXLG010000335.1, read as the reverse complement.
CGAATCGAACGCGCAAGCGCTTTGGAACATGCCGAACGGTTCGCCGTATGTGAAGGACGGCATCGACGCGTACGTCGTGCGCGGAATACACGATGCAGTCAACCCGGAAGCGATGGGAACCAAAGCGTCGATGCATTACGTATTCGAGCTCGCTCCCGCGGAATCGCGCGCCGTGCACCTACGTCTGGGCGAACAGTCCGATCCGGCATTCTCGGCACTCGCGGTTGACGCGCTGATCGGCGCACGCCGCAATGAAGCTGATGTTTTTTATACCGATCTCGCGCCCGGCGAAGCGGATGAAGATCTTCGCAACATCCAGCGACAGGCGCTTGCGGGCATGATTTGGTCGAAGCAGACGTATCGCTACGGTGTCGTGCCATGGCTTCGCGGCGACGGACCAGCACCTCAGAAGCGGCACTCGCAGAGAAACGCCAACTGGGTCCACATGAGCGCGTCCGATGTAATCTCCATGCCGGATAAGTGGGAGTATCCCTGGTTCGCCGCTTGGGATCTCGCCTTCCACGCGTTCCCACTCGCACTCGTCGATATAGAATTCGCAAAGCAGCAACTCGAGCTCTTGATGCACGAGCGGTTCATGCATCCGAACGGCCAAATACCCGCGTACGAATGGGCGTTCGAAGACGTTAATCCACCGGTGCATCCCGCTGCAGCGCTTGCCGTGTACATGTATGAGAAAAGCACAACGGGCAGAGCCGACACCGCGTTCCTCGAGCGCATGTTCATCAAGCTCACCATGTACTTCACGTGGTGGGTAAATCGCAAAGATCCCGAAGGACACAACGTCTTTGCGGGAGGCTTCTTGGGCCTCGACAACATCGGGCCCTTCGATCGAAGCTCGCCGCTGCCGCCCGGTTTCAAACTGATGCAGTCCGACGGCACGAGTTGGATGGGACTTTTCTGCATCTCGATGATGGAAATCGCGCGCATTATCGCGCAAGAGAATCCGGTCTACTACGATGCACTCGCGAAGTTCGCGACGCATTTCGTCTTCATCAGTGACGCGATAAACGAAGCCGATGGACTGTGGGACGAAGAAGACGGCTTCTATTATGACGTCGTCGAGACACCGGAAGGGCAACGCGTCCCGCTGCGCGTTCGCTCGATGGTCGGTTTGATTCCGCTCTTTGCAACGAGCATCGTCAATCCGTATGAAAGTCCCCTGTTCGAACAGGTCGTTCATGATACGGCAGAGTGGATCTTGCGCGAGCGTCCCGACCTGCGATACGTCATCGAAGAGACAAGCACAACGAATTTTTCAAAGACGTTCTTGATGGCGATCGCTCGCGGTGACCGGTTGCAACGCATCTTACGCTACATGCCCGACGAGAACGAGTTTTTGAGCCCGTACGGCATTCGCGCGCTCTCAAAAGCGTATGAAAACAATCCATTCATACTCCGCGGCGCTGGCCAGGAATTCATGGTCCGCTATGAACCGGCCGAGTCGTCGACGGGATTGTTCGGCGGTAATTCAAATTGGCGCGGGCCGATCTGGTTCCCGGTGAACTTCATGCTGATCTCGTCGTTACGGCGCTATCACGCATTCTACGGTGACAGCTTCACCGTTGAAATGCCTACGGGTTCGGGGCGGCGCGTTCCGCTCAATGTGGTTGCCGACGAATTGGCGGGGCGGTTGATCTCGATTTTCACTCGCGACCACGACGGCCGCCGTCCGGTGTTCGGCGGCGCGCAGAAGTTTCAAAGCGATCCCACGTGGCGTGATAATATTCTCTTCTATGAGTACTTCCACGGCGATAACGGAGCCGGCATCGGCGCAAGTCATCAAACGGGATGGACCGGCCTCGTTGCGACGCTCATCGCGTCGTTTGGAACATGGCGAGCACTGCAAACGGAGATAGCGCCGTCGCTAGCGGCAGCCGGGCTTTCGTAACGTCACTACGAAATCTGCCTTGGCCGCCGCTGCTCGTGCTGCTCATAATTGCATCGCCGGGATGGTTTTTGGACACGCGTTATCGCTTGCTGCCGCCACAAGTCTCCACGGCTATCGCGGTTTTTGCGATCGCGCTCGTGCTTGCGTCGTTTGTCGAAAGAATTCTTCATAAGACGCGCATGGAGCGGGTGACGGTCTTTTTGTTCGCTGAGGCCGGCACTGTCGCGAACGTTTTCCTGCTTTTCGGTCTGCTCTGGATGATGGCTCATGCCGAGAATCTCGACGGCCAACGACTCTTAGGATCTGCAATCTTCGTATGGATCTGCAATGTGCTGGTCTTCTCGCTCGCCTATTGGGCGATGGATCGCGGAGGTCCGGAAGAACGCCACAGCGGCACCTCACGCAAACCTGACTTCATTTTTCCGGAGATGCAAGGAACCGACGACGCCGAAAAACCGTTCGAACCAACGTTCGTCGACTATCTGTATCTCGGATTCAGTACATCAATGGCATTCAGCGCGACGGATACGCTGACGGCATCGTCGCGCGCGCGATTGCTGATCGTGGTTCAGGCGTCGATCGCACTCATTACAATCGCCGTCGTCGCTGCGCGCGCGGTGAACATTCTTCCGGCTAAATAGTGTCATCCTGAGCGAAGCGCCTAAGGCGCGCAGTCGAAGGATCGAATCGAAACTAAAGTCCGACGAGATTCCATCAGGCTTTTCTTTTGAGGCGATCCTTCGACTGCGCTACGCTTCGCTCAGAATGACACGGCCGCTACATTCCCGTGTAGACGGGACCTTCGCCGCCCTGCGGCGGGACCCACGTGATGATTTGATACGGGTCCGCAATGTCGCACGTCTTGCAGTGCACGCAATTCGTGAAGTTGATCTGCAGCCTTCCGTCGACTTTGCCGTCGCCGTTTTTTTCAAAGAGCGGTTCGTAGACGGCGGCGGGACAGAAGTACGCGCACGGATTTCCATATTCAACCGTGCAGCGGTCACGGCAGATATTCGTATCGGCGACCTTCAAATGAGACGGCTGATCTTCTTCGTGCATCGTGCCCGAGTTGTAAACGTCCGTGAGCTTGTCGAACGTAAGCACGCTGTCGACCTTTGCACGCGGCGTCTCTTGGGGTTTGTAACCAGCCTTTTCCATGTGTTCGTAGCCGGGCTTTTGCGAGAGTTTGTCGATGATGCCGAAGGCGCGACCACCCGTGAATGTCGCGAGTCCGGCGTTAAAGACGCCTGCCCACATACCGTGTTCGAAGCCCTGATGGAAGTTGCGCGCGCTGCGCATCTCGGTGTACGCCCACGAATTGCGGAAGCGTTCTTCGTACGCGGATAGCGTCTTTGCTTCGTAGTTGTCGGCCTGTAGCGCATCCCACGCGGTTTCCGCTGCCATCATGCCGGACTTCATTGCGAGGTGAACGCCCTTCAACCGCATGCCGTTGAGGAAGCCCGCAGAGTCGCCCGTAATCATCAAGCCGTCCGCATATGGACGAATCATTGCGAAGAAACCGCCTTCGGGAATCGCCTTCGCACCGTAGCGGATCATCTTTCCACCATCGAGCAGTTTGCGGATCTCCGGATGTTCTTTCATCCGCTGCAACTCGTTGTGCGGATCGGTCGTCGGATTCTTATAATCGAGTCCCGTCACGTGACCGATGTCGATGATGCGATCGTTCATCCCATAGATGAAGCCGCCGCCGAAGGTTTCCGGCGGAAGCGGATATCCGAGCGTATGAATGACCGTGCCCGCCGGGAAGCGATCGTCCGGAACTTGCCATAGTTCTTTCACGCCGGCTGCATAGACCATCGGCTCTTTACCGGCATCGAGATCGAGTCGCGGAATTGCCTGCTTTGCAAGCGTTCCGCGCGGCCCCTCACCGAGAATTACGATCTTCGCGAGCAAATCCGCGCCAGGTTCGTAGTTCGATTTCGGATTACCGTTGTGATCGACACCCTTATCACCCGTGCGCACGCCGATTACGCGGTCACCCTCCCAGAGCAATTCCTGGCCGGGGAACTCACCGAACACTTGGACGCCGAGTTCTTCCGCCTGCGCAGCCATCCACTTCGTTAGACGCTGCAGCGACGACACGTATTTGCCGTGATTATTGAGCGGCGGCGGCGTGAACGGGGCTTTGATCTTCCCGCCTTTGGTGAGGAGCCACATCTCGTCGCGACCAACGGGCGCCTCGATGGGGCCACCCTGTTCGAGCCAATCGGGCATCAATTCGTTTATTGCGCGCGGATCGAGGACGAGTCCGGAGAGGCCGTGATTTCCGATCTCCGCTGCCTTCTCGATGACCAGAATTTCAAGCTCCCGGCTTGCCGCTTTTGCAAGCTGCCCGAGCCGGATTGCGCCGGCGAGGCTCGCCGGACCAGCACCTACGAAAAGGACGTCGACTTCGAGTTGATCGCGCTGCGCTGCCATGGCGCACCCTTTCGAGCTACGTTAAAATCTATCATTTCATAGAAGTCTGGGAATCGAACGGTAGCAGTCTTATCGCTTCATTCAACATCGAGAGGTGCGCGGCCACGCGCTCCTCGAGCGGCTTGATCGTGGGTGTCTCAAACGTGAGAACATGCTCTGCGGCGCCGCGACGCAGTAGCAACGAGAGCGACATGCCGCCGATAATTTCCGCCTCCTGGAGCGGGTCGGGTCGCAAACACCGCGGCGCCACGCGTTCGCCGATGAAATGCTTCCCGTACTCGTAGCAGTACGCAACGTCCGCTACATCGTCCTCATGAAGATCTACGGCGAGAACGAACTTGCGGTCACGATTCGACATGATGACTGCCGAAGACTCGGGTGAAGTTCCGCCTCGTCCGAACGTCCGATTGATATCGATTCGATCTACGCTCTCACGCGTCCGCGCATCAAAGCCGGTCGGATTCGTGCACGGCCATATGCGATAGGAGTAGCTTCGCTCTAGCGCATTGGTTTCGGCGAGTTGTAGCAACGCGAGCACGCCCGCAGGTTCGTCGCCGTGAACACCTGCGCTCAAATGAATGCACGGCATGGAGGAATCGCCGATCTCGACACAGAGAAGCGTGCGCGGCGCGCCGACACACGCAACTTCGCGCACGCGAAGATCGTGTGTTGCCCGCAGCTTTTTCCAGCGCTGCGCGAGCTCGTGGTAGGTGGGTAGCGTTTCCGACATAAACTCCCGCTTCCATGAAGATCCAGGTCGGCGTGATGGGTTCTGCCGGCGGCCCGATTAGCGCTGCCGAACTCGAACTTGCCCGGCGCCTCGGACGGCGAATTGCCGAACGGGGTGCAACAATCGTCACCGGTGCGTGCCCGGGCCTGCCCCATGCGGCAGTGGTCGGCGCGCACGAAAAGGGTGGCGTGAGTCTCGGCGTTTCGCCGGCGCTCTCTCGCGAAGAGCACATCAACGTGTACGGTTCGCCACTGCAGCCGTACACGACCATCGTCTTTACCGGTTCCGGGCTGATGGGACGCGAGACGCACAACATTCACAGCTCGGATTTCGTCCTTTTTGTGGGAGGACGAAGCGGGACGCTCGGCGAGTTCTGCATCGCTTACGACGAAGGTAAGTTGATCGGCGTGCTCACGAATTCGGGCGGCATTTCCAACGAGTTCTCGCACATTGCGAGTATCGTAAAGAAAGAGACGGGTTCAATCATGATCACCGACGACAATCCCGAAGCCCTCGTCGATCGATGCATGGACCTGTATCTCCGCTCCGCAATTCCGTCATCGGTGGCGTTCAATCGCGTCGCCGAATTCCCACTTCGCACACCGCCCGTAACGCAGGAGACCCGTGGCTGAACTAACGTTCGTCGGAGCAGCCGGAACCGTCACCGGCAGCAAGCATCTCTTGACGATCGGCGGAAAGCATATTTTCGTCGATTGCGGCCTCTTTCAAGGTGTCGTGGACGTGCGAACGCTCAATGACGCGCCGCTGCCCGTCGATCCGCGCGATATCGCGGCGGTCGTGCTCACGCATGGCCATCTCGATCATGTCGGCTATTTGCCGCGCCTGGTGCACAGCGGTTTCAACGGTCCGATCTACTGCACGCCGCCTACGCGGCTCGTGATGGATATCGTGCTCGACGATGCCGCGCACATCCAGCAGGAACTGCAGGAGCGAGGCTTCCAGCATCAACGTCCTTACGCGCCTCCAATCTACTACGATCAAGCCGATGTCGATCGCGCGAAAGCGCACGCGCAACCTTTCGATCTCCACACCGGCTTCGATGTCGCCGGCGTTGCGAATGCGACGTACTACAATGCGGGGCATATTTTAGGTTCGGCATTCGTAGCGCTCGAGTTCGAAGGCAAACGTGTTGTTTTTTCGGGCGATCTCGGCCGCTACAACCGTCCGCTGCTCTTCGATCCCGAACCGATCGGAAACGCGGACGATCTCGTGTGCGAATCGACCTACGCCGATCGCGTGCATCCACCCGATGCACTCGACGATTTGGGCCGGGTAATCTCGGCCGGCATCGACCGCGGCGGCGCAATCGTGATTCCCGCGTTTGCAATCGAACGCTCTCAAGACATTCTGCTTGCAATTGCGACGCTGCAGTCACGCGACGCGAAGATTGCGTCGGTTCCCGTTCATCTCGATAGCCCGATGGCCGAAAAAGTCGACGATGCTTTCGAAGCATACCCGAACGCGCACAAGCCGATTCCGAACGATTCTCCGGCGCATCCGTTCGGAGTGCGAAACCTTACGATTCACGTCACAGCGGAGGATTCGAAGCGGCTTAACCACGTTACCGGCCCGCACATCATCATCTCATCGAGCGGCATGGCGTCCGGTGGGCGGATCTTGCATCATCTCCACAATCACTTGAGCGACACGAAGGCAACGATTATCTTCGCAGGTTATCAGAGCGCGGGAACGCTAGGCTACCTTCTCACGCACGGCGCGCATACGGTCACGTTGTACGGTGATAATCTTCCGATCCGCGCGAACATCGCCACGCTCTCCGGTTTTAGCGGGCACGCCGACCGCGACGAACTCAAACGCTGGATGGGTACCTGCACGACGAAGCCGCATCTCTACGCGGTTCACGGCGAAGCAGAGTCGGCGGCGGCGCTCGCCGCGATCGCCGATACTGCGCTCGGATGGAAGGCCGACGTGGCGCGCCGCGGAACAACGATAACGCTGTGAGCAAGCGAAGTTTTGCAAGCGATAACACCGCACCCATCGCACCCGAAATACTGCAGGCAATCATCGACGCAAATGACGGTGACGCCGTCGGTTATGGCGCGGATGTGTTCACGGTGCGTGCGATCGCACGTTTTCGCGCGCATTTCGGCGATGATACCGGCGTCTATTTCATGTTCAATGGAACCGGTGCCAACGTAGCCGCGATAAGCTGCCTGGTGAAGCCGTGGGAAGCCGTTCTGACCCCATCCACGGCACATCTGCAGACGGATGAATGCGGCTCGTTCGAGCGCTTTACGGGATCGAAGGTGATTCCGATATCAACGGCCGACGGAAAATTACAGCCCACCGATCTCGAGCCGTACCTCCACGCCGGGCACGGCGAACACTTTCCGCAGCCGCGCGTCGTCTCGATTTCGCAGACTACCGAGTACGGCAATGTCTACGAACCCGAGGAGTTGCGCGAACTCTGCCGCTTCGCGCACGAGCACGGGCTCTTCGTGCATGTCGACGGTGCGCGAATCGCCAATGCCGCCGCCGCGCTAGGCACAACGCCTCGCGCCATCACGAAAGATCTCGGCGTCGACGTGCTCTCGTTCGGCGGAACGAAAAACGGTCTAATGCTCGGTGAGGCTGTCTGTTTCTTCAAACCCGAACTTGCGGCGGAAGCGATGCCATACGCGCGTAAGCAGGCCACCCAGCTCGCGTCGAAGATGCGCTATATCGCCGCTCAGTTCGAGGCACTGTTAACCGAGGACCGGTGGCTGCAATATGCTTCCCATGCCAACGACATGGCGCAGCGCTTGCTGGCCGGCGTCCGCGGCATTCGCGGAATCGAAATCACGCGACCTGTTCGCGCGAATGCCATTTTCGCGAAGATGGATCGAGCCGCAATAGCGCGAGCGAAAGAAAAGTTTTTCTTCTTTACCTTCGACGAGTCGCTTCCCGAAGTGCGGTGGATGACGCATTGGGCGACGACCGAATCGGACATCGACGGCTTCATCACGGCGCTCCGGGAGGCGACTGCCCGTTAATCACGCCACCGCCGAGCTGCTGACCGCAATCGGCGATGCCAGTGGTGCGGTCGTTGGGACGGACGTTACAAATCCGCAGCCCAGCTAGACTTCAAAATCGTAGAAGTACCGTCCACCGACGGCCGAGCACGATGCCGTCTCCGGTGTAAATGCCGTCTCGCGAGCAACTTGCACGGCAGCCGCGTCGATAATCGCATCGCCGCTCGGCTGCGCGAGTTCAACTTTCGTCGGCAGCGCAAGAAGCGGATCGATGGTGACAATGAGTTTCGCCGAGCCGTGCTCGTCGTAGGCGAGAAGAATCGGCGGTAGCATCGCCGGTTCAACTTGCACGATTGCGGGTGTATTCGGTTGCGCACATGCGGCGCCGTTTGCCGCGACTGATGATGCGCTGATGAAAAGAGCTAATCCTAGCGTCAACATTATTTTTGTCCTTTCGAACTACATTCATCGTAACGCTTACGCGCATCAACGTGTGTCAACAAAGATTCCAAAAATGCATCAAATAAAAAAGAAGAGCCGCCCGTAGCAGCTCTTCTTGGAATTTGCTTAGAAACGTGCGCTTAGAACTGAAACTCGTAGAAGTAACGGCCGCCGACGGGCGCGCACGCACGTGTCTCAGGAACAAACTGTGTTTCACGCGCAACCTCGAGGGCCGCAGCGTCGAATATCATGTCTCCCGTCGATTGAACCAGCTCAACGTTAGCCGGTACGGTGTTCTCCGCGGTAAGGATAACGATCAGTTGCGCCGTGCCGTGCGTTCCTGAAGCCAAGAGCATCGTGGGCATCTGCGCGGGCATCGAACGCACTGCTGGTGGAGTATCGGGCTGCGTGCACATTGCTCCGTTTGCGACCGTGGACGCGGTCGCGAGCAGCACGCTGAGTCCGAGCGATATCATGAAATACCGTCCTTTCTGATGATTTTCTGTGACGCTTGGCGCCACAGAACCACCGTAACGGGACGGTATGAACGCTTCCTTATCGGCGCATAGTCAACGATTAACGTTTATCGCAGCAAGCATATGATCGCGACGTTCCTCGACTCTGCTAACGTCGCGTCACACAATCGTAGGAGAAGCGTTATATGAATTACGCGGTCCAGTCCAGCATCGCTTCCCAATCCGGCTTGGGAAAGCGCTCTTTGGATTTGATCGCTTCGACGTACTTGCGTTTCCCGGCGCGATTGCCCTTACCGAGCATGATTCCGCCGACGAGACGGTCTTCCCAAAAGAACAGTGAGCGATACCACTTCTTCTCCGCGTCGATTTTACGCACCAACTCGAGTTCCGGCTTCAGATCGGGAGAGAGTCCGAACTGCGTGATCGTCTGGCCCTTGAAGAGTAGCGACGAGTACTCCGGCACGTCGTGGTATTTTTCGCTGCTTCCCATCATGTTTTGAGCCGCGACTTTCCCGTGCGCGCCGGCATTATTCCACGTTCCCATCCGGTAGCGCATCTCGAGAATCGGGTCGTAGAAATCCGCAATATCGCCCCCGGCGAAGATGCCTTTGACGTTCGTCTCGAGGTGATCGTCGCAGAGGATGCCGTTGTGGCTGATTTCGATGTCCGTATCGCGCACGAGATCCGTATTCATCGTCAGTCCGAAGCCGACGCCGAAACAGTCCGCCGCAATCTCGAGGCCGCCCTTCATCCGCACCTTGGTCACGACACCGTTGGAGCGGACGAACTCCTCGACTTCGTGACCGTAGTGCAGGTGCACGCCGTCGTTATGCGCGGCTTCGTGAACGAACTCGCCCGCCACATCGTCCAGCAAGCGATGCAGTACGCGCGGGCCACGCAACACCCAATGAGTCTCCACCTTGCGCGATGCGAATGCTTCCGCTAACTCGTATGCGATGAACGATCCGCCGATCGCAACCGCAGCCTTCGATCGATCGATTTGTTCGGAGATTGCGCGCGTATCATCGAGGTACTGAAAATTGAACACGTTCGCAGCATCGGTCGAGCCGGGAGCCGGATGAGGATTCGGCCGTCCGCCCGTTGCAATGAGTAACGCGTCGAACGGGTATTCGCGCCCGTCGGCGACGACCGTGCGCTCGGCAACATTGACCCGCTCGACGCGCGTTCGCAGTTTCAGATCGATGCGGTGCTCCTCGTGCCACGCGATCGTTCGCATCATCACCTTTTCTTCCGGTAGCTGCTTGCGCAGCATTGGGGGAAGCGAGATGCGGTTGTAGAGCGGATACGGCTCGTCACCAAAGAGCACGATCTCACACGCACTATCATGCTTGCGTAGTTGTTCGGCTGCCGTGGTTCCGGCAAAGCCGTTCCCCACGATTACATATCGCCGAGCGTCGGAATACGGCATAATAGGCGTATATGGACGTTCGGTTGGTGCAACTCCTGGGTTCGTTCATTCGCGCGCGAGGGGAGTATGCGCTCGCGCGTCTCGAATGCGCGATGATCGACGATGCGACCCCGCCGCCGCCGATCATCGACCGTCTTCCGGATGCGTCGGAGACGACGCTCCGCGTGCAGTGGCCCATCGTCGAACGGCAGCTCGATGAGGCGGTCCAGTACGGTAAAGCGCTCGCACGTTCAAAGAGCCGGACATATCAACGCGAGCCGGGGTATCGCGCTCTGGAACGTTCGTTACGCGAACTGGACCAGTACGCTCGCGCGATCCGGTGGGTCCTGACCGTTACGGAAAGCGAAGAGCCGACGTAGGCGGCGCTAGCCGCGTAGCCCGAGTCCGATCATCATTTGGAAGCCGACTTCGAGCGCGCGCTCGTCCATGTCGTAGCGCGGACTGTGCTGCGGTTCGTGACCGAGTTCCGGGCCGCGAACGCCGACGATGAAATACGCACCGGGACGCTGTTCCATCATGTACGACATGTCTTCCGCCCACAACACGATGTCGTGCGGATAGACGACGTTTTCCGAACCGATCGCATGCGATGCGACTTCGCGAACCACGTCGTTCATCGAAGGTTCGTTGATCGTCGGCGGATAGCCCCAGAAGTATTCGAATTCGTACTCTAGGCGCATCGCCTCTGCAAGCCCCGCCGTCATGCGCTCCATGCGCTCGGGAAGCGAGCGGCGCACCGTATCATCCAACGCACGCGTTGTCCCCATCATCTCCGCGTAATCAGGAATCACGTTGAACGTCGTACCCGAATGAATGGCGCCGACGGTTACTACGACGGGATCTTTCGGCGCGATTTCGCGGCTTGGTATCGTCTGGAACATCGTAACGAGTTGTGACGCCGCAACGATCGGATCGACCGATGTTTGCGGCATGGCACCGTGTCCGCCCTTGCCGCGCAGCACCAATCGGAAACGATCGGACGACGCAAAGAACGCACCGTCACGAACGCCGATTTTGCCGACATCCAATCCGCTGTAAAGATGTAACGCAAAACAGCGGTCCACATGCGGGTTCTCGAGCGCCCCGTCGTCGATCATCGCTTTGTTTCCCGCCGGTCCTTCTTCCGCAGGCTGAAAACAAAATACGATCGTTCCGGGAATCTGTTCGCGAATGCGCGACAATGCGCGCGCGCTGCTCAAGAGAATCGCAACGTGTCCGTCGTGCCCACAAGCGTGCATCGCACCTTTGCGCCTCGAACGATACGGAACATTCGCGGTTTCGTCCATCGGCAGCGCGTCCATATCGGCTCGCAAGAGCGTTACCGGTCCCGGCCGCCCGCCGCGCAGTGTTGCAAGGACGCCCGTCTGACCGACGCCGGTTCGAATTTCGTCAAAATCGCAATCACGCAATTGGTTGACGAGGAATGCGGCCGTCTCGTACTCTTCGAACGACAGCTCGGGATGCTCGTGCAGATGGCGGCGATAGCGAATGAGTTCTTCGCGAGGAACTTCAAGGCCGGGCGTGGTCAGCATCAAAAGCGACTAGGCTCCCTAGACCGTCGGTTCCTGCCACCATTTCTGTTAGCAGCCGGTTGTTGGCATCGTGGTTCACTTTGCTTTCGTCGACGTATTCGCGAACACGCCCCTTGCCGGTAATCCGGTCACCGTCGTCCCGAATGCGGACGAGCTTTCCGACGAGTCCATGAGAGCGCTCGCGCGAGAATTCAACCTCTCGGAAACGGCATTTATTCTGCGACCGGCATCGACGGGTGCAGACTGGAGACTCCGGTCGTTCACGCCGGCGGGCGCTGAAGTTGGTGGCGTGGGACATCATGTACTCGGCGCGTGGTGGTGGATGGCGGACACGGGCGTGCTCGATTTACCTGATGGTGAGAGCGCATTCGTGCAAGAAATTGACGGGCACTTGTTGCCGCTTACAATCACGGCGCAGAACGGACGCGTCACTCGCATCGCGATGCGCCAAGGTCGACTCGAGCTTGGAAGGCCACTGAAGGGCCTATCAGAGCTTGCATCGGCGCTTTCGATTCCCATGGACGCCTTCGACGAGCGTCTGCCGGTACAAGCCGCGAGCACCGGCGTCGCGCATCTCATGGCAGCGGTCCGAGATTGCGCCACGCTCGATCAGTTGAACGTCGATCAAGAAAAGCTGCGTCACGTGCTACGGAACGCCAAAGCCGAAGGCTGCTATGTCTTCACGGTATCGAATGAAAGTGGCGCGGACGCACACGCGCGGTTTTTCAACCCGACCGTCGGCATTCCCGAAGATCCCGCGACCGGAACCGCCGCAGGTCCGCTCGCGTGCCTTCTCATTGAACGACATCTCGCAACGGGACCGATCGTTCGAATCGCTCAAGGCGCGCACGTACGTCGTCCGAGTTTCATCGAAGTATCAGTTCACGACGGCATTCCGGAGATTCGAGGCTATGCCGTTATCGCGGGATCGGGTTCAATGTTGCTGCATCCGCAAGAATCTCAAACGAATGCAGCCGTGCACGATGGTCGTACATATTCCCCGTAGCAATCACTTCATCGACACCGGTTCGCTCTGCGAATTGCGCAAGGCCGCGCGTCACCATGTCTCGCGTACCTACGATGGTGTACATCAGAGAATGTTCCACCATCTCTCGTTCCATCGGCGTCCAATAGCGATCCATCGAATCGACCGGCGGCGGAAGAGGTCCCGGCCGTCCGCGACGCAGATTGATAAATGCCTGTTGCTGCGACGTGAAGAGCTGACGCGCTTCGTCGACTGTGTCGGCGGCAATGACGCTTACACCCGCCATGGCATAGGGCTCTTTTAATTGCGATGACGGACGAAATTCGTCGCGATATATTCGCAATGCCGCCATCAACACGTCGGGCGCGAAGTGTGATGCAAAAGCAAAGGGCAAACCAAGTGCCGCCGCAAGTTGTGCGCTAAACAGGCTCGAGCCAAGTAACCACACCGAAATTTCAGCGCCTGCACCGGGAACCGCGCGAACGGTTTGTCCCGGTAACGCCGGCTGAAAGTAGTTCAGTAATTCGACGACGTCTTGCGGAAATGACTCGTCGCTGCCGTGCAAATTCCGGCGTAGCGCTCGCGCGGTCATCGGATCGGTTCCCGGCGCGCGTCCTAACCCGAGATCGATTCGTCCCGGATAGAGCGCTTCCAACGTTCCGAATTGTTCTGCAACAATGAGCGGTGCGTGATTCCGCAACATGACGCCGCCCGAGCCGATGCGAATCGTTTTCGTTCCCGCACCGATGTATGCGAGCGCAACAGCGGTCGCTGCGCTCGCGATGCCGGGCATGTTGTGATGCTCCGCAAGCCAATAGCGATGGAAATTCCATCGTTCGGCATGCTGCGCGAGGTCGAGCGAATTCTGCAACGAGAGAGAGGCGCTGCCGCCTTCAACGATCGGCGAGAGGTCGAGAATCGAAACAGGAACCACAGTGCCATAGACCGATTGCCGGGAACGAACGTTGCGAGTACCATAGCGGGACCGGAGGCAACGTGATGTCATCTGCTCTTCCCGAAACGATGCTGGCAGCGGTCCTCGACTCCGCAGGTCCGCCCGAGGCTCTCCAACTCCGCACCGTCCCCCTTCCGCCGCTACCACGCGATCACGTGATGATCGCCGTCGATTACGCGGGCGTGGGAAGCTGGGATACAGAGCAACGCGGCGGTGCCTACGGCCAAGTACAAAAAGGCACGATTCTCGGCGCCGACGGCAGCGGGCGGGTTGCAGCGCTCGGCCCGGATGTCAAGCGCTTGAGCGTCGGCGATCGCGTGTACTCATACAGCTATGGCAACAAACATGGCGGCTTTTATGCCGAGTATGTCAGCGTTCCGGCGGATCTGGTCGAACGAGTGCCGCAACAACTCGATCAAACGATTGCAGGCGCGATTCCGTGCGTCGGTCTCACCGCGCACAGCGGCCTTAGCGTCCTTGAAATCGAGCGCGAGGAGCCGCTGCTCGTCTTTGGTGCGAGCGGCGGTGTCGGTTCAATGGCCGTGTGGCTTGCAGCAAACGCGCTCGGCGCGAAAGTAACGGGCACCGGTAGACCCGACGCCTTCGATTACCTGCTCAAACTCGGTGCGGCGTACGCAGTCGATCCTTCGGACTCGCAATTCGAGGGCGACTTTGATGCAGCGCTTTTAACGGCATCGAGCGACTCGCTTCCGCGGTGGGAAGCACACTTGCACAGCGGCGCTGCGGTCGCATATCCGAATGGCGTCGAACCGGTACCCGAGCTCGAAGGACATGAAACGATCGGCTACGACGGTGAAATGTCGCGGGAGGCCTTCGAGCGTTTCAATGGAGCGATCGGCACCAAGACAATCCCTCTCGCCGTCGACGTGTATACCCTCGATCGGGTCGCCGAGGCGCATCAACGTATCGAAAAGGGCCACGTCGTAGGCAAAATCGTATTACAGATTCACTGATGGATAGCGATTCGCGTATGACACGCGCGCTCAAGGCGCTTGCAATCACCGGATTGTGCTTTGCGTTTCTTCTGCTTTTGATCGAGGCGCTCAAAGCACTTGGAACGACCGGCATCGTCATCCTCGCGGCCGTCTTGATCACCTACTTGATCGCACCGCTCGTCAAGCTCTTCCAGCGGCGGCTGCCTCTCTGGGCTGCGCTTCTGGTGACCTACCTGATCTTCGCAATCGTCGTCGTCATCGCGTTTTTCTTAATCGTGCCTCCGCTCTTCAACGAAGCCCGCTCGCTCATCGCGGAGTTCCCCAAGGCGTTTGCGTATCTCCAGAGCGAGTTGCTCAATCCGAAGAATCCCTTTGTATCCAAGCTTCCGCCGGACGTGATCGTCCAAATCCAAACGTTGCCGTCACAGGCCAGTTCCATCATTTCAAAATACGGCTTCGGCGTTGCGCAAGCTACGCTCAGCGGATTCTTCTCCGTCGTAACGCTCTTTCTGTCGCTGATTATCGTCCCGATCCTTACGGCCTATTTCTTCTTCGACCTCGCTGACGTCAGGCGCGGATTCATTGGCCTCATTCCCCAACCGGCGCGCGCGCGTACGCTGGCGATTCTTGCCGATGTGAACAAGACGATGGGCGCGTTCGTGCGCGGTCAGGCACTTGACGGGTTCATCCTCGGCACGCTGATCGCCATCATGCTCAGTATCATGCACGTGCGATACGCGTTGCTCATCGGCGTCGCCGCCGGCATCCTGAATCTCATTCCCTACGTCGGAGCGCTCATCGGCTTCATCCCGGCCGTTCTTCTTGCACTCGTCTTCAACGGATGGCAAAACGCGCTTATCGTTGCGATCCTTTTCGCGGGAATCCAGCAACTCGATGGAAACGTGATTCTCCCGCGTATAATGAAGGACAGCCTGCAGCTTTCGCCGCTCGTGATCATCATTGCGATTCTGATCGGCTCGGCGTACTTCGGCGTTATCGGAACCTTTCTCGCCGTTCCGGTCGCAGCGATACTGCGCGTCCTGAAGCTTCACTTCGCACCGGCGCCTCCACCGGTAGAGATGAGCAGCGACGAAAAACAGGCGGTTGCGCTCGAGGTAATTTAGAGCGCAATACGCGCCGAGAGTTCATCCGTGCCTTCACGAGTACCGGGCAGGATGATGCCGGTGAGGTTCAACGGATCGTACGCGCTTACCGTAACGAGGTCCGACTCGTCATGATTGCGACGCGACGCGCGCAATGAATCAACTGCTTCGGGCAGCGCAAATTGCTCGCCGACGTACCCGCTAACAAAACGCCCTCCGCGCACTTCGCCGCGCGCCTCCATGCGGCGCAGCGCAAGCAAAAGCTCCCGCCAACGAGGCGCGAGTCCTTCGCGCGCGATGATGTCGCGGAAAACGACGCCCCAACGATTGAGCAACCGGCGCGCGAACGCTTCAGGATCGATCGTTTCCGTCGACGACTCGATGCGCGTCCAACGCCCGCCGGACGAACGCGGGCGCGCACGCAAACCTTTTTCGCCGAGCCGGCGTTTCGAATCGATAAGAGAGCGCAGCGCGTCAAAGCCGTCGGCAGTTACGAGTCCAGCCGCGACGAGTTGCCATAACGCTTCTTCCACTTCAGCCGGCAGCCGTTTCGTGCCGCGAACGATGTCCGCAAAGAACGGCGCACCTCGACGAGAGATCTCTTCGAGCACCTCTTGCGCCGCGTGCGAAAGACCATTGGCTTTAAATTCATCGCGCACGATCAATTCGTGCGCATCTTCGCGCGTGAAGAGCGAGATCGGGGCGAGCTTCGTCGGACGCACGCGGCGATCGGTCTCGTTCGCCGGATCGAGCGCAGGGTGCGGTGAGAGCCGTCCCCACATTACTTCACCGGAGTAGCACAAATGATCGAGATATTCGCGACGATAGTTAGCGACGCGAGCCGGAAGAATCTGCGCTTCCCACGCCGCAGCTGGAATTTCGTAGCCTTCTAGTTGGCGGATGACCTGGAGCGTGCCGTCGACGCCGTGCAATCGCGAGAGCGGCGCGACATGCTGCCACGAATGGAGAAAACGCACGAATTGCGCCGACGTCACGGGTTCGATTTCACGACGCAGCACACCGATCGTCAAACGATGAATGCGCGCGAGGACGCGACGATTGCACCACTCTTCTTCCGCGCCGCGGAAGCGACCGCGCAGGACTTGTCCCTGAGTTTCAAGCCGGATCAAACCCGCCTCGACCGCCTCCGGTTCGACGCCGAGCCGCTCTGCGATAGCGAGCAACGTAGCCGGACCGGTCGATTCCATCCACCCACGCAAAATTTCAGCAATTGCCTCTTCGCGAGACGCGGGCGAATTCTCGATCGTCACCGCGTCGATTTTCGGATCGATCTCGGCGTCAGGGTATGCAAGGCGCGCAACATCGAGGCGCTCCGCACTCGTCCAGAAGCGGCCACCGCGCGCCGCTAGCGTGGTCGCACGGTTCTGCGCAACGAGTTCGTCGTAGAACGACTGCCACTCGCTCGCCGGCGGAGCGACGACGAGCGTCGCCAACGCATCGTGCAGTTCGTCCGCGTCGCGCACGACCGGCCACGACTCTTGCGCGACTTCGGCGATGATCTGTGCGTCGAGAATACCCGCGCCGTCGACGTCGTCACGGATGGTGCGCCGCAATTGCACCGCGCGAGCGCGGCGCTCTTCGAGTGGGGCATCGTCGAGGTACGCATACGGATTCGCGTTGAGAATCTCGTGACAGAACGGTGATGGTTCCGGCGTGTCGACCGCAACCGTGCGGATCGTGCCGCCTTCAATTTCATGGAGAATATCGATGAGTCCGTCGAGATCCATCGCTTCGTGCAGACAGTTGTCGATCGTTTCGCGCACGAGCACGTGGTCCGGAATGCGGATCGGCCCGGTGAGATTCTCCGCGCACGCGGCTTGATCGGGAAACACCGCGGCGACGAGGTCGTCGGCGCGCATCCGCTGCAATTGCGGCGGGACCTTGCGCCCTCCGCGCATCCGCGTAATGGCAAGCGCACGCGTCGCGTTCCATCGCCAACGCGCACCGAACATCGGTGCAGCAAGCAACGCCTGCGTAAGCACATATTCGACGCTGGCCGATTTCACGTACTCGAAGGCAATGTCGAGCGGGAAGGCATGCTGCTCGGTGAGCGAAAGCACGATGCCGTTATCCGTGGCAGCCGCCTGCAATTCGACGTTGAACGAACGGCAGAACCGTTTGCGCAAGGCGAGGCCCCACGCGCGATTGATGCGCGCACCGAAGGGCGTATGCAGAATTAGCTGCATCCCGCCGCCTTCGTCGAAAAATCGTTCGGCGACAAGCGTCTTTACCGTGGGAACTACACCGAGAATCTTCTTTCCGGCTCGCACGTACGCAATAATCTGATCGGCGCCGGCGTCATCCACACCACATTCGGCAATAAGGAATTCACGTGCGTCGGTGTCACTGCGGACGTCGATGGCTTCGCGCAAGGCGCTCACCTCATACGAGAGTTCGAGCGTGCGCCCCAGGCCCTCGCCGTTCCAGAATGGCACCGTCGGCGGCGCACCGTTCGCATCTTCGACGCGAACGACGCCCGGCTCGACGCGGCGAATGCGCCACGACGTCGTCCCGAGCATGAAGATATCGCCCGCGAGACTCTCGATCGCGAAATCTTCGTCGAGCGTTCCGACGATGTGTCCGTCCGGTTCAGCGACGACGTTATAGTTTGCCGTTTCCGGAATGGCGCCACCCGAGGTGATCGCTGCCATGCGAGCGCCCCGGCGGCCGCGCAAGCGACCGTTCACGCGATCGTAATGCAGATACGCACCACTGCGTCCACGCGACGTTGCAACGCCATCGGCGAGCATCGTAACGACGTCGTCGAAGTCTTTGCGTTCTATCGCGCGATACGGATACGCCGCGCGCGCGAGGGCGTAAAGGTCGTCGGCACGCCATTCGCCCGCTCCGCACGCGGCGACGATCTGTTGCGCAAGAATATCCAGCGGCGCCTGCGGAATCTTGAGCGTGTCCATCGCGCCGGTTCGAATTGCACGCACGAGCGCAGCGCACTCAAGCAGTTCGTCTCGCGTCGTCGGGAAGAGGCGGCCTTCCGGCTTCGCACCGATCCAGTGTCCGGAGCGGCCGATACGCTGCAGCGCAACCGAAATCGAACGCGGACTTCCAAGCTGAACGACGAGGTCGATCGAACCGATGTCAATGCCGAGCTCGAGCGACGCTGTCGCAACAACGGCCTTCAACTCGCCGTTCTTCAACCGGTTTTCGGCTTCGAAGCGCTTCTCTTTCGAAAGGCTGCCATGGTGCGGCAATACCACGTCAGCTCCTAAACGCTCGGAGAGCGCAAACGCAACGCGTTCGCTCATGCGGCGCGTGCCGACGAACACAAGCGTCGTGCGATTCGCCTTGATCAGTTCAGCGACGCGATTGTACGTCTCGCCCCACAGTTCGTTGCTTGCGACCGGCCCGAGTTCGTCTTTCGGAACTTCGACGACCAGCGTCATCGGACGGCGGCTGCCGACGTCCACGACATGCGCATTCGGGCTCAAAAACCGCGCGACTTCGTCCAGCGGACGAACCGTTGCGGACAACCCGATTCGTTGCGGTTTGCGACCGCCGTTCTCTTCAACGAGCGCGTCGAGACGCGCGAGCGTCAGCGCTAAATGCGAGCCACGCTTATTGGCGACCATCGCATGAATTTCGTCGACGATCACCGTCGCGACGTTCGTGAAGAGTGCACGCGATTTCTCAGCGGTCAGCAGAATGAAGAGCGATTCCGGCGTCGTTACGAGCACGTGTGGCGGTTTGCGCAACATGCGTTGACGTTCGACCGGCGTGGTGTCACCTGTCCGCACCGCGGTCCGAATTTGCGGAAGCTCGAGTCCCTTCGCTTCAGCCAAGTCGTACATCTCGCCAAGCGGAATCTCGAGATTCTTGTGAATGTCGTTCGTCAGCGCTTTGAGCGGGGAGACATACACGACAAGCGTTTCATCGGGCAGCATTCCACTTTCGGCACGCCGCACGAGGTCATCGAGACAAATCGAAAACGCGGCGAGCGTCTTACCGGAACCCGTCGGCGCGGAAATCAGCACATCGTCGCCACGACGAATAACCGGCCACCCCTGCAGTTGGGGCTCGGTCGGTTCGCCAAGGCGCGTACTAAACCACTCGCGCAAAAGCGGGTGGAATCCGGAAATCATCGTTCTTTCTTCGACCCGCTGCGAAGAAGATCAGTTGCTCCGAGCCGCCAGGTCGGTAGCGTCGCCGGGCAAAAGGAGGGGCGATGGTCTGTGCTACGCCTGGTTCCGCGCCTCAACTTCCAATCACGCTGACACACTCCGTTGCGACCGAAGCACAGTTGCAGTTGGAGCTCGCGTCGCGCCAGAGCGATCTCAGAACGCGCGTGATGAAGGTCATCTTGGTGCCGGCGAAAGGCCCAATCGCCGTTGCTGAGATTACCGCCGAACGCCTATCGCACGAGCATCAACAACGCAATAACGGCGTCACCCTGTACTCTGTAACTGTAACAATGGCGAAGCCGCCGCCCGATCAGTATCGCGTTCTGCTAGAAGATCGCGACCTAGCTGCTCCGGCGAATTGTCCGCTGGAGTTCTTCGAGGATCTCGGCAGCATAAACGTCTGAGCTACTTGATTGGTGTCATCGTCTCAGGGCCCATACCCTCGACTTGAATGACGGCCTCGCCTTTGGTCATCGCGTAGTGCGGATAATTCGCGGGCACCGTGACAAACGTTCCGGCGGGATATTCTTTCATCTGGTTCTTATCGCCGCTCGTTCCTCCGCCGAACCAAACCGAACCTGATATCACGGTAACGTTTTCCGTTTCACCATGCGTGTGCGGCGGAAAGAACGTGCCCGCGGGAAGCTTCATGCGCATCACGTACATGCCGCTCTTCGTCGGATCGCCTAGTAGCACAGCGATTTGCGCTCCTTTGTAGCCACCCGTTCCCGCCACCCAATTGGTTGTATCGGGAGTCGTTACGACGGGAGCCGTCGCAGCAAGGGCGCTGCCTGCAAAGACTAAAGCAGCGAGCGCACTAAGAAAAACTGAATACAGACGCATATTTTGCACCTCCGTAGCGTAGAGGTTCACTACACCCGCTCTTCGCCATACTACGTCACGGCGAGCTATGCATCAACAAGAAAACGATATTCGCTATGCGCTAGTGCGGACGAAACACAGCGCGAAACATGTACAGTCCGGGAACGTTCTGACAAAAAGAACGGCGCGCTTCGTACGCGGACAAGCGCGCAGACCTTAGCGCAGCATCGTCAAACGCCTTTATGCCTGACGGTGCATAGAGCCACGCATCATCCAGCGTTCCTTTTTCGCTGATCGCCACCTCAATAAGCGTCGTGTACGTTACCTCGATCTGATAGCCTAACGGCCAATCCGGTGGAACCGCCTTTGATGCTTTTGCTTCAATGAACGGAACCGCGCAGTTTGTCGAGCCGGGCGCGCTCGTGATCGACGGATGGAGCAGCGGCGCGCCGGCCGGAGGCATCGTTGGTCTCGGAACGGGATCGATCAATGTGATATCGCGGTGGCCTTCCGGTTTCGCAAATTCGGGATCCGGATCGTAACCGGCGCACGCGTGTTCGTTCGCGTCCCATCCCAAAACATGTTCGTTTGTGACGGTTGCTGCATTAACGAACGCCGTACTGAATGTCATTGGACGTGAAAACGTCACAAACACCGGACGCGAAAGAAAGTCTGTAGGCGAAAATTGCACCGCCGTACTTTGATATCGGCGCGTCCGTTGCTCGAGGTCGATCGCAGGAAACGCGACATCGTACCAAGCGCCGTCGGTGCTGTGCAAAACGACGTGTCCGGACACCGTTCGCGCATTGTTCGCCGAAAAGATCATCGCAAAGGTCGAGGACGCCGCATCGAGCTTCGGCGCGTCAACGGGCGTCACACCAACCGTAGCGCCGCAATACTCCACCATCGCAAGCGCACGGTGCGTGCGCCAGGGCGATGAATACAACAGTGGACGCGACGAGCGCCGCGCGCAAACCGAGGATTCATGACCGAGTCTTCCGATCGGCAGCCAAGCGCTACCTGCCGGAAGGATTCCGATTGGTCCAAGCGGACTACCAAACGTCGTGGCGACCAAGAGTAAAACCGGTAGCAGCTCTTCTACCTTAGAACGGCACGGGCTGAGCGACGAACAGCTCGTAGCGATCCTCCGCACCATGCTGATGCACCGCCGGCTCGAAGGTCGCGGCTTCGAGCTCAATCGTCAGGGCAAGATTCCGTTTGCCTCTGCGGGCGAAGGGCACGAAGCGATTCAGGCCGGCGCCGCAATGGCGTTCGAACGCGGCAAAGATATCCTTGTACCTTACTATCGCGATCTCGGCCTCGACGTCGGCATCGGGCTTTCGGCGCTTGAAGTGCTGCTTTCACTTTTCGCACGCGCGGCGGACCATTCGGGAGGCCGGCAATTTCCGCATCATTACGCGAGCAAGAAGCTCGGTCTGTACACGATCAGCTCGGTCCTTGCCGCGCAATTGCCACATGCTGTCGGCGCCGCGTACGCGCTGAAGTATCGTAAGGAAATCGGTCGCGCAGTGCTAACAACCGTCGGCGACGGTGCGACGTCTGAGGGCGAGTGGCACGAGTCGATGAACTTCGCGGCCGTCCATAAACTGCCGATCGTATTTCTCTGCGAAAACAACGAATGGGCGATCTCGACGCCGCTTGCCAAGCAAATGGCGAATCCGAATATCTACGAACGCGCCGAAGGCTACGGGATGCCCGGGGTCCAGATCAACGGGTTCGACCCAATCGCCTGCTACGCCGCAGTAAAGGAAGCCATGGACCGTGCGCGTTCCGGAGGCGGCCCGACTTTTATCGAAGCGAAGTGCTACCGCTTCCTTGCGCACACGACGGACGACGATGACCGCACGTACCGTTCGCGCGAGGAAGTCGCCGAGCGGCGCAAAGAGGACCCGGTTCCCAACTTCGAACGCCTCCTCGTCGAGCACGGCGTGCTGACGCCCGAGGGTCTCGAGGATTTGAAGCGTTCCGTCCTGGCCGAGGCGAACGAAGCCACGGACCGGGCGGAATCGATGGCGTATCCGGCTCCGCACGATCTCTATACCAACGTGTACGCGGATTCGTATCAGCCCTGGCGCTGATGCGCGCTCCGCCTCCCAACATATTTAAGGAAACGCATGGCTTCACGAACTGACACGAAGGCGAAGAGCCTAGATCGTCATGGGCTGACTGACGAGCAACTGCGGCAGATGTTCCGCAACATGCTACTACAGCGTCAACTCGACAATCGTGGCTTCCAACTCAACCGTCAAGGCAAAGTACCCTTCGCCCTCGGCAGCGAGGGACACGAAGCGCTTCAAGCCGGCGCCGCAATGGCGTTCAATCGCGGCAAAGATATCCTCGCGCCGTACTATCGCGATCTCGGCCTCGCGGTCGGCATCGGTCTCACGCCGTACGAGATCATGCTCTCGATTTTCGCACGCGTCGACGATCACAACGGCGGACGTCAGTTCCCGAACCACTATTCGTCGAAAGCCGCAGGATTGATGTCGTTCTCGTCGATTCTCGCAGCGCACATTCCGCACGCAGTTGGTGCCGCATATGCAATGAAGTATCGCGGTGAAAACGGACGCGCGGTGCTCGTGACCTGCGGCGACGGTACGACTTCCGAAGGCGAGTGGCACGAGTCGATGAACTTCGCCGCGATTCACAAGCTGCCGCTCGTGATGCTGGTCGAGAACAACGAATGGGCGATTTCGACGCCGCTCAGCAAGCAAATGGCGCAGCCGGAGATTTGGAAGCGCGCGGCCGGATACGGCATGCCGGGCAAACGGTTCAACGGGTTCGATCCGATCGAAACGTACGACAACGTCAAAGAAGCGATGGATCGCGCGCGTTCCGGCGACGGACCCACGCTGCTCGAGGGCATGTGCTACCGCTTCTTGGCGCACTCCACCGACGACAACGACATGACGTATCGCACGAAAGAGATCGTAGCGGAAGCGCGCAAGAACGATCCGGTTCCGAATTTCCAAGCGGTGTTGATCGACAACGGCGTGATGACCGACGCGGAAGTCGAGGCAATGAAAAAAGACGTGCTGCGTGAGACGAACGAGGCGACCGATAAAGCGGAAGCCGATCCGTATCCGCAACCGTCGGATCTCTATACCAATCTTTACGAGGGAGCCTGGCAGCCGTGGCAGTAACCGCCGGATCGAAAGTCCTCAACAACGTTGAGGCCGTACGCGAAACGCTGTACGAAGCGATGAAGAGTGACGACCGCACGATCATTCTCGGCGAAGACGTCGGCGCGCGCGGCAACGTGTTCCTCATCACCAAGGACTTCATCAACGAATTCGGCCCTGAGCGCGTAATCGACACGCCGATCGCCGAAGCGTCGATCGTCGGTATCGCGGTCGGCATGGCGATGGAAGGCCTGCGTCCGATCGCTGAGATTCAGTTCGCCGATTTCATTTATCCGGCGTTTAACCAGATCGTCGGCGAAGCCGCGAAGACGCGCTATCGCTCGAACGGCGAGTACACATGTCCGCTCGTGATTCGCACGCCGTACGGCGGCGGTGTTCGCGGCGCACTCTCGCACTCGGTGTCGATCGAAGCGCTCTTCTATCACGTTCCCGGTTTGAAGATCGTTGCGCCGGCGTTTCCCGCCGACGTGAAGGGTCTGCTCAACGCAGCAATCGACGATCCCGATCCGGTGCTGTTCCTCGAACATAAGAAGACGTATCGTTTGATCAAAGGTGAAGTGCCGGAAGGCCACTACACGATTCCGATCGGCAAAGCGAATGTCTTAAAAGAAGGCAATCAGCTCACGGTCGTTTCGTACGGATTGTACGTGCACTGGGCGCTCGAAGCCGCGAATCAGCTGCAGAACGAAGGCACGTCGGTTGAAGTGATCGACTTGCGTTCGATCCGTCCGATGGATCGCACGGCGATTCTCAACAGCGTTGAGAAGACGCGCAAGCTGCTCATTATTCACGAAGACAATAAGTTCGGCGGCATCGGCGCCGAGATTTCGGCGATGGTTGCGGAAGAGGCGCTCTTCTCGCTCGACGCGCCGATTCGCCGCCTCGCGGCGCCCGACGTCCCGGCGATGGGTTACGCAGAGCCGCTCGAACACGAATACATGTCGTCGCCGGCGCAAATGGCCGACGCGATGCGAGAGATGGTGAAGTTCTAATGGCAACGACGATTACGATGCCGCAGCTGGGCGAAACCGTTACCGAAGGGACGGTCGCGCAGTGGCTCAAGAAAGTCGGCGACACCGTTGAAAAGTACGAACCGTTTCTTGAAGTCTCGACCGACAAGGTAAACGCCGAAGTTCCAGCTCCGGTCACCGGTGTGATCAAAGAAGTGCTGGTCAAAGAAGGCGACACAGTTCCGATCGGCACCGCAATTGCGGTAATCGAAGAAGTTGCAGCCGCCGCAACTCAAAGTGCACCTTCGCAACCGCCGTCAACCGCGGAGTCGATGGCCGCGAGTGCAAACGAAGAGCCGGTTCCGGGATTCAACATTCCGCAACTGCCGACTACGCCGGCATCGGCGTCTGGCAACGGACACGCGCTCACCGGCAACGGTGTGATTCCGAGTTCGTACGGCGCGCCGGGCGGTCTCGATAGCGCGGGCGCCGAGGAAGCGCTGCGCAAAGCTTCGCCCGCGGTGCGCAAGCTTGCGCGCGAACACCACATCGACATTCGCGCGATTCACGGAACCGGTGCTAACGGACGCGTTACCGCTGACGACGTGATGACTGCGGCGGCGATGGGTCCGGCCGCGGCCGTCGGACAAGCAATTGCAACCGGCACCAACTTCGGCGCAACGCCGCCGCCGTCGTTTGCCGCACCGCCTGCTCCTGCGGCTTCCGGAACGTCGACGTACGGCGAGCCAATTCCGGGCACGATCATTCCGCTCACACAAGCGCGCCGCATCATCGCGGAACGCATGGTCGAATCGAAACACACGGCACCGCACGCGTGGTCGATGGTATCGATCGACGTCACCAACGTGTGGAAGTGGCGTGCGCGCGAAAAGGATCGCTTCGAACGCGAAACGGGCTACAAGCTCACACTGATGCCCTTCTTCATCCGCGCGGTGGTCGAATCGCTCTCGGCCTTCCCGCTGATGAACGGAAAATTCACCGCCGAGGGCATTTACGTGAACAAAGACGTGAACATCGGGATCGCGATCGGTCTGCCGACGAATCTCGTCGTTCCCGTCATCAAGAACGCCGACAAACTTTCGATCAAGGGCCTTGCGATCGCAGCGGGTGAGTTGATCGACAAGGCTCGACGCAACAAACTGGGCGTCGACGATCTCGCGGGCGGCACGTTCACGGTGAACAACAACGGCGCTAACGGTTCGTGGGCGTCTGCTCCGATCATCAATGGCGGCCAAGCCGGTATTGTCACGATGGAAACGGTCGAGAAGAAACTGCTCGTGCGCGACGATGATTCGTTCGCACCGCGTTACGTGATGAACTCGTGTCTCTCACTCGATCATCGCGTCGTCGACGGCTACGTTGCAAGCGGCTTCCTCGCCGACTTGAAGAAACGTCTCGAAAAGATGGGACCGGACGGAGCGCTCTAGCACTCGCACGGAACCGAGGCACGAATAGGAATAGGCTGCGCAAACATCGCAGCCTATTTTTATGGAAATTCTACTGATCGGCGGTAGTGGATTCGTTGGATCCCGCATACTGGCTGAAGCTCAGCGCCGTGGACACGCCGTGAGCGCACCGCGAAGCGCAGACCTCGATGCTTCCGACGAGGGCTCGTTGGCCGCCGCCATCCACGGACACGACGCTGTCATCAGCGCCTACGGATCACATGCGAATCCGGAATCCATTTTGCCGGTAACGCGCGCGCTCCTAGCGGCCGCAAAGGCCACAAACGTTCGTCTTGTCGCCGTGGGCGGCGCGGGAAGCCTTGAAGTGTCGCCTGGGGAACGCGTTATGGACTTGCCCGAATTCCCAAACCAATTCAAGCGAGAAGCGGCTGCGCAGGCCGACGCTCTTGCACTCTATCGTCGCGAACCGAGCGTCGATTGGACCGTCGTGAGTCCTGCGCGAGACGTTGATGCCGGCGAACGAACCGGCAAATACCGTACCGGAGGAGACGTGCTTCTCGTCAATTCGCAAGGCAGAAGTGAAGTGTCGGCTGAGGATTTTGCGGCGGCAATTGTTGACGAAGTTGAGAGTCGCGCGCATCCACGCCAGCGTATCAGCGTCGCCTATTAGGAGTGACCCAGGGCCAGACGTTCTAGCGTTTCGCCATCATATAATCGTTGCGCAGGTTGACGTCGCCGCGACCGGCAGGCGTCAAATCGAAGACATGCCACACCGGTTGCAGCAGGTCGATTCCGTGGATTGTATCGTCTTCTTCATCCGGATGCATCGTGTATGTGTTCCTGATCGTCGAGCCATCCTTAGAAAACACTGCCACGGTCGAGGACGGGTCGCCATCCGCGTCGCGCGCTGCAATTGTATCGGCTAGCCCGGTTCCAACGTCGGCGAGAACGGGAACGCGATTCCATCCACGTTCGCGAGCCCACTGTTGTAAACGTTCCGCCGGTGCCAGACTCGCGACAACGAAATTCAAGCGTTGTGTGATGTGTGGTGCAACGGCGTTTAATCCGTCGATCCACCCCGAACACATCGGGCAGAATTCATCGTCGTCCGCCCAATACATCACATGGTACATGAACAGGTACGGTTCGCGGCCGGCTTCGAAGAGTTGCGAAAGACGAACCGGCCCGTCGAGACCGATAAACTCGTAATCGGGAACTTCAGGGCCCTGCGGCAACGCACGCCGCATTTGCGCGACCTGCTCGATCTGCTGCATCAAGTTTTTTTCGGCAGCCAACAGTTTCTCGCGCGCTTCGCGATATTCGTTCGTTGCACCGGGCGCTACAAGCCGGTCGATCATTTTAGCCATGGTTCACAATCTCCTGAAGCGCATCGAAACACGCTTCCCAGCCGGCGCGATTGGGTTCGCACAGCTCGGGTGACGGGAATGAACCGTGCCGCAGCGTGACGCGCGTGCCGCCGGCGATCGGTTCGAGTTCATAAGAAACCGTGGTAACGATCGGCATATCGCCGAGGCGCCACGTGTGCGCCAAGCGACGTGGCGGTTCGACGACCGTGAACTCACCTTCGAGCGTGTAGTGATTGCCACGCGCCATTCCGGAGGAGCGCCATCGGCCGCCCACGCTCACGTCGCCGCTCCATTCGCGCGTGTCAAAAACGCCGGGGCGTACCCACCACTTCGTGATTTCTTGCGAAGCCAATGCCCGAAAGACGCGTTCCGGCGGGGCCGGAATCTCGGCAACGACAACGGCTTCGATACCGGTCGTATTCATCTTCTTGCTCCTTCACAGCACCTTGCGAAGTTGATCCAGGATCGCCTCCCAACCACGCGCATGCCCTGCGCGCGATTCTTCGGAAGCAAGCTGTTCGTGGGTAAGAATCAATTCGGTTCCGCCATCGTGCGGATTGAATTCAAGCGTGAGCAACGTGTCGCGTTCTTCGCTCGGATTGTCTTCTTGCCACCGCCACGTCATCTGGAGGCGGCGCGGAGGCCTCACCTCACGATACACGCCGCCGACGGTCCACTGCTCGCCGTCCGGCATATGCATTATGATGCGATACGTTCCACCGTCACGCACGTCCATCTCGACGTCAGCGGCAGCGACGTCGTTCGGGCCTAAAAATTGCTTAGCCAACTCCGGTGTCGTCCACGCTTCGAACACTCGCTCGGGCGGAGCATCGTAGGTACGCCGAATGACCAGCGCAGGTACTGTCGCTTGCATGTTTACTTCTTCTTTCGTTGCGGAGATTTCGTGAGAACAGAATCGAGACGGTCGAGAACCGCGTTCCAGTAGCGGCGCTGACGTTCGATCCAAGCCGCGGCTACTTCCATCGCTTCAGGCGAGAGATTGAGATGATGCGTACGCCCGACGATTTCGCGCCGAATCAATCCAGATTCTTCGAGCACACGGACGTGTTTCGAAATTGCGGGTTGCGAGATCGGAAATTCGGAAGCGATTTCGCCAACCGTCGACGGTTTGCGCGCCAAGCGTTCGAGAATACGCCTGCGCGTCGGGTCGGCGAGTGCGGAGAAAACCGCGTCGAGCTTCATTCCATTAACCATTAGGTTATATAACCGTACAGTTAACTGTTCGGTCCGTCAAGACCCTATCGCAAGAATGCGGCTAGGCCGAAGATGAGAAGCACCGCGCCTGAGAGCAGGTCGAGGCCGCGCCGCAGACGCTCGCTTAGCCGTAGTCGTACGACCGACGCACTGGTAGCAAGCAATAGCCACCAAAGGAGCGAGCCGACCCCTACTCCAGCGCCAAAGATCAGCGCCGTAGAAGCTGTAAACGCACGAGTCGAAGCCGAGACGAACGCCGCGAACGAAAGAATCGTCAACGGGTTCACCATCGTGAGCGCAAACGTGGTGAGGAACGCAGCGGCGCATGAAGAGCGTGCACTCTCCGTGTCATCGCTTTCCCTGCGCCGTGCGAGCATCGTTCGAATACCGATGAGCGCGATCGCCGCGCCGCCCGCAAGGTGCAGCGGGTGCCCGAGCGTCGCGAACAGCGACGTGACAAACGAGAGCGCGAGTCCGGCTAACAGCGCGTAAAGCGTATCGGCAACCGCAGCTCCGGCGCCGGACGCGAAGCCGATGCCCAAGCCAAAACGAAGCGTTCGATGAATGCAAAGAAGCCCAATCGGGCCAACGGGAGCAGCAATCGCAAAACCAATCGCGACGCCGCGTACAAGCGTCTCCACGACACATTCCTCTCGATAACGACAAAAGCAAACGAAGCGAGCCGCGAGACGTGCGGCTTCGAGCTAGCGTTGTTGTCGTTGTCGACGAGAGATCGTGCCCATCTGGGCGTTACACTATCAACGCTCTTGGGGCGTTGTCAAGCCTTCGGGAAACGGCCGCATGAACGACCGAAGCGGAATTGCAATTAGAACAAGCGCGATGATCGTTCCGATGATGCCGATGGCGAACGCTAAGATTATGTCTAATCGTTACGGTGGCACGATAGCGATGTGGTGATACGCGCCATTGATCCTGTTGCCGATGCCCTGGAACCCTTCAGGTGGCCCTAAGATAAGGTTTCCGCTTTCATCATAGATGAACATTGTCGGAACGAGATTGCTACTGCTGTTTGGGCCGCAATCAATGGGTACGGGCAGCTCTACGATGACCTGAATCTCCTGGAATGTCGGATCGTATGCGATGCCGTCCGGCAGTCCGCAGGGGTAAGAGAATTTGTTCCCAGTGTTAACCGGAGTGCCGTTCTCGGTGTCGGAGGAGATGGTGAAGAGTGGGGTGCTTGCATTAGTCGCGAAGTACAGTGTTGCATTATGCGGATCGACAGTAAACTGCCACGTGAGACCACCGTCCGGATTGAGATTGGAAGGCAAATTTGGGAATCCGCCGGGTGTCGCAACAGGTGCACCTTGCTCGTTGAATGCCGATGGTGAACCGGTTTCGCAGTATGGAATATAGACCGTTGCTACGAGAGCGTACAGGTCCGCGTTGTGCGAGTCGAATGCAAGCTCGGACACGCAGAATAGAGTCGGATGCGCGAAGCCCTGCGTGCTGACCGGATTGCCGGCAGCATCAAACTGATAGACGCCCGTACCAGCCTGCAATAGAGAACCGGTCGCAACATAAAGGTTGCCGCTAAATGTGTCAACCGTGATACCCTCTGACCATTGCAGGCCCGGAAAACCTCCTGGTGTTGCGACGGGCTGCCCAGTAACAGTGTACGCGTGAACGGTTGCGGCGCCCGTCGTGGTATCTACAATGTCGGTGGTATAAATCCGCGAGTTCAACGGATCGTACGCGATTCCGTGAATGTTGCCGATGGTGGAAAAGCCATTCAGTGGAATAGGATTTCCAAAACTATCGAACGCGAGCAGCTGCATCTGTGATGCAATGAAAATGGCGTCGGAGATCTGAAAGAGCTTTGAAGTTGCGCACGGCGACAGGATGCAAGTTCCCACTACCTTTATCGTTACGACCGGCGGCTTCGTCATTGGCACCGGCGTCAAAAGAAACTCGTTGTCGCCAAGCGTTGCAATCCTTGCCGTTGGCTTACTGAGCGAAAGCGTGAGAAGCGGTGAGACGCGAGTGAAAGCGATCGCGTTACCCGTCGTATCTTCTGGAGTCGCAATAAATCGTTCGCGCAAGGGACCGGACGCAATAAATTCCACGTTTCCGGGCGGCGGAACCGTCGGCGACAGGCGTTCCGTGACGAACGGCTGCGCGCCGGCCGGCCCGAGGCCGATTTTCGCAAACTGCGCGTCGATCGTCGCACCGATTACATTCACGGTGCCCGGAACAATCCGCTGTGCGATTCGAACGTGCGCGAGGACGCTGCCGCTACCTGAAGAGCCGCTCCACACCTTTATCAGAAAGTCATCGTTGGCGAACGGTGCGGTGAACGAAGCGCTTGACGTTGCCGACGTTGGCGATTTGTTCGTTACCGCGGCGATGCTTCTCGCGCCGTTTACTTGTATTGTCGCGCTGCGTGCCGGTGTACCCGACGACGGCCAATGCATGACGAACGTTGCGGATGACGAAGTCGTAGCGTTGAGGTTTTGTGTTACTGCGGATGGCGCCGACGGAGTAAACTGGCTCAGCCTGCTGCTATTTGAGCAAGCAACGGCCATGCACAGCAGCACCATACTGAGAGTGGAAATGTGACTGCGCATTGCACCCACCCCCCAAACAGTATAACACTTTCGAGGCTAGGCAAAAGCCTTCATGTCAATGGTCTTGAGGTGTTGTCAAGCGTCCGGGAAACGACTCTACGAACGATCGAAGCGGAATGGCAATTAGGACGAACGCCAAGAACGTTCCAACGATACCGATAGTAAACGCGGGCACGTAGCCGTGCTCGCGCGCAAGAAACCCACCAATTGCGGGTCCTATCGAGAACCCTGCAGTGGTCGCCGCCGATGCAAGCGTGAAT
The DNA here is from genome assembly GCA_024281135.1 of Vulcanimicrobiia bacterium. Next base: position 4,183 of record JAMXLG010000335.1, on the reverse strand, counting down.
GTGCGCGGTGCAGCGCTGACTTTCTTGAGCAAGCTCAACTGCAGCGGAGCAAACAGCGCCCATGCGAAGTTGAATAATCCAAGCGCGACGAAAAACGCGCCGCCTGTCGTTGAATTCGCGAGTATTGCAATCGCCGACACATTCAAGAAGACCGCCGCGATGCAAGCACGTAAGCCGATCGCGGCTGCCGGCAGCGCGGTGATCATTGCGCTTCCGGCAAGGCCGCACAGCGCGCCGAACGATAACGCTCCGGCAATCGCGAAGTCCCCGACCCCGCGAGCTGCGCCGATGCGCTCCAGGAACGGCCAGATCATTGCCTCGCACGTAAAGAAGACCAGGATGCTGAGTAAGCCGAGCACGCCGGCGCGATCGAGTGCTCCGGAGACCTGTTCCTCGCGTTCGGTGAGCGCAACCCTGTTTGAGGGCAGAGCAAAAACGCAGCACGCACCGGCAACCGCGAGCAAAACAAACGCCGCGCGCCATCCGTACTGGTGCGTCAACCACCCCAAAAGTGCAAAAGCCGCCACGGCACTAAACGTTTGCACGATGCCGAACGTACCAAACATACGATGCGGTGCTTTCGCTCCCGACATGACGGCAAAGGCAACGCCGATAATTGCGCCTTCGGCGATACCGGTTATCGAACGAAAGAGGATCAACGCGATCGCTCCCGTGACGACTACGGTTGCAATATTTCCGGAGACGTATGCGAGCAATGCGATCGCGGTGAACGCGCGCGGTTCCCATCGAGCCAGCGCCACAAACGCGAAGAAACCGCCGGCCAGCATTCCCGCGCTCTCGATCGACAGCACGATACCGAGAAATGCGGAATCCAATTGAAAGCCCGCGGCGAGCGCCGAGGCGATTGCCGGTTCGACGTTGATAAAGAGCGCGCCGAGTGCGGCGAGCAACACCGCAGCCGTCGCATCACGCAGCGCGATCAAACCGTCGTTATCGTTCGGCCGAACGTTCGCATGTGAATGGCTTCCTCGTGCACGAGATTCGGTATCCGGTCGTAGCTCAAAAGCGCAATGATTCGCTTCGTCTTGCCGGACACCGGCGAAACCCGATGGAGACTGCGCTTCCCTGCGAAGAGCGCCAATGTGCCCGCCGTAGCCCGGATCCGGTGTAGGCGCTCCGTCTTTCCGTCCATGATCTCGCCAACCGTCTTGAAATCGGGCTCGTCGTCGGAGCGAATGAACGGTGCAAACTCGAAGGTGCCGCCCTCTTCGGGCGCCTGCAGCAACAGCGACACGACAAAGTCGTTTCTGTCAAAATGCCAGCCGTGTTCGTCACCTTCGCCGAGATACGTGAGCGTGAGTCCGAGCATCGAATCCCCAAGCGCGTGCAGCTCCGGTTCCTCCAACACGTCGGCGATGAAGCGGATGAATGACGGGTCGCGGTACAGCACGCTCATTGCACCATGTGCGTCGAGCTGGTCGTTCGCGACCGCATGCAATGCATATCGATGCATGCGCCGAGTGGGATGATGCTTGCTGCCGAGAGCTTCTTCTGCGATATATGCACTGTAGCCGGCGTCGCGGCGGTAGGCTCCGTGAAAGGCCGCGTTTGCTTCAGCGACCATCGCGGTTAGCGCAGCCGGCGAGACGAAATTCTCGAGGGTTGCCGATCCGCAGGATGCCATGTCCCGCCGACATGCGGCAACAGTCGCCTCCCGGTTCTCGGCGGCGAGGTATCGCTGCACGTCCACAATGTCGCTGAGTTCCATGCCGGCAAGCGTAGTGGAGCTATGGCGTAATTGTCAAACTCGCGTCGGTCGCAACATAACCGGCACGCAGAACGCACCGAACGTCCGCGAGCGCGGAGATTGTGTGTGAGGGATCTCCGCGCACGATCGTAAGGTCGGCTTGAAAACCGCGAACGATTCTTCCAAGGCTTTCAGCCGCACCGAATCGCTCCGCCGGAGTCGTGGTAAGCGACGCGAGGATATCGTCAAAGGTCATCCCCGCTTCGCGCATCAGGTTGTATTCATTCGTGGGATCGGGATCGACCAACCCAAGATCGGTGCCGAAGAGAATCGAACCGCCGCGCGCGTTCCACGCTCGAAGCTGTCCTACGGCGTATTGAGTCTGTTGCTCCTGGATAGAGACGCGGTCGTGTTTTGCGAAGAGTTGCCACAACGCGAGTGTCGGTATCAGCGCAACGTCCGACGCGGCCATCGCATCGAGGACGGCAGCGCTCCAGGGACCCGATCCCGGCGTCGTATGCGCGACTATATCGACGCGGGCTTGAGTCGCGCGGAGGATATCATCTGCGCCATTTGGATGAACAAACGCCGGCACGCCGGCAGCGTGGGCAGCCTCAATGGCCGCAGAGAGTATCTGTGTCGTCAGCGACGCTCCGGAGGGCGTCGAGGCAAACAGCTTTACCGCATCAACGTGCTTGTCGAGCAATTGCGCGACCGCGTTGCGCGTGTCGTCTTCGGTTGAGACGTGTGGTAGCGGAACTTTGGTTTGTCCCAGCAACGCGTAGGCAACGTCCGGTAACTCGAAACCTGCAGGTACGATGCCCTCACCGGTTGTGAAGATGCGTGGACCACGCACTTCGCCCGAGTGAATGCGTTTGCGAATCAAGTCGGTATTCTCGAAGTTCGACGAGAGATCGAACACCGTCGTAAAACCGAACCGTAAGATGTCTTGGAGCTGCGTCTCAAGTTCATCGGCGGAAAGCGCACCGCTATTCGACCACTTACGTTCAAAGAAATGAACGTGACTATTCCAAAATCCCGCTACAATCGTGCAACCACTGCAATCAATGATTTCGGCGTTTGAGGGGATTTCCGGCGTCTCGCTGACAGAGACGATCGAATCGCCGTCAACCAGTACCGTTGCCGGCAACGATGCCGCATGCGGCTCCGCAATGACGCGGCCTCCACGAAGCGCAAGCATGTCCGCTGCTTTGCGACGTTCGCGGTTATGCACCTCTCGCTTCGGACGGCGCCTGACCGTATACGGTTCTCCAGAGACGGCGCAGTTGGCGCCCGTCGGCAAATCCGCACCGTTCCGCGACGGCATCGATCGTCAACGTGCGGTCCCTCAAGAGCGAGCGCGCTTGCTCGAGACGTAGCGATGTTGCATAGTCTTTCACCGTACCGCTGGTTGCGACACGGAATTGACGAGTCAGTGTTCGCGGACTCACCCCCGCAACGCGCGCCAACGATTCTATCGTGAATGGTTCGCCTGGATGTTCCATGAGCCAGTCCTGCGCCGCATGCACTTCAGGAAGCACGTGATCGCGCCCCTCGAAGTATGCACTCAGTTGTTCCTGGCTTCCGGCGCGTCGAACGCCGACCACCATTTCGCGCGCGACCGTCGCGGCAATTCGCGCTCCTGCATCCCGTTCGACCATTGCAAGGGCGAGATCGACGCCGGAAGCGATACCGGCGCTCGTTGCAATGCGACCGTCGAAGACATAGAGACGATTGCCGGAAACGCGCGCTCGCGGGAACGCTTCGCGCAGCGCATCGGTGAATTTCCAGTGCGTCGTCACATTGCGATCGTCCAGCAAACCGGCAGCACCGAGAACGAACGCTCCGACACAAACGGAGCTTACGCGCGCTCCGTCGTCGTATGCTGCGCGAAGCCACTCGGTGACTTCGGCGATTTTCGAGGGTCGCTTGCACGCGGCTTCGCGCATTGATGCGCTGCCGGGAATGAGTATAGTGTCGTTCGGCCCGGCATCGTTGGGAAGCGGGAGCAGGCGCGAGATCGAGAGCGATTGTTCGCTCGCGATCTCACGCTGCGTTGAAACGAATGCTACATCGTACGGTGTGCCCGCTGCGATTGCTTCGTGAAAGACCTGAACCGGACCGGCGAGGTCGAAGAGTTCGACGCGATCGGGCACAAAGACGATGACGCGCTTCATGCGAGCGCGGGACTCAGTTCGCGTGCGATGTCATCCACGGTTGCAATTCGCGCAAAACGACGGCGCAATGCGAACTCCGTCCGGTCGATGATCTCGTTCGTCGATAGTTCGCGGCCGCTGCCGTCGGCATGTTCCGCAATCGGAAACGTCAGTGTCGCTTCGGTGACGAAATCGACGTCGAATCCCAGGTCGGCCGCGACCCGCGCCGTGGTTTCGCAGCACTGCTCCGTCTGAATTCCAGTGATGACCACACGCCGTACACCTTGATGCAATAGCATCGGAAGCAGGTTCGTACTTG
>JAMXLG010000334.1 GCA_024281135.1 Vulcanimicrobiia bacterium | reverse complement strand
GCTCGACGCTAAGAGTCCCGATTGGTCCTGGATACGGCGCGAGCGCTTGAAGTTCGCGCACCGCCGCTTCGTTTCGATGAGCTTTCGACTGCTCGAGCGCAAACGCGTAACCATCCGCTTCACTGCGCTGGGTGTCGATCATCTGGCCGGTACCGATATAGGCGTGGAGCCAATTAGGATGACGACGCGCCAGCTCCAGGCCGAGGTACGAGCCCCAAGAATGGCCCAACGCAAAGAGCTTGCTTTTGTTGAAGCGGCTAAGCAAATACTGCACTACGCGTTCCGTGTCCGAGATCATCTGTTCGCCCGTCATAGTTGGTGCGATCACGTTCGGATCGTTCGAAGCGTAGGTCTTTCCAGCGCCGCGTTGATCCCATTGCACGACCGTAAAGAAGTCCTCCCATGGGCTCTGAAACGTCCAGCTTTCGGGCATCGTAGGCGAGCCCGGGCCGCCGTGAATATAAAGAAGCACCGGATTCCGGCGGTCGCGCCCACGAATCGAGACCCATTGCGTGCAGCCGTTCACGTCGATGCTGCGCAATTCTTCGATGCCGTTAGGAGAAACGATCTTTCGATTGGCCGCGATTATACGCCTGACGTAGTCGCGCGACACGGTGTGCGGATCGGGGGTTTTGGAATCGTTAGCCTCAACAGCGCTGGAGCCGGCCGATCGTGCGACGGCCGGCGTAAGCGCGAGCGTCATCGTTTTGCCGAGAAAGTTGAGGCGATTCATCTGCAACGTTTACTCTTTGCTTCGGCGTTTGTTTCGCCGCGGGTACCGGGGATCAAAGGGTCGGGAAAAAGATAAAAATTAGACCCAGCACTGCAATTAGCGCCCCGCTCAACACCTCGCCGTACCGCTCGAAGCGCCCGAAGTTCACGTTTTTAACACCGCGCGTTGCGGCGTCACACACGACGACATACGTCGCGATGGTGCATGTGCCAAAAACGAGTGCCATGAGCAGCAGCTGCCCTACCCCATAGCGGCTCGCCGCAAAAAACGCCGGGATACCTTCGATCATCGGAGACGATCCGAGGATAAGCAGCAGTGCGGTGCGCGACGAAGCGCGATGCTCGTGTTCGTGAGTTGGAACCAGTGCCAAGTTGCCGTCAGCGTGCCATTCAGTCTCGTGATGTTCGTGCCAGTGACGATGCACGACACCGCCGGCGTGCCGGTGCAGATGCGCGTGCCCCAAGTGCGTATGTCCATGCCGTCTCATCTCGCGCAAGCTGGCCACGGCGATCCACGTGCCGAATGCGATGAGCGCGGCGCTGGATAATGCGCTCACGATCTCACCAAACCGTACCGCCAGCAGCACTCCCGCAAGCCATACCAGAACCGCGATCGTCAGGGTCGAAACGGTATGCCCGGTTCCTGCGAGCGCAGCGGCGCGCAACGTCTGGGCTCGCGTCCAACCCTGTTGTCGCGCAAGCAAGGTAATTGGTGCCCAATGGTCGGGAACGAGCGTATGCAGCACGCCTACCAGGCCCACGGCCAAGACTAACAGTAGAGCTGATGAATTCGGCATTCTGAGGGATTATGCTACGCGAGCGCTCGCAGCGCAACCTTAACAGGCCGTTTCCTGCACGCTTCGGGCGACGTCGAGGCTACGCCACGCCGTTCGCGAAGTGACAGCACGCAGTGATGAAGCTTCTTCTGGCGCTGTCTGCATTGCTGGCGGCTCCAACGCTGGCGCAAGCGCCCGGACTGCCGTTCACGATTCCGGGTTCTACGGCAACGTCGTCGCCGTACGGGGTCCAGATCAAACGCGTGAACAACGTCGACACGGCGCCGATCGTCTTCGAAGGGCAGCGACTCTTCGTCATCGGCGCACCAATCGCCCCGGACGTCGCCATCCCGCCGATCGTCCAGCGTGTCTTCGCAATCACCGATAACCTGCGGCGCATCGTGCCGGCGCCCTCAATGTTCGGGGGAGTTTCGCCCTCGACGCTCTTCGATGCAAAGACATTCAAAGTAAACATCGGGAGCGAGAACGGCTATCCGACGCTCTATGCGACCGATGCCACAAGACGCGATGTGGCGCCGATTATGACCTTGACCGAATCGGACGCAGCGATCAACGGAGTATCGAAGACCGACCTGGCGGTGCAGTGGCAGAGCGTCCTGCAAAACGCCTTGGAGCATGCGCTGCTGGCCGAAGAGCCGGAGTACCTGAGCGCTCAGCTCCGCAAACTGCCGTTCGTCATCGGCGGGGGCATTCTCCTAACGCTGCTGCTCGTCGTCCTGCGCCGATGGCTTCGCCGCCGCTATGACGAGGTCGACTCCGACGGGCAACGGTCACGGTTGCGGCGATCGATTGTGTCGGGAGCGCTTTGGCTCTCGAATTGGGCCGCCTTCGCCTTGTGGGCGTTAATCGTCATCTGGGTGCTGGGCGTCGTTCCCGTAACGCGCGCTTTCGCTAACGAGCTTGCCGACCGCGCCGTGCGAATCGTGTTGCTCTGGCTCGGGCTTGCACTTTTGGATCGCTTAGTGAGCGTCGCGATCGTGCGCATTTCCGACGGCTGGGAGTCGAGCCCCTTCGCCGATCCCAACGAACGGGCCCGCATGACGCTCCGCCGTCCAACATTCGTCAGCGCCGCAGAAAACTTGAAGTCGATCGTGATCTGGGCGGTCGCGATCGTTGCCACCTTGTCGGTGTTCTCCATCTCGGCGACTTCCGTGCTAACGATTGGCGCCGTTGTCGCCTTCGCGCTCTCGTTTGCGACGCAGAGTTTGATCAAAGATTATCTGAATGGCTTCTTGATTCTGGTCGAAGATCAGTTTGCGATCGGCGACACTGTCACGATCAATGGTTTTGCCGGCAAGGTCGAAGACCTAACGCTAAGAATCACGCGGATTCGCACCGATGATGGGCGGCTCGTCACGCTCCCCAACAGCACGATCACGGCTGTCGAGAAACAGACGGGTCGTCGGTCGCGCGTCGACAGCCCAGGCCAAGACTACAGCAAGGAAAGAACGTGAACCGGCTGCTGCTTTTGACATCCTGCCTTTTCTCGCTGATCACACTCGGGGCTGCCTACGCAAGCGACCAGCTACCGTTCAAGACGGTCGCCGACATCCCGCTGAGCGGAAAGGCAACGCGCTTAGATTATCAAAGCATCGACCCAACGCGGCATTTACTCTTTATTGCGCACCTCGGGGATAGCGCGGTCATCGCGGTCGACCTTGAGCATGCGAAAGTAATCAAGACAATACAGGGCGTCAGCCGCGTGCACGGTGTGCTTGCGGTCCCGCAGCTCGGCATTGTTTACGCCAGCGCGACGGGAACAAACGAAGTGGTCGCCATCGATGAGCGCACGCTTAAGATCGTCGCTCGCGCGCCCGCTGGTGTCTATCCCGACGGTGTCGCATTCGAACCGCGTAGCGGCAGGCTTTTCGTTTCAGACGAACACGGACTCACAGAGACGGTCATCGACACGAAGAAGAACGAACGGATCGCCACGATTGCCCTCGGGGGAGAAGTGGGGAATACACAATACGATCCGACGTCGGGGCATATCTTTGTCAACGTCCAGACCACAGGTCGGCTCGTCGAGATCGATCCGAATAGCAACACGATAGCTCGGCAAACCCCGGTTAATACAACCGGCTGCGTAGGGAATCACGGACTGTTGATCGATGCGCAGTTCAATCGCGCATTCATTGCGTGCGAGGACAGCGCGCAACTCCTTCTGCTCGATCTCGCCTCGCGACGCATCCTCCAGACTTGGACGATCGGCGCAAATCCGGACGTGTTAGCATTTGACGAGAGCGACCGTCGGCTGTTCGTTGCTGCGGAGAGCGGCATCATTTCGGTCTTTGCCGATCGGGGCGGCGTCAGACAGACCGCTCAAGCATTCTTTGCGCCCGCCGCACACACGGTCGCAGTCGACCAAAGCACACACCTCGTCTACTTTCCGCTACAAGATATCGGCGGCGTGCCGCGCTTGCGAGTCGTGGCGGTGACGCGGTGACGCGTTCCGTTTCCCTCAGAGCATTTGTTTGGTATTTTCTACGGTTGGGCCTAACGGGCTTTGGCGGTCCCGTAGCCCTAGCGAATTACATGCGTCGCGACCTCGTCGAAGCGTATGGTTGGATGGACGCCGCGGAGTACGATGAGGGACTCGCCATCGCTACTGCGTGTCCCGGACCGCTGGCCTACCAGTTAGCAGTCTATTGCGGCTACATTACGCATGGCATTATCGGAGCGCTAAGTGTCGCAGTCGCATTTGCGGCCGCGCCCTTCCTCATCGTTATCGGCATCGCGGCGCTTTACGTGCGCTTCGGTTCGACTTGGCAGCTGAAGGCGATCTTTTATGGCGTCGGTCCTGTCGTTATCGCGATCATCGTCAAGTCCTGCTGGGATCTCGGACGCAAAACATTGCGCGGTGAGTGGATGGCGTACGCGTTTGCCGTCGCTGCCTGCGCGATTACAATAATCGTGCAGCAGGAACTAGTCGCGCTGTTTCTCGTAGCCGGCGCGATCGGAATCGTCGTGTTTTATCAGCCCACCCAAACTCAAAATGAACCTGCTGGGCCCAGAAGATCGACCGGGGTTAAGCTAAGATCAATTGCACCGCTCGCCGCCGGCGCATATCAGAGCGTCGCCGTGCCCAAGCTCTTTTGGTTTTTCTTCAAGACCGGACTGCTAGTGTTCGGCAGTGGGCTGGTCATTGTACCGTTTTTGAAGGCCTACGTCGTGGACCAATACCATTGGCTGTCGAACCAAGCTTTCTTAGATGCAGTTGCCGTCGGTATCGTGTCGCCGGGACCGGTTGTGATCACGGCAACGTTCGTCGGCTACCTTAACCATCGGCTGCAGGGCGCGATCGCGGCGACGGTTGGAATCTTTACACCGTCGCTCATCTTCGTGCTGCTGGGAACACCTTTGTTACGGCGCTATCGCAAGAACGGGCGGCTGCAGGGGTTCGTTCGTGGCATCACTGTGGCGGTGGTCGGTGTTTTGCTTGGAACGTCGTTCCTGGTGGCCCGCAGCACCATCCACGACCTCTTTGGCGTCATGGTCCTAATCGTAGCGCTTGTGCTTCTCTACTCGAAGTGGAAAATTCCCGAGCCGGCGCTCGTGGGAGGCGGCGCGGTTTTCGGACTGGCAAGCGTGTTCCTGAGACACTGAAGTACCGTACGGCTTACTCCACATGATCGCGCTCATAATCGTATTCATCGCTATCATCGTCCTTGTTACGATCGCGAACCGGATCAACGTCCCGTATCCGATCGTGCTCGTGCTCGGGGGAATGGCGATTGGGTTCATTCCCGGCGTGCCGACGTTTCCGCTGCCTCCCGAGCTTGTGCTGGTCTTTTTCTTACCTCCGCTGCTCTACTGGGAGAGCGTAACAGCGCCGACGAGCGAGTTCCGCGCGGGAGCCATCTGGATCTTCCAGATGGCCTTTGGTCTAGTCATCGTAACGACCGTTGCCGTGGCCGTAATCGCGCATGCCATCGTGCCCGGCATGAGCTGGGGCGTGGCTTTCGTGCTCGGAGCGATCGTGTCGTCGACCGACGAAGTCGCGTTCGCCTCAATCGCCGATCAGCTCAACGTCCCGCGGCATATCATCGGAACGATCGAAGGCGAGAGCCTCGTCAACGACGCCACGTCGCTGATCCTATACGGAATCGGTATTACCGCGGTCGTCGGCGGATCGTTTTCACTGCTCCACGCGGGCGGCGCCTTGCTGTTAACGATTGTGGAGTCAGTGGCAATCGGACTTGCTGCGGCATGGATCGCTATCCTAGCATGGCGCGCTCTCAAAGAGGATACGCTCCAAGCAACGATCTCGGTCGTGGTTCCGTTTCTCGCGTATTTGCCGGCTTACTATATCGGCGCATCCGGCGTGTTGGCGACCGTCACGACCGGAGTCGTCATAACCCGCTTTACTCCCATCGTGCTCCAGCCGCGTGCGCGCGAGATGCTGACCGGGTTCTGGGTCACCGTCGTCTTTTTACTGAATGCCTTCATCTTTACTGAGGTTGGTATTCGGTTCCATTCGATCGTTAAGGGCTTGCGTGAGTACTCCGTTGCTGATCTGATCTGGTGGGGCGCCGCGGTAGCGGGCGCATGCGTGATCGTTCGGCTAATCTGGACCTTCGCACAAGGTTTGATCCCGACGACCAACGAGCCCGAGCACGTCGGCGGCAAAGCCGACTGGTCGCACGTCGCACTTCTCGCTTGGACCGGCATGCGTGGCGGCGTTTCGCTCGCGGCCGCACTTGCAATCCCGCTCGAAACCGTTGCCGGACCGTTTCCTTTTCGCCGGCTCCTCATATTCCTGACCTTCGTCGTTCTGCTCGTAACCTTGGTCGGTCAAGGCGGTTCGCTCCCCTGGATTATTCGCTGGCTGCGAATTAAAGATGACGGCGCGGCGGCTCGAGAAGAGCGCCTCGCGCTAATGGCGACGGCACTATCCGGCCTCGATCGACTCAAAGAACTCGAGCGAGAGGGAACGTATCCACCAGGCGTTCTCGATCTGCACCGCAAGCGTCTCGAGGCGAGGCT
>JAMXLG010000333.1 GCA_024281135.1 Vulcanimicrobiia bacterium | reverse complement strand
GACGGGTAACGCTCGCGCCATTGCCTCCATGAGGAACACGGGAATGCCTTCGCGCTGCGCGGGTCCTTCGTCGACGCTCGTTAGAATCGCAGCATCGAACTCGTGCGAGTCGATGCGTTCGAGGAGGCGCGCATGTGGAACGAAACCTTCAAACTTCACGTTGCGCTCCAGTCCGAGCTTGCGAGTCTTCGCTTCTAAGTGAGAACGCAGTGTTCCGTCACCAGCGAACGTGCAGCGAACCTGCACGCGGTCGGCGCATCGGCGCAAGGCCTCTAATAAGACGTCGTGTCCCTTAACTGCTTCCAGGTTTGCACTGCACAGCAAATGAATCTCGTTGGTATCGCTGCGCGATGGGTTGACGGCGGCCGGCACCGCGACGCCAAGATGAATCACATCCGCTGGCGGATCGCCGTTGAAGGCAATTGCGAGCCGCTCCAGTCCCTGTTTCGAAATGGCGCGCACGAACCTCGCACTTGGAAAGAAGCCGGCGCGCGGCGTTCCGACCGTCCGAACGTTGAAATCGACGAGGTCATAGCGGTGACCCGTTGCACTCCAAGGAATCTTTCGCAGGCGAGAGACCACATACGCGATCGTTGACGGTGCGGAAAGCCAATAGGCGTGAACGTGGTCCACGCGTTCGCGTTGCGCGATGCGAGCGACGGCGAGTGCTGTTGGGAAGATCGCGATGTTCTTTAACTTCGCGTGCAGCGCACGAGGTCTCAGAACGACGGATACAAGCGCTCGAGCAGTCGCGCCGGGATTCGAGAACATCTCGGCAGTTGCTAGGCGCAACACTTGGCGAGAACCAAGTCGCAGCCGCAGCGATTGCTCGCGCAGCGCTGGAACCGCGAGAGATTCGCGCGTCGGCAGCGCAGGAACGACGAGGATCTCGTGCCACCGCGAAAGTTCCGCGATTTCTTCCGTCAGAAACGCTTCCTTTGGTCCGTAAGGAAATCGCGAAGGAATCAGAAGCAGCTTCATGCCGCACGCTTGAGTCGACGAAGAAGTGCACCGCCGGCCAACACGTACGCCGTTACGTCGCTCCATCGAGGCATTAGCAGTACCGATGGACGCACTTTGCCGACGCGGACGAACCACACGATTGCGATCGTATTTCCGACGACGTAGCCGAGTGTAGAACCGATTGCCGCTCCAACCAAACCAAGCGGAACGATGAGCAGATAGCTCACGACGACGCAGATCACGGCCGAGATTCCGGCAAGCGTCATCGGTATTTGTGGCTTACCGAGGCGGATCGTGAAGAACGTCGACATCGGGCTGCCGAGGGACATTGCGAACACGCCGATCAGCAGAATGCGAAATGCCGGAATCATCGGCAAAAACGCGCGTCCGTAAAGGATGCCGACGGCGATCGGAGCCAAAACCCAGAGAAGCGCGCAGGTAACGGCCGCGATAATGACGTTGTTGCGCACGAGCTTTGCAGTTAATTGCGCGGCAGCGAGCGGCGATGCCATCCCGCCGATTTGTGGCGAGCTGACGCTCGCCGTCACTTGCGTCACGGCGAGTAGCATCTCGGCCGCCGTAACCGCGAGCGTGTACATCCCGAGGAGCGTCGGCCCGCCGAGCGCGGCAACGATAAACACATCGGCGCGATAGTTCAGCAGCGATATCAACGACACGGCGCCGACGCGCAACGCATATCCGACAAACTCCCGAACGCTTACGTTCCCCTGCGGAAGTGAACGCGAGGCTCGCAGAAGCCATACGAGTGCGCCCAATGCGAACAGATCCGTCGCTGTGACCCATGACGTAATGGCTGCAAACGGCTGATGACCGAGAACGGCGAACGCGGCAATCATCACCGCTAATTGAAAGAGCGTGTTGAAGACCGCAAGGGTCGTCACCGCCCGTACGCGATCGATGCCAACCTGAAAGCCGTTAACGATGCCGAGAATTGCAGGAGCGGGGAGCGCAAGAATCGCCGGCACAGCCGCCCACAAGGAGTGCGTTCCGTATGCAACTGCGATGATGACCGGTATCGCTCCGGCCATAAAGAGCGCCATGCATTTTAAACTCGCGGGCACGATGTTGCGCCCGGCGTTCCGGCGCAATAGGAAATAGGTCGTCGCGTTCGTGAGCCCGGGAAACGCCGCGGTCGCGACCGAGAAGGCGACAACCGGAAGGGCGTATATGCCGCGGCCATGCGGCCCTAGCAGGCGTGCGGTAAGAATACCGAGCGCGGCCGCCGCGCCCATGTTGGCCATGCGGAAGATGAACGTGTAGAGGCCGTCGGCAAAGAGCTTGTTGCGTAGTGACATCGATTTCCAGCAAGCTTAGGAGGTCGTTCTCACTGTACCGGGCTTAAGCTTGTAAGCGGCAATGGCGAAAAGCCCACGCTGAACGGGAAAATAAGGGCAGGCAAGCGTGCTGCACCGCCGTGTTACGAATGAGCCATGCCATATAGATCGCTCGCTGCACTGTTCGCTGTGCTGCTGATTGCGCTCGCCCTCGCCGCAGGCCCAGGGCGACCGCTGCTCTCGCACGCGGCTCACGCATTGGGCTTGCGGTCGACTCCGGTGGCAGCACGTCCCGGCTCGGCGTTTCCCGAACTCGATCTCGCTAACTTAGACGGCACGCCTGCGACCCTCAATCAACAGGGTACCATTGTGTACAACGTTTTTGCTTCGTGGTGCCCGCCATGCAACGCGGAACTTCCCGATCTACTTCGAGCGCACAATGACCTCAAGAAGCGCGGCGTCCGCTTCGTCGGAATCGATCAAGGTGAACCTGCCGGGCGCGTGTCATCTTTTATCGCAACACGCGGCATCGAATATCCCGTCGTCATCGATTCAACGAGTTCCACGACCAGCTTGCTCGGCGCACGCATTATTCCGGAGACAGTGATCGTGCACAACGGTAAAGTGCGGCGGATCATCGTCGGTCCGACCACCGCTCCCGAACTCGAACGGGCCGTTGAGAACGTATGAGTTCAAAGGGCAAACGCCGAGGCGTCGTTGTCGGCTTTCCTTATTATGGGCGCTATCTCGCGGAACTCATCAACGAGCGGTCAAAGAAGTGGACGCTTGAGTACATAGGTGAATCGTATCTCGGCCGGTTGCGTTCGTTGCTTGAGATGCGCAGCTGCGATGCACTGATTTCCTTTAGCGGACCGGGTCCCGATGCTGCGGTAGCAGAGCCCGCTCGACACTATAACGTTCCGACCATCGTCATCTGGGCCGGAAGCGACGTGTTGACGGCCGCCGGCGATCCAGGGACTTTGGAAATCATCAAGGACGACGGGTACATCAATATCGCCGACGGCGCGTGGCTCGTCGACGAATTGCGTGAGATCGGTATCAAAGCTACGTACAATCCCGTCACCGCCGTCGAGACGCCGGCGGAAGCGGCGCCGTTGTCACGGGATTTCAGCGTGGTAACCTACCTGCCCGAACCACGACGGGCCTTCTATGGCGAGAAGAGCGTGTACGCCGTTGCGCGCGCGTGCCCCGAGATTGTCTTTAACGTTGTCGGCGATGGTCATGCGAATGCTGCAGCACCACCCAACGTCCGTTTCCTCGGCTATGTGCAGAACATGGCGCACGTGCTCGACACTTCAACGGTCCTGTTGCGTATGCCGGAGCACGACGGAAAGTCGATGCTGGTGCTCGAGGCCTTAGCACGCGGACGGCATGTGATTTGGACGTACGACTTCCCCGGCGTTCATCAGGTCGCATCGGTTACGGAAGCGATCAATCTGCTTCGCACTTTTCATGAACAGCACAAGCGTGGGAAGCTCGAACTGAATCGCACAGGCATGGAATTCGTGCGTGAGGAGTTCTCGCGCGACAAGATCGCGTCGCGCTTTGAAGCGGTGCTCGATCGCAGCGTCCAGGAGGCACTCCCTGCACTCGATACGCGGAAGAAGTCGGTTGTAATATCCGGATTTCCGCTCTTTGGTGCAAAAGTTGCGCGTGCTGCGCGATGGGCTACACCCGATTGGGAACCGCATGTTCTTCGTGGAACGACGCGCTTGTCGCGCCTCTTTTCGGCAGTCCGGCTGATGAATGCCGACGTCTGGTACTGCATCGGCTCGCCGATACCAGATCGTTGGCTGCATCTCGTTGCACTGCTTACTCGAAAACGCCGTGTCGTCCACTGGGTCGGTTCAGACGTTGAAGCGCTCAAATCGGATCCGGTCGTGCGGCGTTTCTGTCTAAGCGACAACGTCCGGCACTTAGCCGAAGCGGATTGGATGGTGGATGAGCTCGCGGTGTACGGTATTCGCGCATCGATCGCTCCGTTGCCGCCGCAAGTCCACATCCCGGATCGCATTCCGCCGCTCCCGGAACGCTTCACGCTGCTCCTCTACGTCCCCCGTTCGCGTGGTGATTTCTACGGTCGCAGAGAGTACGAGCGACTCTTTCGCCACTTTGCCGGCAGACCGATTACGTTTCTCGTCGTCGGAGGCGGCAATGTATTTGTCCCGCCCGGAGCAGACGTGGAAATCATTGGGTGGAAGGGCGATCTCGCAGATATCTACGCGCGGACATCGGCACTCTTGCGCTTTACACGTCACGACGGACTCTCGCTGATGGCGCTTGAAGCGCTGAGCTATGGACGGCATCTGATTTGGTCGCGCAGTTTTCCGTTCGGGACGCTTGCGCGCACGTATGCGGATTGCGAAGGCGCGGTCGAGCGGCTCCTCGACCTGCATCTGCGCGGCGAATTGCACCTTCAAACTGACGCAGAACGATACGTACAAGAAACGTATGACGTCCGCCGTTGCCTCCAGCGCATCGCGACATTTTGGGACACCTCGCCATTGATGAACGTGCAGCCCTTCAACCCGGTGGAGGCGCACCGATGAACGTCGGAATAGACGCGTGGGAACGCTTCGACCGTGACGCACCCGCGCCCACGTTCTTCGCGCGTCCCGCATTCGCACGGGCGCTCGAGCGCGCGTTTCCACATGTTGAAGCCGCGCCGCTTTCTATCGCTTATAAAGGAAAGACGTACATCGTTCCGGCGATCCGTTCTCGCAGCCGGATGCGTCCACGGACGATCGAAGCTTTCCCGCTCGGCGGATACAGCTGCGTTCTCGATGAATCAGGCGTTCCCGCGGATGCAAAGGCGGCTACCGAGGTGCTCCACGAAGCGGCTTCGCACGCCGGCGCTTTTTCGTTTACGGCATGGCCGCTTGCGGATCAGCCTGACACCGACGGCTTCGAATGTACCACGTACGAAACAGCTGTCATCGATTGCGCACGAGGACTCGAAACCGCTCTCTCCGGCATGCGCGGAGTGACGCGACGGATGGCCGGACAAGCGATTCGACGCGGCGTCACGTGCGAGCGTCATACGACCGATGCGCGTGGCCTCGACACATATTACGCGATGCTTGAAGAAGCGAGCGCCGGTTGGGGACTCGAGCGTCCAACGATTTCGCGCCCGCTCTTAGACGCCGTCGCGCATTATGGGAGCGAAGATGTTGAACTGTGGTTCGCGATGCTCGACGGCGAGGCGATCGCCGGCGGTATTGTTCTCATCGGAGCGCAGGAGCTGTTCTTTTGGTCAGCTGCCATGCGCCGTGAGTTCTCCCGCTACCGCCCGAGCAACGCACTAAATGCACGTTTGATCGAACGCGCGTGTGAACGAGGCGTTCGTTGGTATAACCTAGGTGCGAGCGAGGGTTTGAGTGGAGTCGAGCGCTTCAAGACAGACCTCGGCGCCACCGCTATTGCCTATAATCGTATTTCGAATCGAACACCGGCGTACCGCGCGTATCTTACATTACGAAACGTTCTAAGAATGAGGCACGCATCATGATCTATGCACGCGCTCACGAGCACGACTACGACACACACGCGTCGCATGCAGCACTTCCCGAGGCGCTCGGCGCCGAGGGTGTACGACTATTCATCGCGGATGCAATCGTCGCAGTCGCACTCGTGGCGATCTCGGCGCCCTTTAATTTGGCACGCGGCGCGTGGCTCAGCGTTTTGACGATCCTGCTTTGCGCAGCGCTCCTCGGACGCTACCGCCATTCGTACGCAGCGACGCCTCACGATGAGTGGTACGCTACGTGGTCCATAAGTTTTGTCGCCGCCGTCGCGCTTACCGTTCTCGTTCCACTCTTTGCCGTCGAGTGGTGGGTTGCCGCCATTGTAGTAGTGGTCTGGTCGATCGTCGGTGCGGCTGCCGCCGCCGGACTGACGTTGCACCGGCGCGGCAGAGAACCGGCGATCGCGACGACCAGTTTCCTCACCGTGGCGAACCGACGCCGACCTCGCAATCCGATTTTGCGAACCACGATCGCGGGAATCGACTTCGTGCTCGCAGCAGCGCTGACGATCATCCTATCTCCGGTGCTTTTACTCTGCGCCGTTGCCATCGCGTCGGAACGCGATGGTCCGGTGCTGTTCTTGCAACATCGCGTCGGCGTCGACGGCCGCGAATTCCGGATGTTCAAGTTCCGTACGATGCGCGTCGGCGCGGGGAACGAATGGGCCAACGAAGACGACGAACGTATCACGAAAGTCGGACGCTTTTTACGCCGTACGTCACTCGATGAGCTACCGCAGCTCTGGAATGTTCTTCGCGCGGAGATGTCGCTTGTCGGCCCACGTCCCGAGATGAGTGAATATGCGGACCGCTTCGTTCGCACCGTCCCGTTCTATGAAGACCGTCAGGCGATTCCGCCGGGAATCACGGGTTGGGCGCAAATCGAATTCGACCGTAACTTCACGCCGGCGCAATTCGAACAGGTGCTTCCGTACGACCTGTTCTACGTCGCGAACTACTCTGTGTCGCTGTACCTGTTCTGCCTCGTGAAGACCGCCTTCGAGGTGCTCCGCCACCGTGCTGTCTAATACACTGCGCTTGCGCGCGCTTTCACAGCCTGGTCCACGGGTGACGGCGTTCATCATCGTATTGTTTCTGCTGTGCGCGTGGGGAGCTATTGCGCTCGGCGGAACGAAGACGGGAATTGCCCTCGCGCTGCTCGCAGCTTTTGGGCCTATTGCGCTCTATGCTGCGTTCACAGCCCCAATCGTCTTTCCGTTCACACTCTATTTGGTGCTTGTCCCATTCGACAATTTACTGACGATCGATGCGTTTGGAACGATGACGAAACTGCTCGGACTTGCATCCGCAGGCGCCATTGCTCTCCGAATGTTGCTGATGCGTCGCCATGTCGTCCCCGACAAGGCGATCTTGTCATGGCTGCCGCTTTTGCTGTTGTCGCTCGTCTCGCTCTCATGGGCCACGGACTCCGTGGCGGCCATTACGCAGGTCGGTGCGCTACTGAGCCTCTTCGCGCTCTATGCATTGCTCTCGTTCACGCCGATCGACCGGAAATCGCTGGGGATCATTATTGTCGCAATTATCATCGGTGGAATTATCGCGAGTGCGTACGGCGCATATCTGTTTCACGCCGGACAAGGTTTGACTTCCGAGGACCGGTTGGTCATTCGGGCGGGCGACGAGGGACGCAAGATCGACCCGAACCACTTTGCGGCTTCGTTGCTGGTGCCGCTGGCGCTCGCCGTCACAGCCTTTGTCGAAGCGAAGCGTCTCTCGTTGCGCGTCTTCTCCGTGGCAGCGATCGCGCTTATTGGTATCGGCATACTGGTCTCCGGGTCGCGCGGCGGCGTCGTCTCGTCGGCGGTCGTTCTTGGGGTGCTCATCTGGCGTTCGCGCAAGCGGATGATGATCATCGGACTTGCCCTTGCCGGTGGGGGACTTGGTCTTGCTGCATTTTCGAATGTTATTGCGCGCTTCGCGCTCATTGGCGCAACGCAAGGATCCGGCCGGCTCGCTATCTGGCGGGTTGGAGCCGTAGCCTTCTCGAGGCATCCGATCTTTGGATGGGGCGCCGGAAACTTTTCCGTCGGATACAACGATGCATTTTTGAGTGTCCCGGCGTTCGCGTCGATGAAGATCGTCGAGGGGGCACACTTTACGATCGCACCGCACAACAACTTGCTGTGGGTTGCTGTGGAATTGGGCGCAGCTGGCCTGATCGCATTCCTCTACGCGTGGTGGATGCAATTACGTGCGCTTCGTACGATACCGGAACGCTCGGATCTCTACCCGTTGCGAATCGCGGTTGAAGCCGCAATTATCGGGCAATTCGTCTGCGGGCTCTTTCTCGGCACACTTGTCTATAAATACTTATGGCTCGCATTCATGCTCGCTATGATCGTGCGTAATGCGGAACTTGAAAAAGGAGGCGTCCAGCGTGAGAACGTCGTTTCTCCCATATTGCAAACCGCAGCTCGACGAGGTTGAGATCGAGTCGATTGCGACGTCGTTTCGCAATGGGTGGCTAACGAGCGGTCCAAACGTCAAGGAGTTCGAACGGGAATTCGCGCAGCGCTGCGGCGTCGAGCATGCAATCGCGCTCAATAGCTGCACGGCGGCACTACACGTTGCGCTGGCAGCGCTCGGCATAGGTGCGGGCGATGAGGTCGTCACGCCCTCGCTCACATTCGTTGCAGGCGCGCAATGTACGCTCGAACTGGGTGCTACACCCGTGTTTGCGGACATCGATCCGCGAACACTTTCGGTTACTCGAGAAACGCTCGAAGCGGTCATAACGGATCGTACGAAGGCGATCATCAGCATGCCGTATGCAGGACGGCCGCTCGGCATTGCATCGCTCGCAGAATTTGCCCGCGAACGAGGTATCGCCCTGATTGAAGATGCAGCGCACGCGGCGGGCACACTCGACGCAGGAGAGTGGGCCGGAACGCGCAGCGCCGCCGCCGCCTATAGCTTCTATGCGACGAAGAATCTCACGACCGCGGAAGGCGGTATGCTGGTGACCAATGACGCGTCCCTCGCGGAGCGCGCGCGAATACTCGGTTTACACGGCATGAGCAAAGATGCATGGAAGCGCTACAGCGCAGGCGGTTCGTGGCGTTATGATGTGCTCTCGCCGGGATTCAAATACAACCTTGCAGATCCGCTAGCAGCTCTCGGACGAACGCAATTGGAGCGCCTCGATCGCTTGCAAGGCCGGCGTCATGAACTTGCAGCGCGCTTTCGCGAGGCAATCGAGTCAATGCGAGGCGTGTCGTTGCAAGCGCTTCCCGAGCAAGACGGCGACGTGCACAGCTGGTGCATGTTTGTCGTGATGATCGACGAGACGAAAACGGGCGTCGATCGCGACCGCGTGATCGAATCCATGACGGAACAAAACATCGGCACGTCCGTCCATTACATCCCCACGCACCTCTTTTCCGGATATCGCTCGCTGCAACGTTCGCCGCTGCCGGAAAC
>JAMXLG010000332.1 GCA_024281135.1 Vulcanimicrobiia bacterium | reverse complement strand
CATCATTGGTGGTTCGGTAGACCTGTGGAGGTTTGACGAACAACCAGGAGCATTGCCATACCGTGCCGGTTCAGGCTCGTATTCGTCTAGCGAAACAAGAAGATGTCGCAGAGCTGCAGCGACTTATCGAGTCATCCGTTCGCGCGCTGCAGGCGGGAGATTATACCGCTGACGATATTGAAGCCTCCATCGCTGACGTGTATGGTGTCGACACATCGTTAATTGATGACGGCACCTATTTCGCGGCGGAAGTCCCGGCCGAAGGGACGCGGCACGCGAACATCGCCGGTTGCGGTGGCTGGAGCCGCCGGAGGACGCTTTTCGGCGGCGATCAGTGGCACGGACGCGAGGAGTTGTTTCTCGATCCAGCACGCGAGCCGGCGAAGATTCGTGCATTCTTCGTGCACCCATCATGGGCTCGGCGCGGCGTCGGGACGCTGATTCTTGAGGCATGCGAACGAGCTGCGATCGCTGCGGGATTTCAGCGGCTCGAGATGGCTGCGACGCTCACCGGTGTGAAGTTCTACGAGGCTCGCGGCTATGCGCAGCGTGAAAGAATAGAAGTGCATCTCAGAAATGGCCGCTCTATCGAAGTCGTGCGAATGGAAAAACCCATTTAGGGCGCGCTGCCGTGCAGCGCGCTGCGGTAGAGCGCGAAAAGCTGCTACCGTAACGCGCAATTGGCATTCCTACTGGATGAACCCCTTGATTTCTTCGTCCGAATACAACGGACGGATTTCGATCGTTTCGCCGTAAGGGAACGGACACTGCGAGAGGCGCTCGGCAAGCTCTTCCTTCGAGGGCGCTTCGAGCAGCCAGAAGCCGGCTACCAACTCCTTTGTTTCCGTAAAGGGTCCGTCGGTAATCTGTGGTTTCGCACCCGAGTAGTCGATGCGGAGGCCCTTGGAGGTCGGCTTCAGGCCTCCCATGTCCAGGAGCATGCCATCGTCGATGAGCGTTTGGTTGAATGCGCCCATTTTTTCCAAGCTGTCGCCGAAGTTCTCGGGGAAGCTGCCTCGTTCGTAGCGCGCAATTTCGTCCTCATTCGGTTTGACCATGACCAAGAATCGCATTGGGTCTCCTTATCGTTCGGTTAGCTTCTACCTACTCGTCGAAGGGAAGGGGCCGAAATCGAAAGCAGCCGGGAAAAATAAAGAGCGCCGCTCTTGCGACGCTCTTTTCTGTTCCTCGAGTACATTCGGCCCGATTTTGGAGCCGGCAGTTTTAGATATTTAGCTACATCCGCTCGTGGCGCCGCAGTTATCGCACTTTTCGCAAGCACCGTTGCGAACCATAGTTAGTTGGCCGCATTCACCGCAAGCGTTACCGGTGTAGCCCTTTGCCTTCGCCGCATTCACTGCTTGTGTTTTCGACATCACTGCCGTAGCCGTTGCCGCATGCGGTGCAGGCGTAACGGTATCATGCATCGAGGGCGTATGCATCGGCGGCTCCGCAGTTGCAGCGCTGCCCTTTGCTTCCGAACCCGGACGCAGATGCGTCGAGACCGGATGGAATTGCTCGGCAACGCCTGCTGGACGCACGTGCGTCGGGCCGGCTTCCTCGGCGACGTAGTCTTCGCTTCCCTCGACGCCCATTGCATCCATCTCCATTGACGGTTGCACGTGGGCGAGATCGTAGCGGCCGAGATAGCTCACAGCAAGTTCGCGGAAGATGTAGTCGAGGAGCGACGTTGCCATCTTGATGTTTTGATGCCCGACGACCGGACCATTCGGCTCGAAGCGCGTGAACGTGAACGCTTCGACGTACTCTTCGAGCGGGACGCCGTGTTGCAGACCAAGGCTGACCGCGATCGCGAAGTTGTTCATCAACGAACGGAACGCGGCGCCTTCTTTGTGCATATCGATGAAGATCTCACCGAGCTGCCCGTTTTCGTATTCGCCCGTGCGTAGATAGACTTTGTGTCCGCCGATGACCGCTTTTTGCGTGTAGCCGCTGCGGCGTTCCGGCATGCGGCGGCGCTTGGCGATATAGCGATAGACGATCTTTTCCGCGACTTGCAGCGGTTGCTGGAACGGCGCGCTTGCGACGGCCGTTTCTTCCTCGACGGCGATGTCGCCGCCGAGATCGTAGCTTGCTGCAAGCGGCTGCGAGAGCTTCGAGCCGTCGCGATAGAGCGCGACTGCCTTGATCATGCGCTCCCAGCTGTAGCGATACGCGTCCTTGACCTCGGCGATCGTTGCTGTTTGCGGGAGATTGATCGTCTTCGAGATCGCGCCCGAGACAAACGGCTGTGCAGCAGCCATCATTTCGATATGCGCGACCGGACGGATGTAACGGGTGCCGTGCTTGCCGCAAGGCGTCGCGCAATCGAAGACCGGCAGATGCTCGTCTTTGAGATACGGCGCGCCTTCGAGCGTCATGCGACCGCAGATGTGCGCGGACGCCTCCTCGATTTGTGATGCGTTGAAGCCTAGGCCGTCGCGCAGGATCGAGAAGTTCCAGTCGTTGAGCTGCTCGTTCGTGAGGCCGAGTTTGTCTTTGCAGAACTCTTCACCGAGGACGAACTTATTAAAGACAAAGGGCAGTTCGAACGCACCCGGCAGCGCCGCCTCCACGCGCGCAATCGTCTCATCGTCGAAGCCCTTTGCCTTCAACGTCGCACGGTTGATGTGCGGCGCTTCGTTCAGCGTACCGGTTCCTTTCGCATACGCTTCAATCGCATCGATTTGGTCTTGTGAATAGCCGAGGCGGTGCAGCGCGACGTCGACCGACTGGTTGACGATCTTGAAGTAGCCGCCGCCGGCGAGCTTCTTGAATTTGACCAATGCGAAGTCGGGTTCAATGCCCGTCGTATCGCAATCCATGACGAGACCGATCGTGCCCGTCGGCGCGATGACGACAGTTTGCGCGTTGCGGAAGCCCGCGACCTCACCGATCGAGAGCGCATCGTCCCACATGCGGCGTGCTAGTGCCCACGTTTCTTGCGTGAAGAGCGTGGGCGCATACGTCACCGGTCTGACGCTCAAGCCTTCGTACTGGCCGAGCGAACCGTCATACGCAGCATTGCGGTGATTGCGAATAACGCGCAGCATCGGTTCGCGGTTCGCTTCGAAGCGTGCGAACGCGCCTTGCTGTTGCGCCATCTCGGCCGACGTACGATACGCCGCGCCTGTCATCAGCGCGTTGATCGCGGCGCACCAGCCGTACGCCTCTTCCGAATCGTACGGGAGACCCATGCGCATCAACAGCGTTCCGAGGTTTGCGTAGCCGAGGCCGAGCGTACGATAGCCGTGATTCTTCTCGGCAATCGCCTTCGACGGCATCTGGCCCATCGTCACGGAAATTTCGAGCGTCGTAGTCCAAATCCGCGATGCTTCGGCGAAGCGCTGCGCATCGAATCCGCCTTGCGGCGTTTCGAATTTCACGAGGTTCATCGATGCGAGATTGCATGCGGTGTCGTCGATAAAGACGTACTCCGAGCACGGGTTCGTCGCGTTGATGCGATCGTCGTTCGAGCACGTATGCCACTCTTGGATCGTGTCGTCGAACTGCAGACCGGGATCGGCGCACTGCCATGCGGCAAGTCCGATTTGCTCCCAGAGATCCGCCGCTTTGATCGTCTTGACCGTGTCGCCCGTCGTGCGTGCGATCAGGTGCCAGTCCTCATTCTTATCGAGCGCGTTGAAGAACGAATTCTGCAGCCGCACCGAGTTGTTGGAATTCTGACCCGAGACCGTTCCGTACGCTTCGGAATCCCAGCCCGTGTCGTACTGGTCGATTTCGAGGCGCTTATAACCCTGACGCGCGTAGTCGAGCGCCTGTTGTGTGGCGCCGCTGGGTACGCCCATCCCAAGCGCTTTACGCACTGCGGTACGCAAATGCGGATTGAGCGCGAGATCGAGGCGCGCAGCTTCCGGAATACGTGTGTCGTGCGCTGCTGCGAGAATCGCGTTGAGTTGTTCTTCGAGGATGCGCGAACCAATGACGAGATCCGCAACTTTGCGTTCCTCGCGCACTTTCCACGTAACGAATTCTTCGATGTCCGGGTGATCGGCGTTGAGCACGACCATCTTGGCCGCGCGGCGCGTCGTGCCGCCGGACTTGATCGCACCGGCAGCACGATCGAAGACCTTGAGGAACGACATCAAACCGCTCGACGTGCCGCCGCCTGTGAGTTTCTCGCCGGCGCTACGAATCTTCGAGAAGTTGGCACCCGAACCGGAGCCGCCTTTGAAGATGCGCGCCTCGCGCACGATGCCGTCGAAGATGCCGCCTTCATTAACCAAGTCGTCTTCGATCGACAGAATAAAGCACGCCGAGACCTGCGGATGCTCGTAGGCATTCGAAGACTTCACAACTTCATTGGTGCGTGGGTCGACGAAATAGTGGCCTTGCGCCGGGCCGGAAATGCCGTACGCCCAGTGTAAGCCCGTGTTGAACCACTGCGGCGAGTTCGGCGCGCCGACTTGGCGCGCGAGCATCGCAGCCATTTCATCGAAGTAGACGCGCGCGTCGTCCTCGGTATCGAAGTAGCCGTACTTCCAGCCCCAATATGTCCAACAGCCCGCGAGACGGTTGAAGACCTGACGCGAGTCGAGTTCCGAGCCGAACGACGAGTCGGACGCGGCTTCGGAGCGCCACAGCCACTCCGGGACATCCTCTTCGGCCACCCGAACGGTCGACGTCGGGACGCCGGCCTTGCGGCAGTACTTTTGGGCGAGCACGTCTACCGCGACTTGGCTCCAGCCCTCTGGTACCATCACGTTTTTGGCTTCAAAAATCACCGATCCGTCAGGGTTGACGATCCGTGACGTGCGGGGTTCGAACGATAGTCCCGCGTATGGGTCGCCGGGGGCGGAATAGAGGCGGCGAAACTTCATGCGTTGCTCCTTCGGCGCAGGTTCCATCGAACACCTGTTCGCCCGTAAGTAAGAACTCGGGCGAGAAATCAAAGGGGCCCGGTGGGATACCTATTGTGGCATACCAGGATAGTAAACACAAGATATGGGGGTTGGGGATGCAACTCCTTGTGGCCAGATTGTGGATTGGGTCGAAAACCGGCGGAGGCGCTGCGAATGAAAAGCAATCCTTGCGAGCGGCCTGTGGACCGTTCCGAGGATACCGGGGATAAGCTGGGAACCCTGAGGCCATGTTAGGTCCCGACCGCTACGTTTCACGCCTAGCCGATGTGCCGCACGAGCACCTCGAAGAGCTGGGTTTTCGCGGGCTGATCGTCGACCTAGATAACACGCTGATGGGGTTCCGGCAGACGGAACTCTGCGTCGATCACCTGGCTTGGATGGAACGCGCGCACGATCGCGGCTTCAAGATGGTGATGGTCTCGAATAATTTCACGACGCGCGTGACCGGCATCGCGAACCAACTGCGCATTCCGTGCATCCCCAATGCGCTCAAACCGCTGCCGTTCGGCGTCATGCGGGCGGTCAAAATGCTGGCGCTGCCGCGTCCGGAAATTGCGGTCGTGGGAGATCAGCTCTTCACCGACGTGCTATCCGGAAAACTGTGCGGCCTCTACACGATTCTCACCGAACCGATTGAAACGAAGGATTTCCCGATTACGAAAGTCTTCCGGTTCTTCGAGAAGCTGATGCTGCCGGAGCGGCCGGCGGGATGAAACTGGCGGTAATCGGCGATCCGGTGGAACACAGCCGCAGTCCTGAGATCCACCGGCGCTTCTTACGTGACGAAGAGATCGACGGCAGTTATGTCGCGATACGCGTTCCTGAGCCCAACGCGATCACCGTCGTGCGGCGTATGCGCTTGGACGGGTACACCGGCTGCAATGTTACGTATCCGTTGAAAGAAGAAGTGCTTCCAGCTTGCGATTCGCTCACACAGGAAGCAGAACGTGCAAAAGCCGTCAATACGATTTTCTTTGGCCGCGAAATCATCGGCCACAATACCGACGGCATTGGCGCGCGTGATGCCTTAGAAGCGTTGCTCGAAGAACCGATCTCGCTCAAGCGGATCGGCGTGCTGGGGTACGGCGCGACGGCGCGCGCGATTCTTGCGCACTTCCAAGAGAACGACGCGTACCTGTTCGTCTGGGGTCGCGACCGCGAAAAAGTAGCGGCGGCGTGCAGCCAATATGAAGCGAAGGAATGGCCGTACGATAATCCGCCGGAGATCGTGATCAGTACGCTGCCACCGAAAGTTCGCTTCGAGCCCGAGATGCTCGATTCGCTCATGCGTGCAGATATCGTGATTGACGCGAACTACGGCGAGCGTTCAACGTTACGTCAACAGCTCGATCGTGATATCGTTCGCGGGGACCACATGTTGGAAGCGCAAGCACGCGCGTCGTTCGATTTTTGGCTTGCGCACACGGATGACGCCGAGTCGGCCATCTTAGAGTAAAGGAGTACGATGCCGGTGGCTACTGCTCGATGGGGCGTGGCGGCTGGCGCAGCGCGACGAACCGCGGGCGCAACGGAATCAGCGGATCTTCGAGCCACAGCATTGTGATGCCGGCGATGCTCATGATGATGTTCGGCAACCAGCACGCGAGCGTTGCGTCCATGAATCCCGTGCGTCCGAACGCCGACGCAGCAGTGACGAGCAAGTAGTACACGAAAAACGCGAACACCGCCATTGCCGCACCCATCGAGCGGCCGCGGTTTCCGAAGCGAATGGCAAGCGGGACCGCAAGCAAGACGCCGACGATGCAGGCAAACGGCCACGCCGTCTTGTTTGCAAGATTGACCTTGAGAACGCCGAGCGCCGTTCCGCCGATGCCTTGCGACTCGAGCGCGTTGATTTGCTCGCGCAAACGCGCGCTCGACATCGTCCACGAATCGGAGTTCACGCTGCTCAGAAATTCTTTTGCGGTCTCGCCGCTCGGCAGCGGGACGTTGACATCTTTGTCCGTTTTCTGCTTGGTGAGGTCGCCCTTCGGGTCGTATTTCGACACGACCGGAGCATGCAAAATCATGTAGCCGTCCGCGAGCGTCGCGGTCTTGGCTTGCATGGTCTCGCTCCACTGCTGCGTGCGCGGCGCTTCGAATATTTGCACCCCTTCGAGCGTCGTGTTGTCAGGCATCACTTCACCGACGTAGTAGACCGTCTCCGTCGTCGTATCTTTGCGGAAAATCTGTTGCTCGGCGGGCAGCGAGTCGGCGTGATAGACGATTTGATAGAAGCTGCGAGTGGAAATATCGACCGCTTGCGGCGCGATTGTTTCATTGATCCAATAACACGTGGCGGCTGCGAGCACGCCGAAAATCAGGGGACCCAGCGCGATGCGCCAGACCGAAATGCCCGATGCGCGCATCGCCGTTACCTCGTTGTGCCCCATCAACTGGCCCATTGCGAGCAAACCCGCAAAGAGCGACGCAAAGGGAAACGCCATGGGCGTACACTGCGGCATGCGATAGATCACAAAGCGCAGCACCAGCCACACCGGCGCGTGCTGATTGATCACGAAGTCCGACGCGATGAAGAAGATGTT